>DASWTM010000366.1:0-72970 GCA_036402115.1 Chryseosolibacter sp.
GAAGCTGCATTGGCCCAGGCTAAAATTGAAACCGATGCACTTTACGATGATGCAAAACGCAACATGATCATTCTTCTGGTGATGTCAGTCGTCATTTCGGTCGCTATTTCCTTTTGGATTATCACATCGATTTCCAAATCCATCAACGAAGCAAAGAACGCGATACGAGCAGTTGCGGAAGGTGATCTCACGGTGACGATTGAAAATACATCCCGTGATGAGATTGGTGATCTTTTGGATTATCTCAAGGCGATGGTGGATAAACTGAAAGAGGTTTTGACATTTGTTGCAACAGCTTCAGATCACATAGCAACGGCAAGCAACCAAATGAGCTCTACCTCTCAACAGATGTCACAAGGTTCGCAGGAACAAGCTGCGTCAGCAGAAGAGATTTCATCTTCCATGGAAGAAATGGTATCCAATATTCAACAGAATACAGACAATGCCCAGCAGACGGAGAAGATCGCACTGAAGGCGGCTGAAGACATGCAGGAGGGAAGCCGTTCTGTTAACATGACGGTCGACTCAATGAAAAAGATCGCAGATAAAATTTCGATCATTGGTGAAATCGCACGGCAGACTAACCTGTTAGCGTTGAATGCTGCGGTTGAGGCGGCTCGTGCAGGAGATCATGGCAAAGGTTTCGCGGTAGTTGCAGCGGAAGTGCGCAAACTTGCCGAGAGAAGCCAGGTGGCAGCAGCGGAAATCAATGACCTATCCTCTTCGAGCGTTTCAATCGCTGACAAGTCTGGCAAGTTGCTTGAACAGATTGCGCCTAACATTCAAAGCACCGCCAAGCTTGTGCAGGAAATCTCCGCGGCCAGCCTGGAACAAAATACGGGAGCAGAACAAGTGAACAACGCTATCCAGCAGTTCAACCAGATTATCCAGCAGAATGCTGCAGCGTCAGAAGAAATGGCAACGAGTTCAGAGGAGCTATCAAGCCAGGCTGATCATTTGCGCGAAACAATTTCCTTCTTCCGGATCGACAAGCATGGAAATGGCAGTCAAACCGTTAAACGCGCAGCAAAGCAAGCGAAGCCGGTCGTGCAGCAAATTCACAAGCCTGCTGCCAAGCAAGTCGTGAAGAAAGGGGTGACGCTTGACCTTGCAGTAAGTTCGAATGGTAATGGTGCTGATCACCTCGATAATGGATACGAAAAGTACTAAAGTAATGACGGCCGCATCTCCATCGGTGCGGCTGTCGTCCACCGAATTCGATAGGCTCAGCGCATTTATTTATAAGTCGTGCGGCATCAACTTGTCGATCAGCAAAAAGGTCTTGGTCGAAAGTCGGTTGCAGCGAAGACTTACGCAACTCAACCTTCAAAACTTCACCGCCTATTGTGATTACGTAATGAGTTCGAATGGGGCGAAAGAAGAGTTGGTGCACATGATTGATGCCGTGGCCACAAACAAGACCGATTTCTTT
This sequence comes from Chryseosolibacter sp., assembly GCA_036402115.1. Classification (GTDB taxonomy): domain Bacteria; phylum Bacteroidota; class Bacteroidia; order Cytophagales; family Cyclobacteriaceae; genus Chryseosolibacter. Next base: position 1,433 of record DASWTM010000366.1, read on the forward strand.
CGAGAGCCTGTTCACTTTCATTTCATGCAGCAGCATGTTTTGCCCGAATTTATCTCGGAAGGATTGTCTCGCACGTTCAAGATCTGGAGCTCGGCCTGTTCCACCGGTGAGGAACCTTACACCATTGCTATGGTCATGGAAGAATTCGGTCGCCATCACTCAATCGATTACCGCATTACTGCAACCGATATCTCGACTAAGGCATTGACGCGCGCTGTTGCTGCGATTTATCCTGAGCGAATTATCACGGACATAGCTCCGGAGTTGCGTAAGCGTTATTTGCTTCGCAGCAAGGATCAGGAAAATCCTACCGTGCGTATGAGTTCGCATGTGCGAAGCAAGGTTAGCTACAAGCGCATGAACCTGATGGATGATGTGCTTGATGCAGACTACAGCCAGGATATTATTTTCTGCCGAAATGTACTGATCTATTTTGACCGCAAAACCCAGGAAGAAGTAGTTAACAAACTGCTTGCGCACCTTCGGCCGGGTGGATACTTGTTTATCGGTCACTCTGAATCGATCTATCACATGAAGGTACCCGTGAAGCAGATCAAACCAACAATTTTTCAAAAGTTATAATCCATGCACCTGACCGATGATGAGCTCGTTGAACTGCTTCGAAGCAGGCTGAGCCAAAAGAAGAATACCCTGACGGAAGTTGCCATGTTTCGGGAACTGGAAGCGGTGAGCGCGAAATTGAAGCAGTCAGAGCAGATGAAATCGCATTTCCTGTCAAACATCAGGAATGAAATTAATAATCCGGTTGCGTCTGTGCTGGGACTTTCAAAGGCAATGCTGCAGGGGGAAACGCTTGATCGACAGCAACTGTCGCGCTACGCGTTCCTAATCCATAATGAAATATTTAACCTGGACTTTCAGATGAAAAACATCTTTGCTGCTGCAGAGATTGAAGCCGGTGCGATGATACCGCATCCTGCGTTTGTTGACGTTGCAAGATTATTGGAAGAGGTCAATGACGCGCTGGCTTTCAAAATTGAAAAGAAACGGATTGACGTGGACGTTGATCATCGTGGTAAGGAATTGATGTTTTGTTCGGACGCCTACATGATTCACCTCATCGCCTTAAACCTGATTGCAAACGCAATTGAATTTAGCCTGGAGGGTGGGCGAGTGGAAGTAGTCATTTTCGTTTCCGAGGAATATCTGAGCCTGACGATCAGGGATTATGGTTCGGGTATTGACGAGAAGGATCACAGGAAAATCTTCGAGCGTTTCACCCAACTGGATCAGGGTAGTACAAAGATCCACGCTGGTCAGGGGCTTGGTTTATCCATCGCTAAGGAGGTCGCGGAGGCAATGGGCGGCAACGTAACATTAGCCAGTGCTGTCGGAGACGGGAGCGAGTTTAGTGTGTTCATTCCCGCCCTTCAACTCCTGGGATATAACTCGTCTGATGCTTCTGAAAACTGGAACGAATTTCTGTTTGGGAATGACGTGGTACTCTGATGGTAGTCGGGAAAGATTTAGAGCATCATTTTTTGTACGCTTCCACATTGTATGCAGCGCGAAGACCAACCGAGATCCAGACTGTATTGGGCTCTTGTGTTTCTGTTTGTCTCTACGATCAAAAACTCAATTTCGGTGGAATGAATCACTTCATGCTACCGCTATGGGATGGCGAAGGACTTGCTACAGTTAAGTACGGCAATATCGCCATCGAAAAACTACTTGAGCGCATGGTCGCGTTAGGCGCAAGTGAAAAGACGTTAGTCGCGAAAGTTTTCGGAGGAGCAGATCAACTTGGCGAGCTTGGATACTTTTCCATTGGTAAACGTAATGTGCTGGTGGCTAACGACACACTCACAACGCTCGGCATACCGGTTGTTGCATCAAATGCTGGTGGAAAGGTTGGCCGCAAAATATTGTTCAACACACAAACCGGCCAGGTTCTTATGAAGTTTGTTAACAGCTAAATTCTATTGGTAAAAATTTAACATATGGTTCGTTTTATATCGTTTTGCGCTATTCTGTTTGGGACTTTAAGCATTAGCCCATTACTTCATGCCCAGGTAACGCGGGCAAATTCTTCAAATACAAACTCGTGGCTGATGTATTTTGGAAATCACAAAGTTTCCGACCACATCGGAGTACATGCTGAAGTTCAGCTTCGGAGAAATGATTTGTTTTCCAAAAGTCAGCAACTGCTTGTCCGGGTGGGTCTTGATTTTTACACGAAATCTAACCATCGCATCACGGGCGGATATGCGTATGTTGAAACACATCCATACGGTGATTTCCCGGTAGCCAATGCATTTCCTGAGCATCGGACCTGGCAACAATTTCTAACTACTCAACCGATTGGCAAGCTGAAACTGGCGCATCGCTATAGGCTTGAGCAGCGCATGATCGGCAACGGAGCTACGGGTGAATTCAGGAACGGCCGATATGAAAATCGGTTTCGTTACATGGCTAAAGCCACGATAAACGTCACGCGTGGCGAGTACCCTGTATTCCTTGCCCTCTATGATGAAATCTTTGTCAACTTCGGAAAAGAGGTTGCCTATAATATTTTCGATCAGAACAGACTGTATGGTGCTGTTGGCTTAACGCTGACACCGCAGGTTAAGGTGGAGGTTGGGTATCTAAATCAACTTGTTCAGCTCAGATCCCTTGATTCATCAACAGGCACTTCACGTAATAAGATTGAAAACAATCACACGCTGCAGATTGGTTTGTTTTCCACACTTCCACTCTACAAAAAGAGCACGGAATAATACCTCTGGCCTATGAGCAGGAAAAAGATCCGTGTGTTAATTGTTGACGACTCGGCTGTCGTTCGGCAGACGCTTGCGCACATTCTTGAATCTGACCCCGAAGTGAAAGTGCTTGCCACAGCTTCCGATCCATTCATTGCGGCTCAGAAGATCAGTCATGAGCTTCCTGATGTCATCACCCTTGATGTTGAGATGCCGCGTATGGATGGAATCACATTTCTGAAGAAGATCATGTCGCAGCATCCTATTCCAGTCGTGATTATCTCAAGCCTCACTGCCAAGGGAACAGAAACCGCCATTCATGCGCTTGAGTTAGGAGCAATTGACGTACTAAAAAAACCGGTATGGAATCGTGATTACCTTTCTGATGCCGAGCTGCGAATTATTGAAGTTGTCAAGGCTGCGTCCAAAGCTGTGATCAAAAGAAAAGCGGGTCTTGTATTGCGACATGCTGTTGCTGATAAGCCTGCCCAGAATTTTAGCATGATCCGCACAACAGAGAAAATTGTTGTGGTTGGTGCCTCTACCGGAGGAACCGAAGCTATTCTTCAATTTTTAGAGGCCATGCCGATCGATTGTCCGGGAATCGTAATCGTGCAGCATATGCCCGAGTCCTTTACAAAATCGTTTGCTGACAGACTAAACCGAATCTGCAAAATTACCGTGAGGGAGGCCGTAAACGGGGAGAGTATCTTGAAAGGTCAGGCGCTTATAGCACCGGGGAACAAACATCTCGAAGTGAAGCGGAGTGGTGCACGTTATTATGTCGAAGTCCGCGATGGAGAGCCGGTTAACAGGCACAGGCCATCGGTCGATGTCATGTTTCTGTCTGCGGCAAAGTATGCTGGTCGCAATTCAATTGGAATAATCATGACTGGGATGGGGGCGGACGGAGCAAAGGGCATGCTTGAACTCAAGATTGCGGGTGCCCAGACAGTCGCACAGGATGAGAAAACAAGCATCGTCTTCGGTATGCCGAAAGAGGCAATCAAATTAAATGCGGTCGATAAAATACTTCCACTTCCGCAGATCGCACCATGGGTTGTGAATAATCTATAAGTGTATGATTCGAATAGCTTTAATTTTTGTTTTGGTTTCACTCACAGGAATGACGAAGGCGCAATCGAGTTTGAAAAAAGGAAGTTATGCATCATATGGACCGATGACGCTTGAAGACAATTCCGTTTTTCTGGAAGAAGCCTTCAACCAGGGAATGGGAGTAATCCAGTACATCTCAACTTTCTGGATGAAAAGGAACGGTGAAATCGATTTTTCTTTCACGCAGGAAATTCCTATCACCGATAAGAAACATCAATTTAGTTATACGCTGAATTATTTACAGCGTGGTTCTAACCCGATGTCAACCCATGGCTTCGGTGATCTGTCGCTGGGATACCGGTATCAGGTGATGGATGAGAATGATTGGATCATGGTGATTCCGAGGTTGAGCATTATTCTCCCCACAGGAAGTTCAGTGCTTGGCTTTGGAAACGGAGCTGTTGGTGTTCAGGGTAATCTTGCCATGACAAAGCGCCTGTCCAGGAAGGTGGTGACACATTATAACCTCGGTGCAACCGAATTCATTAAGTCGAAATATTATGGTAGTGCTGCAGACGGTGAAAAAGTTATTTACAAAAAGAACTTATTTCAAAAAAATGCGGGTGTAAGTTTTGTCTGGCATCCTGCGCCAGGCGCAAATTTGTTACTGGAATATGTTGCATTATTTGAACAAGAGTTTCAACAGAATGGAAGTATTGAAAAACGAATGCAGCTTATTTTCAATCCCGCAGTTCGGTTTTCGATGCGTCTTGGGAATGTTCAGGTTGTTCCAGGGATCGGCCTCCCACTTGTCTACGATCGAGCCTGGGAAAGTGGCGGCATGTTAGTTTATCTTTCGGTAGAAACAAATTATCAGTAGTCATACCGTTGTGTGTTTCGGCAGTATGAAAATGCGTAGTACTACGTAGGTAAAAAAGTTTCGCGATGATGTGCGCGTAATTCTATATTTGGCCCGGAATTATGAGACTCATGTCCGTAGGCCACCGCGCCCTCTCAAGATCATTAAAACTTGATGCATCCACTGCATCGCGCAGATGGACTGCTTCGTTTTTCATCATGTATGATGGTACTGCTTGTGGTGGTTCGCGACTTGATTCGTCTTTTCATTCGCGTTCAATCAACACCGGCATCAATTGCCAACATCGCTTGTTGCAAGGCATCACGTGCCCCAATCGCCTTTATACATTTTCATGATGGCGACAAAACCTACGATACTAATCGTTGAAGATTCATTTATTGTTTCTTTTCACCTGGAGAAAATCCTGGAATCGGAAGGTTACGAAGTGATCGGTACACAGGCTACCGGTGAGGGCGCGATTGATGCTATCAGCAACCGCCAGCCCGACCTTGTGTTGATGGACATCATGCTGGCCGGCAATCTCGATGGGATCGAATCCGCTCGTGTTATTCGTTCACGGTTTGGTGTTCCGGTGATCTTTATCACGGCACTTACAGACCATGGCACTATCCAGCGCGCCAAAATAACGGAACCCTTTGGTTATCTCACCAAACCGTTTGAAGACAGGCAGATCGCAACGGTCATTGAACTGGCCCTTTACAAACACAGCATGGAGAAGAATCTGCGAAGGACGGAGGAAAAATACTTCGCTACTGTCAACTCCATCAATGATGCCGTCATTTTGCTAGATACTGATTTCCGTGTGACGTACATGAATCCGAGAGCGGAAAAGCTCACCGGAATCAGTTCCGTGTCATCCGTGGGCCAGAGCGTTTTCAAGATGTTGAACATCAGTCAATCTGCTACCGATGAAAGTCCTGCATTCTTTCGTTGCAATCTGAATGATGGAAAAAGCAGTTTCCTCCCGGAAGGTTTTGTCCTGCATGGCAGGGACGGAGTCGACAGGCATATCGGTGAAGGAAGTTTCAGCGTGATACAGGAGCGTAGTGGTGTAGTCAACGGACATATCGTAACCTTTCGTGATATCACAGAAAAGTATGAACACCAAAAGCTGCTGAAACTTTTTGAAAAAAACAGGCTTGCTGCGCTTATGGAAGGGCAGGAGAACGAACGAAGCCGTGTGGCAAAGGAACTCCATGATGGCCTTGGCCAGTTGCTAAATGGAATTAAAATGCAGCTTGCCTTCGGGGCGAACGAAAAATCAACAGCTGAGCTCAGCGCATTGATCGATGAGGCCATCCATGAGTCTATCCGTATTTCGGAAAACCTCATCCCTTCCCGCGTACGCGATTTTGACCTCGTCACTTGCCTGCGTTCCCTCTCCGAGAATGTGCAGCGTAGCAGTGGATTGACCGTGGACTTTCCCGTAAAAGAGTTCATTGAAGGGATTTCGGAATCGGTAAAAGTCAATATATACCGCATTACACAGGAAGCGCTTAACAATGCCGTGAAACATGCCAGCGCGCAAGTAATCAGCGTGCAGCTGCTGTGCGACAACGAATCACTCATCCTTTCGATTGAGGATGATGGAGTCGGATTTGAAAAACATGCTATTTCAGATCCGCTGACGCATCACGGATTATACAACATGGCCGAACGCGCGCAGGTGCTGGACGGCACATTTACTATTGAATCAAGCCCGGGCAAAGGCACTTTAATTATTGTACAGATCCCTCTTAACTGATATATGGCTCTTCGTAAAATATTGATCGCTGATGATCACTTTCTTATTCGTGCAGGCGTAAAGCAAATGATAAGTCAACTCGAGGACGTTGAACTGGCAGCAGAAGCCATTTCAGGCAAAGACGTGCTCAGATTATTCGAGGAACTTAGACCAGAATTGTTGTTGCTTGACATCTCGTTGCCCGATATGACGGGAATTGAGGTGACTGAAAAGATCATGCAACAGTATCCGGCTGCAAAAATTATCATTCTTTCCATGCACAACGATGGTGAATACATCAGTAAATGCATTGAACTCGGGGTCAAAGGTTATGTGATAAAAAACGAAAGCGCAGATGAACTTCAATACGCAGTGAAGGCGGTGCTGGCAGGAAAAGAGTATTTCAGCCGGGAAGTTCAGGACGTTATCTTTCGCAAATACACCACATCGGTAATTAAAAAGACAACACGCGAAGTTGAAAAGGTAACGTTAACAAACCGCGAGCGCGACATCTTGCAGCTCCTGGCAGATGGTATGACAAGTAACCAGATTGCAGATCGATTGTTTATCAGCACACGCACTGTGGAAACCCATCGCGCAAACCTGATGAAGAAGCTTGACGCAAAGAACGCCATCGACCTTCTCAGAAAGGTGCATGAGCAAAAGCTGATGGACACGTAATGTTGATGGATGTCTTCGCTCCGTCAATTGTGGCTCGTCAGCGCCCGTTGGATCGAGTGCTTCAGCGAAGTGAAATTTGTATTCACATTGGCCATGATTGAAATTGTAGCCATTCCGTTGGAACCGTGCTCGAGCATGACAGGCGGAAGTTGTGCCAGCTCCTGGCGAAGGCCGGATGCATCCAGGTAGGAAAGGGAAGAACTCAACTTATGTATCACCTTTCGAAGTGCCGAACTGTCTCCATCGCTGACGGCCTTGTTTAATGCCTGCTCATCATGATTAAGCATGTCCATTGTTTTTTGCAACACTTGTCGGTATTGGTTATTGTCGCTGCAGAGCGATCTGATCTTGGGAAACATTTCCTGGGTCGTTTGGGGAATTTCCTTTTTTAGAAAAGCAATTTTCGCAAGGAGATCCTGCATCCGAAATGGCTTGACCAGCCAGTCTGTTGGACGGTATTCGCTGATGAAATCGGAATGATCAACAGCCGACTCCCCCGAGATTATTATGACAGGTAGGTTGCGGATGCCTTCATCGTCAGACGAACGAATATTTTTCAACAACTCCAGTCCATTCAGCTCAGGCATTTGAATATCGGCAAGCACCAGGTCAAACTTGTTCATGTTGATCTGTTCCCATGCACGCTTTCCGTTACTTACTTTTTCTACTGAATGAGACGATATAGCGAGCATTTTCCCAATCAGCTCTGCATTCAATTCGTTGTCCTCCGCCAGTAAAATCCGCGTCCCGTTAGAACTACTTGTGGAAGCTTCAATCGTAGGTTCTTCCAGTTGCTCATTCACATAATTAAAGGTGGACGTGAACCAAAAGGTACTGCCAGTCGTACTAGTCTCGACATGCAAGCTACCACCGAGCAGTCGAACAATCCGTTGAGCAATGGCAAGTCCCAAACCAAAACCGCTGGCGCGACCGTCAACCTGACGGAAAAGTTCGAATATTGTATGGAGTTTATCTCCGGGAATTCCGATGCCCGTATCCTGTACTTTGAATTTTACTGAAACCGACCGATCCGATAGCTGCACCGTTGTAGCAGAAAGTAAAATGCTCCCTTCGTTGGTATACTTAATGGCATTGGAAAGCAGGTTCGTCAGAACAACTTGAAGTTTAGTCTCATCCGTAAGCACAAGTCGCGGAAGACGCTGATCAGTGAAGAGGTCTAACTTTAATTTCTTCGCGGATGCTTTGAGCAAAAGCGAATTTGACAGATTGGATAAAAGGCTGGACAGGTCAGTGGGTCTCAGTAGTAGCTCTATTTGTGGATCATCAAGTTTACCGATCTGCATGATGTCTGCAGTCACTTTCAACAATGCGTCTGCAGAACTTCTTAAGACGTCAAGATATTTTCGTTGCTCATCGTTGACCATGCCGCGACTCAGCAGATCGCTGGCAGTTTGCATCAGCTGCAACGGGTTTTTTATTTCATGGCTTGCCATAGACATGAAAGCGGTCCGTTTTTGTAATGCTTTGTCAGACTCCGCTTTTTGTTGCACGAGCTTTTTCTCATGCTTACTCGCGTTCGACCGTTCGAAGATGGCATGGCAATGAAACCGCGTTCCATCCTTTGAAACATGGACCTTGCTCATGATGCACACGGGAATGGTCTCAGTAGGAGTGACGTGAAGATCGCACATCATTTCACTCGCAAAACCCTGTAAGGCGAGCATCGGCAGGTGATGAACCTCGTAGAAAAGCTTGCTTGCCGTTGACAAGTAATTTTGGAACCGATTGCCATGTACGGGAAGAACGAATGACTGAACCATCCGACTGAACGCATTATTAACCTGGAGGATTCCCCCTGTTGCGTCAGCGTAGACGAGCCCGCACGGGGCCATGTCTGACAAATCAATGTGCAACGGACCTGACATTTTTCTGTGCCCCACTTATCTCCAGTAAATAATTGTGAATTGCATGCGCGGTTTGGGCCGCATCACTGACATGTGGACAATGCCCGACAGCTGATAACGTTACCAACACGCTGTTCGAAATCTCCTCCGACAGGTACTTGCCAACTGATAGCGGAGCAATACTGTCGTCCATGCACTGCAGCAGTAAGGTCCTTGACGTGACCAATTTCATGTCAGCACGATGGTCAGACAAGAATGTTACTTTCGCAAAATGTTTGGCGATGTCCGGATCGGTGGCACAGAAACTTTCGTTCAGGCGCGCCTCCAGTTCCGGCCGATCTTCATTCTGCATAATAACCGGTGTAATAACATCGGCCCACGCGCGAAAATTCGTCTCAAGCAACGCCACTAAACCTGCGATTGTCTCGGATGTGAATCCGCCATGGTAATCACCGCGATTCAAATAACAAGGTGACGCTGCAATGAGGATGAGATTTGAAAAGAGATCTCGGTCGTGAATGCTTGCAAGTGCACCAATCGTTGCTCCAACCGAATGGCCGATAAAGATGGGCGATCGGAGCTGCATTGTTTCACAGATTTCGATCAAGTCGTAGGCATATTGATGAAGCGATGCGTATCGATGGTAGGAGTGCAGACTGGTGTCCGACTTTCCTGCTCCGACATGATCATAAAGGATAAGCCGATACTCTTTTTCGAAGTAAGGTATCAAGGGCAGCCACATCTCCTGGCTGCATCCGAATCCATGCGAAAAAATGATATCGCGACTGCCAGCCGGATTACCCATGATTCGAACGGCATGTTTAGTTATGATCGAGGACATCTGATGATTCCAAACACAAATTTTGCTCTTGTTACGTCAATTCGTAATCGGTAAGAATACGTAATCTCATCTTCATTGAGTCGGTATGTTTTGGTACAAGCGCGTGGGAGACCTAGCGTCATCCATCTACGATCACGCACCCGGAGCAGCTAAAAATGCTGACTTCGGAACAAAGTATATGTTCGAACACACAGCAAATATTGTTTGGATCTATGTTTGGTAACCGATTGCATTATATTGCAACTAGCTTCCTTCAGCTGTGTCCGATTAGTTTATAGATCGGGTATTTCGCGTTCTGTACATTGATTAGCGAACGGTTAGCTCATTAGTTTGAAATTATTTCAACACCTGCCAGTCCGATTGACCTTGAAAAACGACCTCGCAATCGGTTTCTTAAATGAGCAACAATCGATTGTGTAAACGTTTTCGAGAAGTTTTTCATCAATTTGTAACTATTGGGTTGACAAAACTTCTACTTTTCAGATTGGGACAGCACCTAACAAAGTTCTGTCCCCTTAAACTTAACCAAATTAATTAACCCAAATTACGATGAAAGAATACTCGAGATTGAGTGTCGCAACCCTTGTGTTGTGGCTTTTCTCATCGATGGCTTTCGCCCAGGACCGCACGGTTTCAGGGAAAATTGTCGATGAAACTGGGCAACCTCTGCCTGGTGTAAACGTGATTGTGAAGGGCACATCCTCCGGTACAGTATCAGATGGAGATGGAGCTTACACAATCGGAGGAGTGAATGAGAACTCCGTACTTGTGTTCAGCTTTGTTGGATACAACACGAAGGAATTCACGGTCGGATCAAACACAGCCATCAATGTAGACATGGCTCCTGATGCAACTTCGCTTGATGAAGTTGTCGTTATCGGCTATGGCGAACAAAAGAAGGCGCTGGTTACCGGTGCAAATATTCGCCAGGATGGAGCCAAATTGCAGGCCCTTAATACAAGCAGTGCGATGGAAGCACTTCAGGGGATCACACCCGGTGTAAGCGTTTCGCGAAACAGTGGTCAACCCGGTGCTGGTACACGTGTCCGCATCCGCGGGATCGGAACGATAGCCAACTCAAACCCGCTTTATGTTGTAGACGGTGTTCCGGTTGGTTATGACATCAACTACCTCGCTCCGTCAGACATCGAATCCATTGACGTATTGAAGGATGCGGCCTCAGCTGCGATTTATGGTTCGCGCGGGGCTAATGGTGTTGTGCTTGTTACAACCCGCAAGGGCAAGCAAGGTGCAAAACCTCAGATCGCATACAACGGATTCATGGGTGTGCAGAACATTTACAAGAAGCCGCCAACGCTGAATGCGCAGGAATACATGTTCATCATGGATGAAGGCCTCGCCAATGACGGAAAGGCGCTCACAAACTGGGAGAATGAAATCAAAACCAACAACTGGCTTAACACACAACGCACTGGCCTAGGCGCAGAATACGGAACATATGTCTGGGACAAGCTGCAGAGCGGATGGAAGGGTACGAACTGGGTGGATGAGATCACACAGGAAGATGCTCCGATCTCAAGTCATGCGCTGAATATTACAGGAGCATCAGAAGATATCACCTATGGTGCAGGTTTCTCTTACCTCAATCAGGCTGGTATGATCGGTGGTGACATTATCGATGCAGGCTTAAAGAGAATTACTGCGCGCCTCAATACTGAAATTAAGCTGGTTAAAATCAAAGATCGTGATCTCCTCAAAATTGGTGAGAACGTAACCTTTACAAATTCGCGTACACGCGGAACGGGTACTGGCAACATCTACTGGAACGACTTGCACGATGCGTTGGTGATCAACCCGCTAATGCCTGCATACTGGGAAGGATCGCCAAGTGAATACGGCTTTGCACCAACACTTGAAGGTGTAAACCTCGGGCAGGCGAATCCAATCGCAACTATGTTCTATCGTCACAACTTTAACTGGAACAAAGGAAATAATATCATCGGTAACGTGTACGGGGAACTTGAACCATTGGCCGGTCTTAAGATCCGCTCTTCCTACGGTATCAACTCATGGTTCGGCCACGGACGCAATTACGCTCCGGCTTATGGCTTAAGCTCGCAGTTCAACCGGGCGGAGTCGGCTGTATCAATTGAGCAGAGTGCCTACCAGGGCGCAAATACAACCTGGACAAACACGGCTTCTTACGAGAGAACCTTCAATGACCACTTCGTTCAGTTACTTGCAGGTACGGAGCAGATCCGTTACGATGTATTGAACTTCAGCGTGGGAGGCAGAAGCCTTCGGCCACTTTACAACGGTCCTGGCTATGCGTATCTCGACAACACAGCTCCCCCAGCATCTACAGCAGATGTAGACAACTGGGGTCGTGATTATGCTGCCAATGGCGGTGGTATCCAATCGTATATGGGTCGTATTTCTTACAACTATAAGGAGAAATATCTGCTGGACTTCACAGCAAGAAGAGATGGCTCATCAAACTTCATCGGAGACAAGCGTTACGGTAATTTCTTTGCGGTGTCTGGCGGCTGGAATTTCATGGAAGAAACATTCATGTCAGGACTTACCAGCCTCTTCAATTATGGTAAACTTCGCGCAAGCTGGGGACAAAATGGAAACCAGGACGTAGGAGCATTCCGCTACCTCACCAATATTGTTCCATTGGGTCAGGGCTACTATTTCGGAAGCAACAAGCTTAGCTCGGCAACTACCTACATCCCTGAAAATACACCGAACCCGAACTTAGGTTGGGAAACTTCTGAACAGCTCGACATCGGACTTGATGCAGCATTCCTGAATTCGAAACTGTCTGTTACACTCGACTGGTATCAGAAAATTACCAAGGACTGGCTGGTCCGCGCTCCGGTGCTGGGTACGACCGGTGCAGCAGCGCCATGGATCAATGGTGGTGACGTAAAGAACTCGGGTGTCGAGTTTATCCTTGGCTGGAAAGACAAGGTTGGAGATGTGCAGTATGGTGTTACCGTAAGTGGTGCGACAGTAAAGAACGAAGTGACTCGTCTCGCGAATGCTGAAGGGATCATCAACGGAGCATCCGATGTTTTATCGCAGGGTACTTCATTCGTATCACGCGTTCAGGTAGGCAAGCCGATCGGTTATTTCTATGGCTTCAAGACCGATGGTATCCTTCAGAATCAGGCAGAAGTTGACGCGTATGTTGGCCCTGAAGGTCTTCCGATGCAGTTCGCGGACAACAATGGTCTTCGCCCCGGTGATGTGCGATTCGTAGATCAGAACAACGATGGAAAGATTGACGAAAAAGATAAAGTGATGCTTGGCAATCCGATTCCTGATTTCGAATTGGGTGTGCAGCTGAATGCTTCATGGAAGGGTATCTATGCGAACGTCACGATGGCGGGCAAGTTCGGCCATCAGATCATGCGCTCATACCGCTCTTTTGCAGATCAGTTTGAGCAGAACTACACCACGGAGGTATTCGGCAGATGGCACGGTGAAGGCACTTCTAATCGCATTCCTCGGCTCAGCTCTGTATCCCACCGCAATCAGCAATACATCTCTGACATCTACATGCATGACGGAGACTTTATGCGGATCAGTAACCTGACCGTTGGATATGATTTTGGAAGTCTGGCACGTAAAGCGGGATGGTTCAATGGCGCGCAAGTCTACATGTCAGTGAACAACCTGTACACGTTTACAAAGTATGATGGAATGGATCCTGAAGTGACCTTCGGTGGCGCTGATGATATGCAATGGGCATCCGGAATAGACCTCGGTCTGTATCCGCTGCCACGCACAGTAATGTTGGGTGTGAATCTCACTTTCTAAAAGATGAAAATGAATACAATGAAAAAGATCAGATATATAGCAATGGCCGTTATGCTTCTTGCATTGGCCGGCTGTGACGACTCGTTTCTCGATGCAACGAACCGATTTGGGTCGAACACGGACACGTTCTACAAAACCAAAGCAGATTTTGATGCTGCGTTGGCTGGTGTATACAATACATTATACCTGGCAGGCGGAAACGTTTTTGCCGAGGAGCATATAACGGCAACGCTACTGGAAGACGTTGTGTTGGGTGGTGGCGGACCCGATGATCAGGGCGCAAAAAACGTGGATAATTTCGTTGATCCCAACGATGATACCTACCGCGACCTTTGGGTAGAAGCTTACAACGGTATCTTCCGTGCCAACAACGTGATTGAAAAGATCGCAGAAGCTGATCTGTCCGATGACTTCGACAGTGCAGAGGAAGAACAGGCGTATAAAAATCAGGTCCTTGGCGAAATGTATTTTATGCGAGGTTTCTTATTGTTTCGCGCAGCTAAGTTCTTTGGTGGTATGCCATTGATTACGTCCACAACAACACCACGGGATGTGCCGCGTGCAACATTCACGGAGACGTTTGGGCAGATTGCTGCCGACTTGCAGCAATCCATCACACTCCTTCCTCGCATTAGTCCTGCCGCCATTCCGGCTACGGAGTATGGCCATGCAAACGTATGGGTGGCGAAAGGTTACTTAGCACGAGTGTACTTGTTTTACACGGGGTACATGACGAATATCGAAAATCAGGCAACCACTGCAGTCACACTGCCTGATGGAGGTACAATCACAAAGCAACAAGTCATTGATGAGCTCGCTGATGTGATCAACAACAGTGGCTATCAGCTTCAGAATGACTTCCGTAACCTGTGGCCGTACAGCTATGTGAACCAGAGCGCAGGCGCGGTAAAGTATCCGTATGCGGCAGAAAACAATTTGCAATGGGCAGGTCAGGATGGCTTCAATAGTACAATCGGTACGGGCAACACAGAGGTGATGTTCTCACTTCGCTATTCATTTGCCGACTGGGGTTGGGCGAAGGGTCAACGGACTACCAACCGTGCACCATTGTTCATGGGACTTCGTGGTAACTCAGGCCTTACACCTTTCGGAGAAGGATGGGGATGGGGAACCGTTCATACCGACTTTTATGAAGACTGGGATGACAATGACCTGAGGAAAAAGGGTTCGGTGATCCAGGTAGGCGTGGCCGAAGAGGGAACACAGGGCTACCAGCCTGACAAAGGTGATCATGAAACCGGGCTCTTTAACAAGAAGTACATGCACCTGGAATACGATAATGGTGGCGGTATGAAAGGTCTGTTCAACTACATCTACGGCTGGACGAACACGGATATGCAGTTGAGACATGCTCAGGATTTCTATTACCTGCGTTTCGCGGATGTATTGTTGATGATGTCTGAACTTACCGAAGACGCCCAATATATGAACCGTGTTCGCGAGCGTGCCGGCCTTGATCCAGTAGCCTACTCGTTGGATGCCCTGAAGCAGGAACGTTTGCATGAGCTGGCATTCGAAGGTCTGCGTTGGTTTGACCTTGTTCGCTGGGGTGATGTCAATAATCCAGCAAAAAATTACTTCGATGATGAGATCGATGTGCGCAACTCCGGTAGTCCTGCCAAGTATAAGGTTACCTATCCGACAGCCACGAAAGGTCTCGTTTCAATTCCTGAGTCGGAGATCAGGTTGTCTAACGGTGTTTACGAACAAAACCCGGGATGGTAATCACTACAACTTCTAAAAGAAACAGTTATGAAATCGATTAAGAAAATAACAACGTTAGTCATAGCAGGCGCGATGCTATTGATGGGCGCCTGCGAGACAATTGAGGACCGCGATGTGCTCACAAACAGTTTTGATCCGGATAACATCCAGCTCGAAGTAATTCAGACTGCGAATGGCAAAGGAAACGGACTCACACTGAAAATGAACACTCCGGGTGTGATCGGATACTGGGACTACCTCATTGACAAAAAGTATAGTGATGTAGTAAACAATGTTGTGTTCCCGATTCCGGGTAAGCATACATTTACTTATCGCGTAGCAACTCCGTACATAAAGGATGGAGATCCTTCGCAGCGCGAGTACATTAACAAAACGATTGATGTAAACATTGAGGTACTTGATCAACCATTGCCAGAAGCTTACTATAAGTTGATCGGCCCGAACCTGGAGGGTAAGACATGGGTCTTTGCCGGGGCCGGAGGTGACAATCAGCAATGGTGGTTTATGTCCGATCCAAAAAATCCGTGGGGTCTATGGTGGAATGCTGGAGGTACATGCTGTGCTCCTGGCGATGTAGGAGGTAAGATGGTGTTCGACCTCGATGGAGCCGCGAACTACACTTACTACGAAAATGCAGGTGCCGCAGGAACGAAGGGTAGCTTCTCTTTTAGTGGTGATTTTAAAAAGCTCTTCATCAGCGGGGGTGTCAATCTGCTGGGCGCTACGTTTCAAAGCAGCGGTAACAACAATGGCGAGTATTCGGTTGTTGAACTGACGGATGACCGACTTGTTCTGCATACCGATACAAATAATGCAGGCACAGGCTGGACTTGGGTATTTGTACCCCAGAACTAACCGGCTAGTTGAAACTCATGTGAAAGCCCGTCTTAACCGTAAGACGGGCTTTTTTTTTACTCGCATCGCAAGAATGATTTGTCGGCCTGAGAATATCGGCAGAACATAAAGCCTGCTGTGCAACAGAGTTAAACGGTCGTATGCAGGCCGGGCTTACTATTCTGTTGAAAATTCAGTCGTTTGGCCCATCACACATTTCCACGAACCCGCTTCACGTTGGTATAGAAACGTGGACCGGCAGTCATTCGAGTATTCAATGTTTTCATAAATAAACCTGTCTTTAACACGAAAGGTGATTAACACACTCGAATTTAGAACCTTTACAGTAACGCTGTCGAGGGACTGAGAGATCCAGCGAGAGTTCGGTGTCGCTCCGAGTGCAACCTGGCTGTCGAGATACGCTTTGCGACTCAACAGTTTCCCTGACGTATTCACATATGTGAAATCGGGGCTCAAAATTCGCTCGAGCGTATTGATGTCGCCTTCCACCACGGCCTTTGACCGCTGCCTGGCCAGAGCAATGATTTCTTCTTCCACGTTTGCTGTCCGATACGTGCTGTCGCAAGACGCCATAAAAATCATTATCAAAAGGGCCGTATGCTTCATTGTGTTGATGTTTTCGGTACTGCGAATTACAACATAAGCGGGCACGATGGCAATGGGCATACTGGGAAGTCTCCATATTAGTGCCTGGTATGACTGGCACACGCTTAAAAGCACCATTACTCATGCGAAAGAAAATAACACTAGGGATAGCCGAACAAAAGAAGTACATTTACTTGCCTTTACGAATTATCTTACTTTCTGGCAGTACCTCCACTCACTGCCACCTATTTCGACATACTTCTGGCCAATAGCTTTGGATTAAGCTGAGTAAAACGTTCGAATGCTGAAAAACGATTTGATGTTCGATGACCTCGATGACGAAATAGTGCATGAGGCATCGTCCACGTACGTTGGACCCTCTTCCTGCCTCGTGATGACCTCCAGGTCCGGTCACGTCCACCATACATCTTGAAACAACTATGCCCGATCACTCAAATACCGACAATCTATTTACGGAAGGAAGCCTGGTCACTGCAAAACAGCATCCCGAGGTCCCGCTTAAGGTCGTCCGATACTATCAACGCATTTACTATTGCGCACGGGTAGGGGATGAAACGCGAAAGCAACTAGTATACTTTGAACGAGAGCTCCTTCCCACCAGGGGAGGAAGCGCGATTTTCCTCAAGACGATGAACCAAACAATGAATGATCGCAATAGTTAAAAAATTGATGTCAGAAGTAGCACGGGCATTAGGCTTCGACAGAGCATCGAAACAAATGAAACTGACGCGCATTATTGAGGTGTTCGATGCGGTTCAAGCATCGGCATTGCCGGGCAGAAATAAGCGATAGCCTTGTGCCAACAGTTCATGTCACAGCAAACGCGAGCAATTTTCTTTTAAACTAAAATAAACGTTACGGATGAGGCAACTAAAAATCGTTAAACAAATTACTAACCGTGAAAGTCAGTCTCTCGATAAGTACTTGCAGGAAATCGGGAAGGTTGATCTGATTACCTCGGAAGTAGAAGTAGAACTTGCCCAGCGAATCCGCGAAGGCGACCAGATCGCGCTGGAAAAGTTAACAAAGGCAAACCTTCGATTCGTAGTGTCGGTAGCCAAACAATATCAGAACAATGGTCTCACACTGGGTGACCTCATAAACGAAGGAAATCTGGGTCTGATCAAAGCTGCGAAACGGTTTGATGAGAAACGAGGATTTAAATTTATTTCATATGCCGTATGGTGGATCCGGCAGTCGATCATGCAGGCGCTGGCTGAGCAAGCGCGAATTGTGCGATTACCCCTCAATCGCGTGAGTTCATTGAACAAGATCTCCAAGACGTTCTCTGACCTGGAACAAAAACATCAGCGTGAACCTTCCACTGAGGAGATTGCCGAAGTAATTGGCATCAGCACAGAAGAAGTGCGTTCTGATCTTCGTCTGACAGGCCGCCATGTCTCCATCGATGCGCCTTTTGCCCAGGGTGAAGACGGCACATTGCTTGATGTTCTATTGGATGTGAATGAAACGAATCCCGAAAAACAGTTGCTGAGCGACTCACTTACTGAAGACGTTCAGCGAGCACTATCAACCCTTACCTCACGTGAGGCGCAAGTCATCGGCCTCTACTTTGGACTCAATAACAAGAAGGCGCACACACTGGAAGAGATCGGAGAGAGGTTCAAGCTGACGCGTGAGCGCGTAAGACAAATTAAAGATAAAGCTACCAGGCGATTGAGACACTCAACGAAGAATACAAACTTAAAAAGCCATCTGGGCTAAAATATAATTAGGACCATGAGCGAATTGGTTGTATCTTTGAGAAGCAATTAAGAAATAGTGCCTTTCAGCTAGCTCCCTCTGAGCTTTTTTGTCTCCACCTCTTCTTATTTATTATCTCGTAAGATTTCATCACAACGTCTTATCTGGTTATTGCACTCCTGTGGAGTTACACATACATGCGTTTTTTTTATTTTAATTTTTATACAATGCAAGGAACAGTAAAATTTTTCAATGAAACCAAAGGTTTTGGATTCATTACACCAACCATCGCTGGCAAAGATATCTTTGTTCACACTTCAGGTTTAGTAGACGAAATTCGTGAGAACGATCAGGTCGAATACGATGAAGAAATGGGCAAAAAAGGATTGAATGCCGTTAATGTTACAGTATTGAACTAATAAGTTTGCTTTATAACATTTGAAAAGCTGCCCTCGGGTGGCTTTTTTTGTTTGTGCACACTCGAACAAATGCGATGAAACCACCATTTAAAATACTGATCGGCTGGTTAGGATCCAACGTCAGGAATGATGAACGCGGATCACGCATTGAGTGACTCGCCATTTCGTCTGCACTCCTCCCTTGATTCAAAAGTCAGAGGGCTTACGCTTGATCAGCCAGTTGAATCTTTACTTCCGCGTGAACCAGGACGGGCTTTCCTTTGACTTTTGCTTCGTTTAATGTTTCCTGCAACTTTTTCATTTCTGCCTCTAACCTAGCAATGTTTTCATGGCAATTACCATCATCATTGCCACATTGCACCCATGAGCGCAGGTTCTTTATCCGCAAGTAGTTTGTTTTTAAAGAAAAGATGTCAGTTAAAAGATCCCGCGCATCTTCAGTGTCGAATCTGCCGTCAATGAGTGTTACTGTTTTGGACTCGACTATCTTGTCGTGGGCGGGAACTGGTGAATCTACTTGTTTTACCATAGCGGTTTTGAATGTTTATGGCACAAAAATCCAGATTGGCCATGATATATTTTTATTTATCTTTTTAATGAGATGCATAAGTTTACTTTATCGTTACGATTTAATCGATGCCTTGATACTAATGTCGTGTCAGTTTATCCAGGTCTTTAAAATAATTTCCTATGATAGACTCTTTTTCTTTTTCAATATGCTCAAGAAAAGCCATACACACGGGAGATAATTTTTTGCCTTTCATCCAGATCAATTGCCAGGTCGTCTTGATTGGCAAGCCCTTTATCGGGATAATTCGGAGGATGCCGTTTAAAATTTCATTTCGAATTCCGATCAATGGCATGATCGAGTAACCGAGTCCGGCAATGACCGCTTGCTTTACGGCTTCATTAGAAGTAAGCTCTAGTTTTTTTCTAACCTGGAGATGGTGCCTTCCAATGAATCGTTCCATTGTTTGTCTCGTACCAGAGCCGGCTTCACGGAAGATTAGTGGCAACTGGGAGAATAACTCTTTAGGGGTTATGTCTTTTTTAAAGCGCGTATCCTTGTTGCCAACGAGGTACAAGTGATTCTCTATCAGGTTGATCTTATTAACCTCGAATTCATCGGGTAGGATGGAAACAAGGGAAAAATCGACTTCATTGTTGTCCAGACTCTCGAGCACTTTTGTTTTGTTCGTCACATCCATCACTAACTCCACGCCTGGATGCTTATTAATAAAGCCTGTAAGAAAGTATGGCATCACGTATTTGCCGGTGGAGACAACAGAAACCTTCAACCTGCCAGCGAGCTCTCCTTTATGTGCGCGGGTCTTGAAGTCGATTGCATAAACCTGATTCACTATATTCTCGGCAGCCTCGGCTATTTCTTTGCCAAAATCCGTGATGTAAAGTTTTCTTCCTACCACTTCGGTCAGGGGAATGTCAAACTGGTCCTGGAAATTTTTCAGTTGGATAGAGACCGCAGGCTGTGTTAGGTGTAACTCTTCGGCTGCCTTCGTTACACTCTGTGTCTTTGCAACTTTGAGAAAAACCTGCAACTGGTTAAGCGTGTAGTTCATAAGATATATTTATGCGTCTTATAACAAAGATAAATAAAAATATATGTTGCCAGGATACGATGTTTGCGGCAGTAAGAAAGTATAACTCACCATCATCTGAAATGAAACAAAAAATAACAATAGCAAAAGGAGACGGGATCGGCCCCGAAATCATGGATGCGACATTAGCGATTTTGTCGGCTGCAGGTGCACAGTTGGACATCGAAGAAATTGAAATTGGCGAATCCGTGTACAATCGCGGATTCTCAGCAGGTATTATGCCGGCAGCATGGGAATCGCTTCGTAGAACAAAGGTCTTCCTGAAAGCCCCGATCACAACGCCTCAAGGCGGAGGATTCAAAAGTCTCAACGTTACTACGCGGAAGATGCTTGGATTGTACGCTAACGTTCGGCCTTGCGTGTCTTATCATCCTTATGTCGATACGAAACATCCCAAAATGGATATTGTCATTATTCGTGAGAACGAGGAAGATCTCTATGCAGGAATTGAACATCAGCAGACTGATGAGGTAGTGCAGTGTCTTAAGCTGATAAGTCGGCCGGGATGTGAAAAAATTGTTCGCTATGCCTTTGAATATGCCTCGCGAAATAATCGAAGGAAGGTAACCTGCTTCACGAAGGATAATATAATGAAGCTAACGGATGGGTTGTTTCATAAAGTCTTTGATGATGTGGCGAAGGAATATCCCAACATTGAGAATGAACACTGGATTATCGATATCGGAGCCGCCAAGTTGGCGGATACTCCTGAAGCGTTCGATGTGATCGTTACCCCCAACCTGTATGGCGATATTATCTCAGACGTGGCTGCCCAAATTACGGGCTCAGTCGGGCTTGCAGGTTCTGCTAACATTGGTGACCAATGCGCCATGTTTGAGGCAATCCATGGGTCGGCACCACGAAGGGCCGGGCAGGACGTTGCGAATCCGTCTGGGCTGTTGCTTGGAGCTGTTCAGATGCTCGTCCATATCAACCAGGTTGACGTGGCAGCGCGCGTACACAACGCTTGGCTCGCTACGATCGAGGAAGGAATCCATACCTATGACATATACGATGAAGGTAGAAGTAGGAAGAAGGTCGGAACAAAGCAATTTGCCAATGAAGTGATTTCCCGACTCGGACGGTTTCCATCAAACCTGAGTCCGGTGCAATACAAAAGTAAACCTGCCTTCGAGGTTACTGTCACCAAAATGCCAAAAGCAAACAAGAAAACAATCGGGGTTGATGTGTTTCTCCATTGGGCATCGGGGAACCCAGAGCAACTTGGCCGTGAAATCGATGCCCTACCAGTCGACAAGCTCAGACTTGAAATGATCACCAACCGGGGAGTAAAAGTATATCCCGAAGGCCTGCCCGAAACATTTTGTACCGACCACTGGCGCTGTCGATTCACATCGATGGATGGACCCGTTGATTATGCAGACATCCTGAATTTACTAGTCACGATAAGCAAACGCAACTTCGACATCATTAAGACGGAGAATCTGTGCACGTTTGATGGAAAGCCTGGATACTCAAAGGGCCAGGGCCAGTAACGATTTAGATTATGGTGCATGCAAAAAAAATGTTTACAACAAAACCGGTGAACTTTTTACAGGGCCGGACTGCAGTCGTAGCAAGCATGCATGGTAAACAGCATGCAATGGAACCGATTCTTCGGAAACACCTCGGTATTGCAGAAGTGATAGTTCCACAGGTCGACACGGATAAATTCGGAACGTTCTCAGGCGAGATCGAAAGGCCGTCCGACCCAATTACAACCTTGCGAGCAAAAATCCATGATGCGTTGGAAATCGCTGGAGAGACGCTGGGTATCGGAAGTGAAGGATCGTTTGGTCCTGATCCCCAAATGCCTTTTGTTCAGGCTCACCATGAGGTTGTCATGCTGATAGACCAGGCAAATAATCTGGAGATCATCGAGCATGTTGTCAGTTATGGGACTTTTTTTGGGCGTTCAGAGGTTTCTCAGCTGAAAGATCTAATGGACTTCGCAGACAAGGCGCAATTTCCATCACACGGCTTGATCTTAAAGCAAATCAAAAGCGACAAAGTGATCAATATCACAAAAGGGATTGTAACGTGGGACCTGCTGTATACTGTAGCACAAAAGTACTTCACGGACGACACGTCCCTGGTAGTGGAAACCGATATGCGTGCCCACCTTAATCCTTCGCGCATGAAGGTGATAGCGGAGGTAACGGACAAGCTAATGGCAAACGTCAACAGCCTCTGCCCAGAGTGCCAATGGCCCGGTTTTACGGCTCTCGAATTCAAGCCGGGTTTGGTATGCGCGCAGTGTGGGGAACCAACAAAAGTTTTTCAATCGAAAATTCACCGTTGCGGTCATTGCGACTATTGGTGCGAGGAGCTGTGCACGGACGGGCTACACGCAGACCCTCGCTTTTGTGACCTCTGCAATCCATAAACTAATCTACTTATGACAATTCTTTACACATACAGTATTATTTCGCTGCTGACCTTCCTTTGCCTTTGGTTTTACCGGAAACGAATTGACCAAGCTATCAAGGTCACAGAGCACGTGCGCGAACAACACAAGCTTAAGAATGACCAAATTAAAATGAGCGCATGAAAAAACATCATGTGATGATCGCACCATTCCTTATGACTGCATTTGTTTGCGCTTCATGTCTACCAAGAGGCCTCAGACCAATCAACGCGCCATTCGAGAATCCCAAGCTTCAACCAAAAAAAGACAAGCACGGATGACCAGCCTTCTTTCGCCCATGGTGCTTTCGTTCGGCCTGGGGATGATAGCCGCCAGACTGAGAAGCGATTTAAAGTTCCCGGATTCTCTTTACACCTCGCTTACGATCTACTTAATGGTAGCGATCGGAATGAAAGGTGGATACAAGTTGTCGGTCACACCGCTTCCCGAAATTATTGTTCCTCTTCTCGCTGCCATCGCTTTGTCTGCAGTAATTCCGCTTTGGTGTTACTGGCTTTCGCGAAGGGTAGGGAAGTTCGACCGATACAACGCTGCTGCACTCGCAGCGCACTATGGATCGGTCTCTGCAGTCACCTTCAGTGCAGCACTGGCGTTCCAGGACACCCTTAACATTTCTCATGAAGGGTTCATGCCGGGATTGCTAGCGATCATGGAGATTCCTGCAATTTTGATAGCAATCGGCCTCACCAGAATGAGTCGCTCGAATGGAGAATCCGAGTCGGTAGTTCCACTTCGCGAAATACTGAAAGAATTGCTCGTTGGGAAAGGCAGTGTGCTGTTGGTAGGATTCCTTGCTATCGGTTTTGTGTCAGGACATCATGGGTGGGAACAGGTGTCTCCATTGTTTGACATGCCGTTTAAAGGTGTGCTTACGTTGTTCCTGCTCGAAGCAGGGCTTGTAGCGGGCAGGAAGATATCAGACCTGAAACAGCGTGGATTCTTTCTGATTGCATTCGGCATACTCATGCCTATCGCCCATGCCGCGCTGGGCATCTGGTTAGGAAAACTCGCAGGGTTGTCACAGGGAGGAGCAGCGATCCTTGGGATACTGGCAGCAAGCGCCTCGTACATTGCAGCGCCAGCAGCCTGTCGCGTTGCACTTCCCGAAGCAAATCCTTCATACTACCTGACTTCCTCATTGGCCGTCACGTTTCCATTTAACCTTGCTATCGGTATCCCTTTGTATCACTACATGGCGTCTGTCATTTTCTGATTATGCAGTTGAGTAAGCTAAAGCTAGTCACCATTATCGCAGACGATTCACTCAGACATCTGCTTGAAGAACACATCACTGAGTTGGGTGCGAAGGGTTATACGGTTAGTCACGTTGAGGGAAAAGGAAAGACGGGATCACGAGACAGCGCGTGGTCTGGTGAGAACGTAAAAATTGAAACAATTGTCCCCGATGTCGTTTGCGACCGAATCATCTCGAAGATTGCAAATCAGTTCTTCCCGTCTTATGCCGTCATTGTCTATATCAGTGATGTGGAAGTGTTGAGGTCGACACATTTTAGGTAAACATGCTGCTGTCGATGTTCGCGCGTAACTCCTTCTGATTGTTATGAGACATCACTTAGCAACATACGAGCTAACACACGACCTTAAGAAGAGCGAGCAGAAAAAGAAATCCTTGTAATCGCCTCGCACCGTTTTAAAAATTCTTCCTGCAACGTCTGATCACTGGCTAGCCTATTGTGCTGCCGTTCCTTTTTGTGATGAAAATATTTACCGCTGACCTTTGCGCTCTCGTCATTGCTTGACGCCAGCCAGACTTGCGTTTCGTATCCTTTATTAAGATCATCCGGTGCTCCATGGCCGCCCATCTTCGTTGGAACCCACCCTGGATCAACAGCATTAGAGAACACACCTGGAACTTTCCGCGCTACCGCAAATGCCAGCATGAGCACATGGAGTTTTGAATCCGAATAGGTGATTCGATTGGTGTCAAGACTAAAGGCTTCGAGGTTTGTACGTCCTGAAAGGTGCATTCCGGAACTGAGGTAGATCAAACGCTGCGGGGGCTCGATCAAACATGTAAGAATGTAAGGAGCAAGAGTATTCACCGCGAAGATGACCTGCGATTGAACTTGGTAGACACCTGCGTTGTGAATCACAGCATCAAATTTTCCTGTTTTGTTTGCTTCTTCTCCAAGCTTTTTCGTTTGGGCGATATCGGATAAGTCTCCGATCAAAACGGTTTCCGCACCCTTGACTCTCTTCAGCAAGTCACGGCCGCGGTCTGTATTTCTCGCATGCAACACAACCTCATGTCCCAGTTCAATCAGCTTCCTCGCTGCTAACAACCCTAAACCATCTGCTGAGCCAGTTATAAAGATTTTTCCCATTCCTTCTAAATTAGAGGCCAAGGTGAGGAATGTCTGCCAATTTAACAACCAGCTAGGTTAGCGTGATAACCCGGAAATTAACTTCTCCCCAAAATTTTCAAATGCAATTGCAATTTTCAATTTGTAGTTCTACTTGAGCAGCCATCCGATAACTTCCTCCATGAATCCCGCACACTGATAATCTTTAACATTTTGCCATTCATTCATATATAGGGAAACCATTCCTTCGCCCATGGCAACAATCTTTCCGCCACCGTCAACTTCCTTGTAGACTCCGATTGGCGTTTCATCCGGTGTATTGGTAAACGCGAAGGGAGTGCCACCCTCTACCAGGCGTGCACCATGGGAGGGAATAGAATACGTTGTTTTGGTGATCGCGCCCGGTTTCGAATGTCCCCCTGAGACTTTAGTGGGGTTGTTGGATTTGAAGGTGATGCCAAATGGTGTGACGATGTCGTTAACGTTGAGTTGATCGAGTGTTCCCCAGTAGTCTTCTTCCATAACGATGAACAGGGAGCCTCCTTTCTTGATAAATTGGCTAATGGCATGGCATTCTTCAGCCGTATATTTTGTGCCCGCTGCGTGGATAAAAAGGAGGTCGTTTTTTTCGAGTGCTGCTGCCGTGATCGGTGTTTTCAGATAGTTGAGTGATGCTCTGTTTGCAGACGCATTCTTCGTCAGTTCTCCGGTCATGTACGCTAGCCTTTCCGTTGGAACGAGCTGCGTTGAGATCTTGTCTGCCGGATCACTGTAAAACTTCTGGCCGTGAGCAACGTCAACCAGGATCTTCTTGTTTTGCGAGAATCCAGCATTAAAGGTGCAGACCATCAAAAGGATTATAATGAATGATGAGTTGGGTATAAGGATAGTTGTTTTCATAGGGAGTTGGTTTTTCAAGAAGCGCTCAAGAATCGTACCGTTGACGCAAGTTCATTTTTTTTGCAATCCGGCTGACCTAAACGCAGTAGTCTTGTTCGCATTCGGTCGCTAAATGTCTGTTGACGGGCATGTGGGCTATTTGACCAAGCGATTTCTAGAAACACGAACCGCGCTGCACTTTGGCCAATTCTTGTACGATCCAGAATGGCAACTTTGCTAATTATATAATGGCTCATTGTGATTTTCGACCATACAATCGCGAGACCGTTAGAAACAGCGAGCATTATCGATAACCTGCCTTTTATCGATTTTAAAAGAATACTGATGGACAAGTTCTTTCCGTACCTTGCATTAAACAAGCATCGTTTATAACGAGTGAAGGTTCAAAAACACATCCCCGCATTTCCGTTGTCCAACTTCATCGAACACCTTGTCTATGTAAGTGGATCGTTGCCCATTCCGTTTATTAAAGAGTTGCCGGATGGCGGTGTCAACCTGGTGATTGAACTGA
Source organism: Chryseosolibacter sp. (assembly GCA_036402115.1). Lineage (GTDB taxonomy): Bacteria > Bacteroidota > Bacteroidia > Cytophagales > Cyclobacteriaceae > Chryseosolibacter. Next base: position 28,100 of record DASWTM010000366.1, read on the forward strand.
ATGACAATACCGTAAATACAATTTATCAGGATGATTCGCTTGCCCGTAAGAGTGAAGTTAAACACGCGTGGATATCCGGAGTGCAAAAGCAGGCAGTCCTCTATAAAAACAATACGGATTCAACGATCATCAGCGTAAGGTTCACTGCCGGAGGATTTTTTTGCCTGACGAGAATTCCCATTACGGAAATTGATGAGGCAGGCATCGAAGCGGAAGCCCTGCTTGGAAACTCCTTCGCCAATCTTTATCAGCAAATCATAAACGCTTCCAGCGTTTCGGAGAAGTTTTCGCTCATTGAAAATTATTTCTTACGGTATGAGACCGCGCACAGCACCGAACAGGAAGTGGTGCGTTTCATCGATCAAAACATCGAGAAGCCTATCGACTGGTTAGTCCACAAATCCGGATATTCGCAGAAGCATGTGATTCATTTATTAAAAAAACACACCGGTTTCTCGCCAAAATTTCTTCAGCGCTTGAATCGTTTTCAGTTGCTGGTGAAAGAAATTCAAAATCAAAAAAATGGGATTGATTGGTTCTCAGCTGTTCATCGCCATGGCTACTATGACCAGGCACACCTTATTAAGGACTTTGCGCATTTCTCAGGCATCACGCCAACAGAATATCTGACTTCTCAGCTGGCAATTGAAGAAAATAGCCAGGTGTCAGACATGATTTTAAAACTTCCTTCCTGAATACTCCCTGCAAATCAAGCACTTAGCCCATGGGTTCGGCCTGGTAAATTTTTTACAATGACCCGGCTATGGCCGTAAGTAGTTTTGATTCATCAACAAACAAAAACGACATGAAACCATTTAAAATTGAAGTTCCCCAGCAAGTATTGAATGATTTGTCAACTCGCCTGAAGCAAACACGCTGGACCGATGAGCCGGAAAATGCCGGATGGAATTATGGGACAAACCCAACTTACCTTCGCGAACTTGTAACGTACTGGCAGAATAAATACGACTGGAGAAAGCATGAAGCCGAGATCAACCAGCATCCACAATTCAAGGCAGAGATCGAAGGCGTAACCGTCCACTTTGTATATGTGAAAGGAAGCGGTAAGTCCAACTCGCCACTGATTCTAACTCATGGGTGGCCTGATTCATTCTATCGCTACTTGAAAGTAATTCCGGCCTTGAGTGCACATTTCGATGTGGTGATTCCGTCCATTCCCGGTTTCGGTTTTTCGCAGCAGACCGCAATGAATGTTGACCGCGTTGCTCAGGTATTCAATAAGTTGATGACGGAAGTGTTGGGGTATAAGAATTACTTCGCAGCAGGAGGTGATATGGGTACGGAGGTAACGAAGTCGCTCGCGGTGCAGTACCCGGGTAACGTTAACGCGATCCATCTGACGGATGTCGGTTATCCGAACGGCACGGAAGATTGGAGCACGATGACACCGGAAGAACAAACGTTTGGCCAGCAAATTCAACACTGGTTCTTTACGGAAGGCGCGTTCAACATGATTCAGTCTACAAAGCCTCAAACATTAGGCTACGGTTTGAATGACAGTCCGGTCGGACTAGCTTCATGGATCATCGAAAAGTTTTATGCATGGACGGATCATGATGGAAACATAGAATCAGCGCTTTCGAAAGACGAGCTGATCACCAACATTATGATTTACTGGGTAAGTCAGTCAATCAACTCATCAGTGCGTGTGTATGCCGAGAATGCGCGTGCAAGCTACATGGGTGGACTCAAGTCATCGCAGCGCAGCGAAGTGCCAGCAGGGATTTCACTCTTCCCGAAGGAGGCTCAGTTTCCAAAAGCGTGGGCCGATCGAAAAGTAAATGTTGCCAAATTTACGGTGATGAAAAAAGGAGGTCACTTTGCCGCACTCGAGGTCCCCGAAATTTACGCAGGCGAGCTGATAACCTTTTTCGGTCAGCAGAAATAGGACCCTGAGGAAAGAATAATCCAGTGGCAGGTAGCCACTGGGTTATTTGTATTTGAGAGGTGTTACCGAAGTGTTATGTTTTCGTTGGGAGAGGCACAATAATTTATTGCGTCTGTGCCGATGGAATTGATAGAATGAAGAAAATACTGATAGTAGAAGATAATGCTCCGCTTTGCTGGCTCATCGAAAGGATACTCCGCGGAAACTACCATGTTACATTACACGACAATGCGCTGGATGCTGTTGCGTGGCTGACGGAAGGTAACACATGCGACTTGATTATCACTGATTTGCAAATGCCTGGCATGTCAGGTGTGGAATTTATCCGCTTCCTTAAGCAAAGTGGATTGTATGTCCATATTCCAGTGATCGTGTTAACAGCAGACGAAACCGGGATTGACGAGTGCATGAACGAAGGTGCGGCATCGTATCTGATAAAGCCGTTTGTGCCGCAGCATCTGGTTCGCCATGTTACAGAAAATTTGACACGAAACGTTGTGGCTTCCAAGTCATAAAATCAAAAAAAAATCAGGCCCTCGCATCTGGTTTGTAATTATCGCAAAAAGAAAGATTTTCTTACACGCTCCTGACGTTATCACAATCGCATAATTGAGGAGGACTTTCCTCAAATTATCTTGTTTGATAATTGCAGACGACCTGCTATTTTCTGAAAAAGGTGTTGGAACAGGATTCGTGCATATAAGGCGAACCTTACAAATAGTTTGCAAATGCAAATCAAAAGTACATTGCGCATCTTAAGTCTTGAAGACTCAGAAGATGATTTCGATTTCATAAATGTAGTGCTCAGGAAAGCCGGATTTGATTTCACCGCTACCCGCGTAGACGCAAAAGACACCTTTATCAAGTCACTCAGTGAGTGCGCACCCGATGTCATTCTTTCCGATCACTCACTTCCCGGATTTGATTCGACCGAGGCCTTAAAAATTGCGAAGAAGAAGTGCCCGGAGACGCCCTTTATACTCGTTACAGGAGCAGTGTCGGATGAGTTTGCAGTGAATGCGTTGAAGGCGGGGGCAGACGATTATCTGTTGAAATCCAACCTGGTGCGCCTTCCCAGTGTGATCGAGCACGCGCTGAAACACAAAGAAAGTGAGCAGGCGAAACGCAAGTCGGACCGCGAATTGGCAAAACGAAATGACGAGCTCTCAAAAATAAACCGCGAGCTTGATACGTTTGTCTACAGCGTTTCCCACAACCTCCGGGCTCCCTTAATGTCAGTCCTTGGACTCGTGAACCTTGCTTCGGACGAGAAGGATATTTCCAACATTCATCAATATCATCAGCTCATGCGTCAGAGTATTTTGAAGCTGGACAGTACACTGCAGGAGATTCTCGAGTACTCACGAAATGCTCGTGAGGAAATTAAGATTGAACGGATCCATTTCGAAAACGTGATAGCGGAGAATCTGAAGAAGATGCAGTTTATGCCGGGGTTTGCGGACATTGTTACCAGCGTCAATGTTCATTCACCGGTTGAGTTTCATTGCGACAGTTACCGGCTTTCCGTCATCTTTAACAACTTCATTTCCAATTCTGTCAAGTACCTGGATCGCACCAAACCAAAAAGTGTGATAGACATTTCTGTTGAGGTCACCGATGAACGTGCCCTCATCGAGTTCACAGACAACGGTATCGGAATTGACACAAGCCTCCAACCGAGGGTTTTCGACATGTTCTTCAGGGCAACACAAGTCAAAGAAGGGGCGGGATTGGGTTTGTACATTGTGAAGGAGGCGGTTGAAATGCTTCAGGGGCTGATAACGGTTAAGTCCGAGTTCGGTGAGGGTACAACGTTCACGGTCTCGATCCCAAATCATGCAAAAAAAAAGAGGAAGCCTGAATTAGATAGTCTTTTAATAGATCGCGATTGACGGGCGGGAGGAAGATTCAGCGACCTGTCAATCGCGATGTTCAAATAACTACTTTGTGTTTAGGTGCAGTTTATAGCCATCTTTTTCACCGGTGTCAATTTCGCGTTTTAGTTCGCGCACAAACGGATTGTCGAAGAGCGCATTGAGCGGGATAACGTACTCAATGTCATTCAAATTCAGTTCGCTTTTATCCAGCACATAGCCTGTCATGTCGTACCCCTCCAGTTTGACAACGATATTGTCATCTTCAAGCATTTGAAACTCTTTTACGGTTGTAAAGTATGTACCGGGTCCCAGTTCTTGCGAGCGTAAGCCAATGATCGATTTCGTCATTCGGCTTTGCACGAGCGCTTTGATCATCCCTTCCTTTGAGTCGATAATATTTAGCGTTACTTGATTCATCGTTGGTACAATTGATAACGTGTTTAGGCAAGTGCGATGCGAGTTGCAATTCCCGTTGCGGACAGGAGCGGGTGGCGGTACCGTTGATTTACCGGGCAGACCATTTGTATTTCATCGATTGTCAGTTCATAGCGGTTCAAAATTGCTCCGCTCATGTCGTATCGATTGAAAATGATCACTCCGTTGGCTTCGATTTGCTCTACAACGGTAAGAAACATTCCATCGCCCATGGCTTTCGAATAGACACCAATAGCGTTACCGGATTCTTTACTCAACACGAGCTCTTTAAGGATGTTTTTTTTGTTTTTAATGAAGTCGAGAGGCATGCATGCCGCTATTGGCGAGGAGCTAGTGGAGACTAGTGCCCGGATTTTGCTTGCTAAGTTTTTCATTCAGGTAGCTATGATTGGTTTGTTAACCAGCTATAAAATATTATGCCAACACGCGGGGGAACGTTGTTTACACGCTTACTTTCCAGGTAACGGCAAGTGACGAGTACTACAGCGGCCGATGCTGGTAACTGCTCGTGCAAACTTTACACTTGTCATGTTGACCGAGATGTTACCTGGTCAGGCAATGCTGCGCAGGCTAACCGATGTAAGCGTGTTGCGTACACAGGGGTGAAAGGCCTGAACCTGAAATTAAGCCCTTACACTCAGGCATTTGCAGGCTTTGTCGAGGTGCCCATAGCCAATACGTTAAACATTCATTAAAAATAGTTACCGAGTAGCGCTAGCAGGTCATCAAAAGAGCCCGGCTTGGCAAGCACATCCCGCGCGCCCATTGCAAGGTAGGTTTTGCGTTCCTCAGGGTGTGTTGTTTAATGACGGAATTGTACGCAATCGGGGGATGCTTTTGACTGCCTTTAGAAATTATTTCCCATTCATGACTGGCATGTTTACGTCTGCAAAGATGAAAATCTGGCAAGACCAGTAACTCCTGCGTCAGAAGACGCAATGCTTCTTTTCCGTCATTTGCGGTGTGACAGACAACCTTCACGTCCATCTGGAGAGCGCTTCCCTAAAAATTTTCCCGGTCTTCAGGATCGTCTTTAAACAAACAAAACATGAAAGGGCCGGGATGTCATATTTTGAGCGTGTCATTGTGAACTAGGTCCTTTACGCAAATGAAGTTTTGAACTCAAGATTAAAAAAAGTTTACCCGATTATCTTAAAAGATATTCGAATGTTTTAACTTGCAGTCCCTGCTAGCCCGTCTTAACTAATTTTTTTTGAGTTAACCCCATGGGCTTGATTATAAAAGCAATACAACCTCGGTCCGATATTATGTCCCGGGTTGTCGCTGAGCTTTCTCCTTTTTGCGAGCGATCATTTGAACATGATGGATCGTTGGTTATCATTCCGTCACCCGGAAAGCTGATCGAGATCATGCGCATTTTGAAAAAATATGATGTTGTGTATGAATTTCAGACCGAATCACGGCAGGTTTAGCAACTCTAGTCATTATCGCATAAGATAATAAGGCATGATTTTTTATGAATCGTTGTCATTCATTTTTGAAAATGATTGCAAATCTATTCGCTTTCCTGCAACATAAATATCTGGAGTCATTCACGACCCTTGATGATAAGATTCACATCGTTTTAAGCCGGGGTCAGTTCCTTGATTCTCTTGATTCGGAAGATCATAACCTGTTGATCTTTGCGCTGGGCAAACAATTTCAGCATTGCTTCGCATTGCTTCATGTTACCAAAGAAAAGGGGATCATTACGCAAGTCAAATTTCTGAGAAATTCAGACATCGGAAATGATATTCCGGCATCGTTTCTTCATTCGCTCATTCCCCTTCTGACCAAGGAAAAAGAATGAAAGACAATTCGAATAGTTCTGAAAATCACAAGCTCCTTTCGCGAAAGAAAACGCGGTGGCTGTTGAGCGCAGCAAAGGATGACAACAGCACCCTTAAGTTGAAACTGGCTGGCACCGGGTGGCAATCCGGTTATCACAAAATCATTCACGTGTCCGAGACCAGTATTGTTATTATTGACGAAAAGGCCAATCTCCTTAAGTTCATAAGCCTTGCCGATATTACCGAATTCAGCCTCAATCAAACCTTACTGAAAAAGGTCTTTCAACAACACTACGAGGTGACAGGCTAAACGTTATACCTCATTGAGAAGAGTAAAACTTAACACCACGGTGGGAACCTATGCCTGCGCGACTAAATTCTCGGGATTTGACGTCAACGCACAGCGCCAATGTGGATTTGCTAACCTGTTCGTTGCTGATGCCGTGATTCTTACAATTCAACTAAAGTTCGGTTAAGCGTTCAGGTAAGATGTTTCGGAGGTGACATATTCGCTCTGGCGATTGCGTTGAACAAACGGTCAGCGCGGGTATCGGTTTTTTACGGTGCGCAGCGATGAGACCTTCAAGCCTTACTACATTGCAATTGAAGCGACTGCTTGTCGAATTGCTCGATCACGCCCAGGAGACCAGTATACGTGTTCGCGTGATGGGAGAACTTTGGCAGACACATTTTATGCGCGTGGTAAATGTCAGTGATGATCGTTTCTTACTCAATGACGAGATCGGAAACCGGCTTGTCAGTTTTCTTTTTAGTTCCATCATGCAGATCGAGATAGATCATCGTTTTCGACAGTATGAACCGTACAATCACTATGACGTCATCCCCGATGGATCTGCTGGCTCGACTATACTGAGACATGCGTTGACAATAGATCCGCTTAAACCTGACGAACTTGTATAACGCGAATTTAAACACGAAGCGCTAGTCTTAAGCACACTGGATGGGGTTTTGGCAATACGGGAATGTTGGTGATCAGGGATCTCGAAGCGTGATTGTCTCTTGTGTACGCAGCGTACTCTGGGGCGGATAGACGGGTTCCGCTACGTTTTCAGGGAGCGTGAGGGTTATGGTTGTGCCTTTGTTTGGTGCACTTGTAGCGCTGATGCTGCCTCCGTGATTTTCAATTATCCTTTTACATAATGCAAGTCCGATTCCGGTGCCTGCAAATTCATTCGTGTGGTGCAATCTCTGAAATACCCCGAAGATCTGTTCTGCGTACGATTGTTCGAAACCTATTCCATTATCCGTAATCGTGAGGATATGCAGGCCATGACGATGCAGGCTGCGGATCTTAACAAGTGGTGTTTGTGTGCAAAATTTCAACGCGTTGCTGATAATATTGGAGAACACCTGAGTTAGTTGCTGTCGTGAGCCCGACACAATCGGCAGACGATTTGATTCAACAACCGCTCCCTTTTCCTCGATCTGGAGTTCAAAGTCTTGCAGCACCTGGTCCAGCACCTCGTTCAGATTTACTTGTTCTTTGTTTGAATCGGTGTTGGATAATCTCGAATAGTTAAGCACATCCCGGATCAAGGACGTCATTCTTTCTGCCGAGGCAGAGAGCTTGACGAGGTTTTTAGAGACAATTTCCTGCTTGTCAATGTTTCGCCTCGCCAGGTCTGTGAACATCAGTATTTTTCGCAAGGGCTCCTGCAAGTCATGACTTGTGACATAGGCGAATTGCTCAAGCTCGTGATTGCTTTTCTGGAGCTGCCGATTAATCTCTTTCATTTCGGACGTCATCTTTACTAGATCGGAAACATCGTGGTGTATGGACATCGCTCCGATAATTTTGTCTCCGGAGAACAGCGGTACAAAAAATGACTCATAAAAAGTGCCTTTGTGAATAACAGACTCCTGGACGGAATGGCGGCCGTGACGTCCGTCAAGTGCGTCTCGTATCCCGCGTATCGAATCCGAACCATCCGCTTGCGGAAAAACGTGAAGGATATTTTTTCCAATGGCATTGTTATCCGAATCGTACAGCGCGCGTGCGCGTTTGTTCATACCAATGATGTTTAAATTAGGATCGAAGATCATCACCACATCGACAGTATTATCAAAAATGCCCTGAATAAAGTCACGTTGCTCCTGAAGCTCCGCATTTTTTTGATTCGTTTCTTGCTGCAAACGTTCCTTTGCTTTCAAGTCATTGCTAACGCCAAAGAATCCGATCACCAGACAAGCTACTACGAAGATTTGCAAGGCAAGCAGTGGCAAGGCTGCCGTTGCCTGATACTGTGTTGATTTTTCACTACGCAGATGCAACAGATCCTCCTCTGCATCATTGAGTTTGCGAATTGATTCTTTCAACTTTTTGTTAGATTCCTGAATTTTTTCTGAGTAGAATTCATAGTGACTTTCATCAGCCTTCATGGTGGAGGCCATGTAAGTCCATCGTTCCTGGATTAGCTTGTCAAGCGAAGCGACTCCCTTGTTTTGAGTCGGGTTGTCTTTTGTCAGATGCCTGAGCCGCAAGACAGATTGCCGTATCACCTCTTGACCAACCATGAGGTTTTCATAGTAAGTGCTGTCTTTGGTCAGCAGAAACGCTTTGAGTTCACTATCGGCATCCCTTAATGCGGAATAGGTACGTTGTAAATTGAGTTGAACAACGTGTGTATGATCGACCATCGCAGCCAGTGAGGTAAGCTTGGTGACACTCTGATACGAAATAAAAGAAAGTGCGACTGTTACAGCCAGGGCTAGCAGAATCACCGTGCGTGAACTGAACAATCTTCTCATAGCAGATAGAAGCAATTTATTGTTTCTGACGAACCTTTGCTTTTTGCTTTGCTCAAATATTCTGGTTTAGAATACATGGGGATTTCGGTTAGGTATCAGTTTTCCAGTTTGAATGGGGCGTAACTACCCGGGTATTAAAAATTCATGCCAACAGAGAGTTTGGCAGCACAGGAAGTGCCTTGGACGGGAGACTGGGTCAGGTAAACCTAACCTTCGGAATTACTCACCTGGTCGAGTTCATAGTATCGTAAAGCTTGGTTTTTGTTTAGACCAGGCGCTAGCCCTACCGTTGTGCGCCAGTAGTGCTTTGTATGGCATTTGCCAGCACGTCCACGTTAATGTCGCGAAGCGTTTTGAACCGGATGCAATATCCCGTTACATCAGCCTTGCCAATTTGTTTGCCATAGGTCTTAGCTAGGAATGTTTTGTCCTCAATTCCCAGTATGTATACGGAAATGCCTGTCTTGTTTGCGCTTAAGCCGATTTGGTAGAATTCTTTAATCTTGCCGTCAGCATATTTTATGGTGCGGGATCCATAGCCGATACTCGGATTGGTAACAACTTTACCTGTTTCATCTTTGCCATCGAGAAACCACAATTTTCCTTTGGGAAAGAATTGAAGAACCAGTTCGTGCAGTTGTTGAAGTTCACTGCGCTTCGGTTCGGGCTGGCTGCCGATAAAGTGTTGAATTTCTTCTTTCATGGCCACGCTACTGTAATTCTTCGCAGTGAATTTCGTGTTGCCTCAGCAGGTCAGTGATTTTCGGGACGACATCTTCATCACCTTCAATACGCAAAATTCTGTCGCAGTCTTCGAGGTCAAAGTTCCATTTCTTCATCGGAAGAATTGAATTGAGGTGCGGTTCGAGTTTCCGCACCTCACTTTTTGTTCTGACAGAAGTTTTGAATACGTAGATCATTTTTTTGTCAACGTTGCCAATAGTTCTTTAAGGTTTGCCAAGGTGGCTGCCATGCCGAGCTTGAAGCCCTCAAGTAAACCCTCCATCCGTTCAAGTGATTCATTGTAAATGCTGATGGAGACTTGTGTTGTATCACCCTGGTCAAGAAAATTTAAATTCCAGTCTGACCCTGTCGGTTCGGGATTTTCATCCTTGTCTGCAAAGACATTCCACAACTTGAAATTCGTTTTGGGAGTGATCGATGTATATTTCTGGATCGCCCACCGCTCTTGACCGTCTGGACTGACCATCGCATAAAATCGTTTGCCGCCAACACGGAAGTCCATGTACTTTGTTTTAGAAGTGAATGGCTTTGGTGCATACCACTGGTCCAGTAATTCCGGCTTGGTAAAAGCATCCCATACGAGAGATATGTCCGCATTGAACTCCATGGTGACAGACACGGTTTTTGCTGTTTTGTCAACAATAAAATTGAAAGGTGATTCCGTTGTCATTTTTTTTGTTTTTTCATGGTTGATAGTAACTGGTCAAGTTGGTTAAAACGAGTCTCCCAGAGTTTCCTGAGTTGGTCGAGCCATTTGTCGATCTCTTTCATTTTTTCGAATTCCAGTGAGTAGTAAATTTCTCGTCCTTGTTGTTCCTGTTTCACGAGCTCACATTCCGTTAGGATGCGGAGGTGCTTCGAGACCGCCTGTCGTGTTGTGTTAAAATTGTCGGCAATGGCATTGGGAGTCATCGCCTGGACTGCAATAAGTGTAATGATTGCTCTCCGTGTAGGATCTGCAATCGCCTGAAAAATATCTCTTCTCATGGGCGTTCCGATTAATTAAGCAACTGATCGGTTGCAAATATATATGAAACTGATCGGTTGCGCAAAACAATTTAAAAGTTTTTAATCATGAGCTAGTCACGCCAACTGCACACCTATTTCAATGCAGTAATTCAATCTTGGCTCAACACTCACCACGGAAGATCGCGCTCATTGGCGCCATGGCGATAGACCTCGGGTAATTTGAAAAATTTGAGTGCAGCGGATTGATCAGAATGATTAAAGCACAACTGGAGCGGCTTACTTACCACCTTCGCCCGATTCTATCATATTGTCGTGCGTCTTCAGGTCTATCATTAGATGGCGGGGGTCAATGCCTCCATGATGCGGCTTTCGCGGCACAGTTAGGTTAATCACTTGTTCGCCAGAACGAATACGATGTTTTTGAAGATAGAGCGGCTCATGCGCTCCTTTGCCATCTTCGTAGATTCCCACTTCCAACCAATCGTTCATGGGTACTTCATGATCTGCGCCAAGGCTATCGGTTACCACTTTACGCGCTTGTATTTTGAGGGTCACGTCCCACTTTTCATTGTTGGTTTGGGCGGCAGTCAATTGCTGTGTTTTGAGTTGCCAGTAGGTGTTCTTCTCAAACAGATCTTGCAGCAGGTAGTGGAGCGAGTCGGGTGTCTGGTTCTTCAGCTCGTGATAAAGGTCAAGGGTAGTTGGCAGCGGTAACATTTTTGACTTGTGTTTGTCAAGGAGCGTTCGGAGCGCTACATTAACGTTTTTCGTACCGATATACTGGCTCAGGGCATGCATCGCGAGTCCGCCTTTGCGGTAGTAGAGGAATGTTTCGTTCGCCTGGAGCAGGGAAGGTGTCGCCAGCACACGCGGAAGTTCATACGATGTGTGAACGAAATCAACGTAACGTTGCACATGTGCATCCCCATACTGTGCCTTGAGAACTTGCATACCGCAGTAAACAGCAAGACCTTCGATGAGTACCCCTGCGCCCTCAACGTTAGCGGGTGTCAGTTGGGCACTGCCAAACCACTGGTGTGCTACTTCATGTGCGACAATATAATAAGGAAGATCAAAGCCATTCGGACTGACATCCGGAGTGATGAGCGTAAATTGTTCTCCAAAGTCAATCATGCTGGCTTCCGCATGCATCCCACCATCATTGCCGGGATGTTCTACCAGGGTGATATGACCAAAAGGATAAGGGCCAAACTGCTCTGAATAATATTCGAGTGAAGCGCGTACGCTTCCCATCATACGGTCAATGTTCATTTCGTGTTGAGGATGATGATAGATCCTGATAGCAACGTCTTTCCAGCCACTTTCCTTCATCGCATAATGACCAGACACGATTGCGTACTCACCGCGTATCGGAACATCGGTTTTGAAATGAAAATACATCCGATTATTCTCTTTCCAGGTACGTTTCAAAGTACCTGGTGCAACCGCTACCTGATCCGGTGACGTACCAATAATTGCTTCGAAGGAATTGTGATCTGTACTTGCTGATCGCTTTCGGGCCTCTTTGTCGTAGAGAGAAGCGATCGCAGGTCGGGCGGGCAGTCCGTATTTCTTTCTTGAATCTGGGTCTCTGATTTCGCGATGCCACAGGTAGCCAATATTTGGAAGCAGATCGTAATTGGTAAAGTAAGTGCTGCTTTCACTTGATAATGGCATGGCGGTAACATGACCAAACCCGCGCTGTTGGTGGTGGACGACAAAATTTAAGGTGAGTGAATCGCCCGGCAACAGTGGTTTCAAAAGTCTGTAAATATAATGCGTGAGTTCATCGTCTGTCACCACGCATGCTGCCGCTCGTGAGAATATTATTTCATACGGCTTATTGCCTGAAACACTTCCAAGGTGTACTGTATCGATCGCGACTGAATCAACATTGACGAGGGTGTACGCTGCGCGGATTTCGATTCTATGTTGGTCTGGATAAAGCTCCACGTTCAGCCGTGTTCCTGTCAACTGAGGTTGCAGTCTATTCCGGTATTTGCCGTATCGGATTTCATATAGCGCTTTCCGTTCACCGATCTCGCGACTCGTTGCATACTCATTCAGCACATTGGTATTGTAGAAGATGAAGCTTCCAAGGCTGATCATTCCTACTATAGCTACGATGAGGACTTTGATTGTTGCTGGCGTGAATTGCTTGCCCGCGTATCGAACGCGGTAGCTGAAGTCTTCCTCTCTGCCGCGGGCCCAGAGTACTCTTGCTACCACGGCAAGCAACAACGCCCACGCTATCCAATAAAGCTTAACGGTAAGCCACGGAAAGAGCGTCCTTCCAAATCCGGTCATCTCCGTATTCCACCATCCTGGATCGGCTCCAAAGATCAGCATCGGATGCTCAACATTGAATTTGGCAGGAAAGGCTAGGAAAATAAAGATCAAGACCATCAGCATGTGTGCAATGTATTTCTGATTGGCAATTGCATGTACGGTTATCGCAAGGACTGCAAAGAGCAGGTATTCGGTCAGCTGAAGTCCAAACAACGTGATCAGATATAAATCGATGTCAATGGTAAAATAGCCAACGCTCAGTTGCATCAGAATACCACACGCCATGATCAAGGTCATCCAGGCAAATACTACGAGCGCTAATCCGAGGTATTTGCCAGTAAAGAGTGCCCAGTCACCTACGGGCAAAGCATCAGCGATATCATTCGATTTTGCCTCGCGTTCCTGCCAGATAAGCTCGCCTGCGAAATACATGATGAGTAGCGGAACCACTACCCAGGGCGTTGCGAGATTAGCGACTGGGGTTGCCAGATAGGTCAATACTTGCTGCGTTGTTGGCACCAAGGGAATTCCAAACTGGCTGATAATCCTGTCTCCAAACACGGCTGAGACTATCGCCACAATTCCAACGAGCGTCAGTCCCGCAGGATGCGTGGCGATTCTCTGAAAAGATGCGCGTGCGATCATCCACGTCTGGAACAATGCGGTCGAAGACTGGAAGGTCCGTTCAACAAGCGGAACAGTGATGGCCATGCGGTTTGTCGGGCGATCGCCTACTTCCACGGTCTCTTCGAAATGGTTTTTCCTAAGGCGGCTCCACCAATTGGCTGTGACGGTGTGCGCAAAATTGAAACGCGTGTAGGCCAGGAGTAACGCGCCCACTCCCACAGTTGGCCACAGAATTCGATTCCATAAAAACATTCCTTCGAGTGTGATGAGTCGGGTGTTTTTTTCAGCGGGTGTCCAGGTAGCGAACTCCGTGTTGATCAATCCTGCGAGTCCAACGGGATCAAGCAAGCGTACGAAGTCCCAATTACCAAACAACGTAGCGAGGCTCATCCCAACCAAGTGTGCGAACAGGGCCAGCAACAATCCAATGAGGTAGCTTGTTGCAACGTTACGGGTAAGCGCAGAGAAGGAAAATTGTAGTGCTGTCGCTACGAACGCGTTCGGTAATGATACGAGAAAGTAGACGCTTAGGTAGGCAGATGCGCGAAAGGGGCCTAATCCAGCTTCATTGATTCCCAACACATGGAAGGAGATGAGTACACCCAACGGTGCTGCAAAGATCAGAAGGGCATTCACCAACAGCGCGGCCAAAAACCGACCACCGAGGTAGTCTAATTTTGAAATCGGGGAAGTATAGATCAGGGGATGCATCCGTGAATAAACATCACGAGCCGCGGCCTCGCCAGCTAAAGGGGCTGCGATCAAAAGCCAGATCATCCCGCCAAAAATGATGATCCCAGCGATGAAGTAAGGAGCGTTTGAGTACACACCATCATTTGGTGAAACTAGCGCTGTGAAAAAAATTGCCGAGCAGAGCAGGACGAAAAAATAAATCCAAGTTGACGTGCTTCGTACCTGGTAGCCGAACTCGACTGAGAAGATCTTCCGGAATTTCATTGGGCAGCTTCTGATTTATGGTTTCCAACATTCCCTGTCATGGTAGCGAAATAGACGTCTTCCAGGTCGGGTTCTACCAGCTCAAATCCGCTGCCGGGATGTTCTTCGCTATAGGCATGGATCACAGTGCGTCCACCGAGTAGCTTGGTGGAAATGATGCGGTGTTCACGCTCGATCGCAGGCAGCAAACTTTTGTCAATCACTCTGCGCCAGATGCGCCCGTGCATTTCTTTTACTGCTTTTAGCGGTTCAGCTTCTTTTAGTATTTGTCCCTTGTTGATAATGGCCATCCGGGTGCATAGTTCACTGACATCTTCAACAATGTGCGTGGACAGCAGTACCACGCTGTTTTCGCCCAGCTCACTTAACAGGTTAAGGAAGCGAACACGCTCAGCAGGATCGAGGCCGGCAGTTGGCTCATCGACAATCATAAGTTTTGGATTTCCGAGCAATGCCACGGCCACGCCAAATCGTTGTTTCATCCCTCCGGAGAAGCCTCCAAGTTTTTGCCTGCGCTTATCCCACAGGTTGGTTTGTTTCAGCAGTGACTCTACAACCTCCTTTCTGGCAGCCCGGTTGGTAATACCTTTCAGCACCGCGAAGTAATCCAGCAAGTCCTCAGCTTTTGCTTTAGGATACACTCCAAATTCTTGCGGCAAGTATCCGAGCGTTTGCCGCACTTCATCTTTCTGGTTCAAAACATCAATGCTGCCCAGGCGGATGCTTCCTTTGTCAGGTTCTTGCAACGTGGCTAGTATACGCATGAGCGTTGATTTGCCCGCACCGTTCGGTCCGAGAAGCCCATACATCCCATTCGAGATGGTCAGGCTCACATCATTCAAAGCCTGTACACCGTTCGCGTAGCGCTTAGATACATTGCGGATGGAGAGATTGACGTGGTGGTTTTCCATTGTTCTCGTACTTGTTTGGTTGACTTTTTTCCAACACCGCGAAGCAACTGCAGCGCTGGATTTCGAAAACAAAAAAAAGCGACTTCGTCAGAAAAGCATAAAGCAATATACGGGAGTAGTAACTTGATCGACCAGTGCCGCCCTGGCCCCGGTGAAAGATCTGGCAGACCCAACGCTCCCTTTCATCGATCCAAACAAGCAACTCGGATAGTGGACCGTATGCGAAGGATAGGAAATAATATCTTTGCAATATGAATCGAATCAAAAGGGTATTCAGACAGATTCACATCGTGCTCTGGATTCTTTTCAGTTTTCTGGTCGTTCTGCAATTGAGAGGGGAAAAGCACGCATACTGGCTACCCTTGTCATGCGGTCTTATTGTGACATGCCTGTATGTTTTTTACAGCCATTTTTATCTTCTCACACAGTATCAAGGCAAAAAAAAGGACCGTAGTTATTTTTTAAGGCTCGGGGTGATCCTGTTCACCGGACCATTACCGCTTCACTTTTTCTATCACAAAAATCTGGAGACCTGGGATCTGTTCGCTGAGAGCTACCGCATCCACCTGATCACGACAGTTCTGATTTTTATGTTTTTGAGCTGGCTCGCACGGGTCACAGAGAACCTTGTGCTCAATACGATCCGGAAAGAACAGCTGGAGAAACAGGCGATCGAAACGGAACTGGCGTATCTGAAATCACAGATCAATCCGCATTTTCTTTTTAATACGCTTAATAACATTCACACGCTGGTATACAAGCAGGCCGCGTCTGCACCCGAAGCTGTTTTGCATTTGTCTTCCCTGATGCGCTACATGATCTATGAGTCAAATGCGTACACTGTTCCGGTCTCAAGGGAGATGGCGTATTTGCAAGACTACATTAGTTTGCAGCAACTGCGTTACCAAAATGCTCCTGTCGTTGATTTGCACGTCATTGGTAACACCGAAGAGTATTTCATTGCGCCATTACTGTTTATTCATTTCCTTGAAAATGCTTACAAGCATAGCCCCGCGCGCCTTGAGCCCGGTGAAATTCGTGTGACGGTGGAGATACAAGATAATAACCTCGTTTTCAGCTGTCAGAATCCAGTTGCACCGAACCGTGAAAACGATGCAGAAGAGCCTGGTGGAGTTGGCTTGCCAAATATTAAAAAAAGACTTTCACTGTTATATCCAGGACAGCATCAGCTTGTGATCAATAACCTCGGCAAACGCTTCACCGTTACATTAACGATTCACGATCTACACCTACATGAAAGAAAAGCTAACGTGCTATATCATTGATGACGAGCCACTCGCGCGGGAAATCCTCGAGGCTTATATAGCGAAAGTTCCTTTCCTGCAGCTGAAGGGCTCGTTTATGAGTGCACTTGATGCAGCAGCGCAGATCGACCAGGACAAGCCCGACCTCCTTTTCCTCGACATCAACATGCCGGACCTGAGTGGTCTCAATTTCATACCAATGCTCAACCCCCGACCGATGATCATTCTGACCACGGCTTATGACCAGTATGCGTTAAAGGCTTTTGAACTGGAGGTGAAGGACTATCTTGTTAAACCTTTTGGCTTCGAACGATTTTACAAGGCAGTGCATCGGCTGCAGCAGGAGCACAGCAGCCAGTATGCGCTTGAGAGAACAGACGCAAGCCTGGAGGCGAAAAACGAGGTCGGGTATATCTTTCTAAAAGTCGGCCATCGAATACAAAAAATTGCAGTCCCAGAAATCCTTTTCATTGAAGGAATGAAAGACTATCTGAAAATTCATACGACCAGGGAAAAGATTATGACGCTGATGAGCTTTTCGAAACTGGAAGAGCTACTGCCCGCACACGACTTTGCCCGTGTACACCGGTCTTTCATGGTGGCCATCGATAAAATCGATCACATCGAGAAGAACAGGATTGGGATCGGCAGTCAGCTTATTCCTATTAGTGACACCTACAGCGAGGGCTTTTACAAAAAATTAAAAGGATTAACGTGAGCGCGAGCGGTGCGTCCTGTAAAGCAGCATGATGAAGTCGCCAAATCAGTTGGGCGTTACATGCTTTGTGCGCTCCCAATAGCGTAGGATAATCCTCATGGTCTCCTGCAGATCGTCCCACGAATTGCCCTTTTCAAAATATCCTTGAATATTCAGGTCACACGTTTCCCTGACAAATTTCGTAGAAGTAGAAATGAAAATAAACGGAATGCATTTCGCTTTCAGCACGCTGCAGCTGTCGATCGTCTTCTTGAATTCAAGTCCGTCCATCTTCGGCATGTTGATATCCGAAACAATCATAAACGGTTGTTCCCCTGATTCATATAGGAAGGTTAATGCAGCTTCTGCCGAGTTGAAGGTTTTGACATCGTTTTTAAAACCGAGCGTGCGCAATGCCTCGAGCATTAGTTCCTGATCTTCGGTATCATCGTCCACTAGGACGAGCGGTTTTTGTTCTGACATGGTGTGGGGACTTCGTGTAACAACCGTTACGTAATCAGAAAAGTTCGGGTTGAGAAAATGTCTCTGCTAATACACTAAATTCCCATGCTGTCGATAAAATTATTGCTGGTTGTTTACCGAACTATTTCTCACAATACTACCTTGCGGCATAAACACCTGACTAGAGTCGTCCTCTATCTTTTCTAAGCGTCATGAAGACACGAATGATTACCCCTGAGGGTCTGGAAAAATTGAAAGCAGAGTTAGATCACTTGTGGCGCGTTGAGCGGCCGGATACAACGCAAAAAGTAGCCTGGGCTGCAAGCCTTGGTGACCGCTCGGAAAATGCGGATTATCATTACAACAAAAAACGCCTTCGCGAAATCGACAGGCGAGTGCTCTATCTGCGCAAGTGTATTGATGACTTGAAAGTGGTACCGTATTCGCCTTTTCAGGAAGGTAAAGTATTGTTCGGAGC
The DNA here is from genome assembly GCA_036402115.1 of Chryseosolibacter sp. Taxonomy (GTDB): domain Bacteria; phylum Bacteroidota; class Bacteroidia; order Cytophagales; family Cyclobacteriaceae; genus Chryseosolibacter. Next base: position 46,279 of record DASWTM010000366.1, read on the forward strand.
GTGGGTGGAGGTAGAAAATCAGCGCGGAGACAAAAAGCGTTTTCGCATTGTCGGCTATGATGAGATCTTCGATACAAAAGACTATATCTCCATCGATTCACCAATGGCGCAGGCGCTGATGAAAAAAGAAGTTGGTGATGAAGCGATTGTGAGGACGGGTGCTGGAGAGTTCAGATGGCGCATTACAAAGATTGAATACCAGAAATAAAAGTGTCCCAGACGCAAGCCCAGGACACAAGAACCGTTATCGAACTACCTCACTCACCAAAATGATCGGAGTAATGTCTGTGTATTTTGGAAAGTCTGCACGGATTGCATCGCGGTTAGGAGCGATGGCGGCCTGATAATCTTCGAGCTTCTTCACATAAAAGATTCCGATTGCCATGTAGGGCAGGGGTTGATTCGGAATTCCGCTAGCGATACCTTTTTCGATGGTATATTTTACGAGATTCGATCCCAGGTAACCAGCGACCATGGGCATGTGCGTCTTTTCATAATACTCGAGGTCGAACTTCTTGCCTTCTCCAAAAGGATACATGACCGACACTTTGATCAACCCTTTCTCTGCAGCAGCCTTGTCATTCTTTTTAGATTGTTTTTTCTGACCGAAGGAAACGAGGCACACCGAGAGAAACAATAATGTTAAAACGAGTTTGAATTTCATAATGATCGATTGTTAGGAATTTGTAATCCTAATGTACGCATCAAAGGCGAAAGCAAAAATACTAGCTTTTTGCCTGCGCGATTTGTCACCCAAACAACAAATTGCACCATACGAAACTATCATTTCTTAATGTTTCATCGCATTTTGCGTCAGGTTCATTTTTATGGCAGGCAAGGTTGTTAGTATTCTCGGATGTGGATGGCTGGGTAAAGCCCTGGGAAGGACTCTTGTTAACAGGGGATACCTGGTTAACGGCTCGACTACCCGCGAAGAGAATCTTATTATACTTAGTGGCGAGGGAATCACTCCGTTTCTCGTCAACGTAGAGGAACTATCGGAAGACCGAGCTGTTCCATTTTTCAATGCTGATGTGCTTATCATAAGTTTACCACAGCGCGCCCGGGCAGGGAAGTCCGAAGAATACATTCATCACATTCGGAGGGTCATGAAGGCTGCGCATAGGGGCAACGTTAAACAGGTTATTCTGGTCAGCACAACGTCTGTTTATCCGGACATGAATCGCGTTGTATCGGAAGAAGACGCAGATGCGCAAAACCCGATTGTAGTAGCAGAGAATATCGTTCGTCAATCAAATATCCCCGCCACCATCCTGCGCTTTGCAGGATTGTTTGGTCCTGGTCGCCATCCAGGAAAATTTCTCGCTGGTAAAACAGATGTGAAGGGCGGAGATGCTCCGGTGAATCTAATTCATCTCGATGACTGCATTGGCATTATCAGCCTGATCATTGAACAAAACTGCTGGAATCAGGTGTTTAATGCCTGCGCGGATGATCACCCTACCAGGAGGGCATTCTATACAAAAGCAGCCGTGGATCTTGGACTACAACCACCGGTTTTTTCTGGAGATAGTTCGATACCGTATAAGATCGTTAGCAACACTCGACTAAAGACAGCACTGGCTTACAGCTTCAGGCATCAACTTATCTGATTTTTCTTCTGCTCTTTCATAGTTATCATCTGCGATTCGTCCTTTAAGGCCGCTTACGTGCAATGGTTCAGCGCTCCCTTATTCATTGAGAGGAACACAATAACGGCATGCAATTTTTGCCTTTAACTCACTAGTGTTTGGCGATTATCTGCCATGAAAATCGAAGTAAACACTGCGCAGTCTGCGCATGCATTCTGCTGGTTCGATTAAAAATTTAAACATGCATCTATGATAAAAAAATTACCCTCTCCAATGTCCGGTGCACCCATGGACACGCTGAAATTTTGCGCCTGCGTAATCCTCACGGTTTTCGTGATCTCGAACACTTGCTTCTCGCAAGCACAACTGCTTAAAGACATTAACTCTGGCGAAGAGCCTTACTTTTCCGAAATAGCGGAATTTGCGAATGTGGGTACCTCAACTTATTTCATCAGTGTCAACGAACTTTGGAAAACTGATGGTACTGCTGCCAACACGATTCGCATGAAAGCATTCAAGTCCATCAGCAACCTGACTACCGTTGGAACAACCCTGTACTTCGTAGCAGACAATGGAGCCAGTGGTTCTGAATTGTGGAAGTGTACGGGATCGGCTGCTGGGACCGTGCTTGTAAAAGATATTCGCGCAGGTTCGGCTGCGAGTGCACCTACCGATTTTATTAACGTGAATGGTACGCTCTATTTCGCGGCAAATAACGGAACACATGGCAAGGAGGTTTGGAAATCCAACGGTACCTCTGCTGGCACTGTGCTCGTGAAAGACATTTTCGTTGGCGCAGGAAGCAGTGGTGCGAATCGGTTGACCAACGTCAATGGCGTGGTATACTTTCAGGCAAACAATAATGTGCATGGGTATGAGTTGTGGAAGACCAATGGCACAAGCGCAGGAACCGTATTAGTAAAGGATATCAAGACAGGTACGAAGGTGGGAAGTTTCCCGGAGCTGCTCACGAACGTGAATGGTACGCTTTATTTCGTTGCAGCCGACAACACTTCCGGCCGCGAATTATGGAAGTCTAACGGAACGAGTGCAGGAACGGTCCGCGTGAAAGACATTGTCGCGGGAAGCGGAAGTCCGATAATCGATAATACTACCAACGTGAACGGTGTTTTGTATTTTACTGCTAACAACGGAGTTTCGGGTAAGGAGCTTTGGAAAAGCAACGGAACCTCTAGTGGTACTGTGATGGTAAAGGATATACGCCCCGGCAGCCAAGGCGCTGATGGCTACTTGTCGATGAGGGACTTTAAAGTTCTCAATGGAAGATTGTACTTCGTTGCTTCGGATGAAGAATATGGCACTATGGGATTGTTCACCACTGATGGTACCGCTGCAGGTACAAGACGGCTGACTTATCTTTCGTTCTTCGAGGAATCGCAGTTCAATATTCAGCTGACATATTACAAGGGAGCGCTGTACTTTTTCAACGGAACATACATTGATGATGAAACACCTGCGGTCATGCTGAACAAAATGAATCCTGACGGCACGGGGCAAACGTATGTAAAACAGGTCTACGTGGAGTACTACGCACAGACATTTCCAGCGCGAATGATTGCTGGATCAACATACCTCCTGTTCAGCGCTCGAATGTCGTGGACATCAGGCTATGAACTCAGTCGTTCAGATGGGACCGCTGCCGGCACTGTCCCAGTCAGAGATACGTTCGTTAGTACATACGGTAGTGAACCGATTGCCTTCGTCACGGTTGGAAATGTTACGTACTTCACCGCCCGGAATGAAAATTATAACGGACTGTATCGGACCGATGGGACACCCACGGGTACGGTGCTGCTGGCAAACTATTATCAGGTTCGTGACTTGACACGTGCAGGCGGAAGGCTCTTCTTTTTCGCCATGCAGACGGTGGGCGGAGATGAGGCCCTGTATAAAATTGAGAATGCAACATCATCACCACAACTCCTCAAAGGCGGAATGGAATTCGCCTATCGGCTCACTGAGGTCGGAAACATCGTGTACTTTGCACAGTCAGGTTTTGAACCTTCCTATGACAACTTTTGGCGTTCCGATGGCACAGTAGCCGGAACAATCATTCTCCGGCAGTTCAACAGTGTCACGCAAATTTTTAATTACAACGGCACGGCTATGCTGGGGGTGCTCAACAATGCCGGACTGGAACTCTGGAAAAGTAACGGAACCACGGCAACGACAACGAAAGTTACGGACCTGACGTCATCAACCTTCCGACATTATGAAATGAGGCCTTATGGGATTGCTGGAGGAGTCTATTTCTTTGGCCTCGAAAACGGCACGCATGGATACGAGATGTGGAGGACCAATGGCACCGCAGCGGGAACATTTATGATTCAGGATTTGCGAACCGGTGATACATCGTTCCCGATTGACTTTGATATCGCGGATGCAGCGGCTTTTCAGAACACCCTGTATTTCTCAGCAAAAGACAATGCGGGAGTTTGGGCGCTGTTCAAAACGGGCACTACTGCAGGGTCGATTGTTAAAATAAAGGATCTAAATGGCCGCGGTGTTTTGCTTGAACCGCTTCCCGACAAGCTCATGATATTTACTGAAAGTGCGGATGCTAAATCCTACCTGTGGGCCAGTGACGGCACCGCAGCTGGAACAACCAACCTCAAAGCACTGGGCACGCGCATCGAGTACATTGATCCGGCCATCGTAAACAATGTGATGTATTTCAATGTCAGCAATAACACGTATGACAGTGAATGGAGCATCGTTCCGACTTCTAATGAAGCCCTGTGGCGCAGCGATGGTACGGCCTGCGGAACATTTGTGTTCAACATAGGCGCTTACAGGCCGCATCCCATGGAGGTGCTCGGAACGAAACTTATTTTCAACGGCTATAACATTGCAACAGGTTCTGAGCCTTACGCATACAATACAACTTCCGCTCCGGCAAGCCCATGCGGTACTCCAGATGCAAGCACCGCTGCAATGGCTTCCGATGAGGCAACGTTGATTTCAGAGGAGGAGGTTCTAGTGTTTGCTCCTAATCCTTTTAGTCATGAGCTTCGGTTTACGGTTAATGGCCTGGAAAATCAAAAAGCCCATGTGGCGATCTATACGATCGCTGGCGTAGCCGTTGAAACTCTTGAAGAAATTGATGTCAACAGAGAATATCAGGTCGGACAGCAATGGCAGCCTGGCGTTTATATTTTGAAAGTAAATGTGGGCAATCGGATCGTATCAGAAAAAGTCATCAAGCGATAAAGCGAGGAATTGAATCGACAGAAAGAGCAGCCGCAACCGTAGCTGCTCTTTTTTGCGCCAGCCAGGAGCAGCATTGATTTGCAACCAGTCAAAAAACCATGCTCCTGGTCGATTCCGTCTTTCGTTTATTGACGGAGCGTCAGCAGGCATTTAGGCGTCCGGTGCGCAATACCACTACATTCAAAATAGTTGAACGCTGGTAAAGCTTAATTCTTATCATACCTTTACATTTTAGACCCCATTTTGTATTTTCAGACATGCGCCCCCTTCTCATCGGTCTTTCAACGTTTGTTGGTATTCTGATATTGACGCAGATCCTCGCCTATCAGAATTACCTTATTTCGAAAGACCATGCCGATGCGGAAGCCGAAAGGGCAGCGAACTTTGCCAAATACAAACTAACAACTGCGCTGAGTCACGCCCTGTCCGCCACGAAAACGCTCGCCTATATTGTCAGGACATCCGGAGTGCCTCAAAACTTTGATTCCGTTGCCCAGGAAATCATGTCGTCCACCAACTACATTGATGCGATCGAGCTTACCTCCAAGGGCGTGATCACTCATGTGTACCCACTCCAGGGAAATGAAAGTGCCCTTGGGTATGATGTGCTTAGCGATAGGCTAAGGAAGATGGAGGCGTATAAAGCCATTGAAAAAAATGAATTGTTTTTTGCCGGCCCATTTACCTTGAAGCAAGGATACAGTGCAGTGGTGGGACGACTACCCATCTACGATCATCGGGAAAAATTTATTGGGTTCTCCGTTGTGCTCATCAAGACTGCAACCCTCCTTGATATCATTGATGCGAACAAGCCAGATTCGAAGGTTGTTCTCGCGAAACAGAATCCCTCGACACAGAAGCTTGAGTTTTTTACGCCCGGTCCCCTGGCGCTTGACGAGTCAAAGACAATTGCAGTGACCGTCCCGAATGGGGAGTGGATATTGTATGTACGGCCTGATGATATGTCGGAAGGACTGTATCGATTCCTGCCAATCAGCGTCCTCGGTTTTTTGCTGGCCGTTATTACCGGTTTCCTTGCATGGTACATGGCAAAACAACCGATCAAAGTAAATCGTTTGTTCCGCTTTACCAGTGATGTCAATCATATGATGGTCAATGCAACGGACGAGCTATCCGTCTATGAAAGTATTTGCAGGATTGCCATTGGCCCCGGTCAGTTCAGGATGGCGTGGGTTGCAGTCATTGACGATGGGGCATCTACGGTTACAAGTGCAGCAAGCGCTGGTGATCAAATGAATTACCTTGACCGGATATTACCTATCGATTTGGTTGGATCAGGTAAAAACGGACCAATAGTACAAATGCTGAAGAGCAAGTCCATGGTCTACTGCAATGACATTAAAAATGAACCAATGATGCGCGCATGGGCTGATGAAGCTTTGCAGCGAGGATATCGTTCATCAGTGTTTCTACCAATTGTTCAATTCGGCAAGATCACCGGATCTTTTAACCTATACTCGGGTTCGCTGAATGCGTTTGATACAGCAGAGCTAAAAATGCTGGAAGAAGTGGGCAAGGATATATCGTATGCGCTCGAAAATCTTGCACGGAATAGAACACTCCAGTATACAACACGCCAGATGGAGCTCGAGAAAGAGAAAGCTGATTCCATCATCAATTCATTGCCGGGAATCTTTTACATGTATGATAGGACAGGAAGGTTCGTTCGGTGGAACAAAAATTTCGAATTGGTGTCCGGTTATACACGCGCAGAAATTGTCAGGATGACACCGCTCGATTTCTTCGCTGATGATGAAAAAGCACTATTGGAGAATCGAATCGGTGAAGTTTTCAAAGTGGGATATGCTGACGTCACAGCCAGTTTCTACACAAAGGACAAGCGCAAGATACCGCACTATTTTAATGGTCGAAGAGTGGCGTTCGAAGGTGTCGAATATCTGATCGGTATGGGTATTGACATCAGTTTACGGGTTGAGGCAGAAGACGAAGTGCGTGAAAGCATCAGCGAAATCCAACGACTCAATGATTACCTTCAGAATTCCCGGGAGGAGGAACGAACGAATATTTCCCGGGAAATCCACGATGTACTTGGCCAGCACCTGACTGCCATTAAGATGGACACGCTTTGGCTGTCCAAACATTTCTCTGAACGGCCGGAGGTTTCCGACCGCATACGTGACATGGCCACGCTGATTGATGAAACCATCGCAGTTGTGCGCAAGGTATCATCACAATTACGTCCTGCGATTCTTGATGATCTTGGGCTGGTGGCAGCGCTTGAGTGGCAAGCACTGGAATTTGAAAAACGCACTGGTATCGCGACAAGTTTTATCAGCAGCGAGTCGCACCTGCCGATTTCACCAACACTGGCTACCAACATTTTCAGAATTTATCAGGAGTCGTTGACAAACGTAGCCCGTCATGCAAATGCAACGCGCGTGGATTCGAAGCTTGAAATCGAAAAGGATCAACTCTGTATCACCGTTGCCGACAACGGGCATGGAATGAATGCCAGTGAGAAAAAGACCTCTCGCAGCTTGGGGATGAAGGGCATGATGGAGCGGGCCAAATTATTCAAAGGAGAAATTTCATTCCTACAAAACAACCCAGCAGGGACGGTTGTGAAACTTCATTTGCCGATTGATAGTCATTTTAAACCCTCATATGAACTTTCTGATCACTGACGATCATGCCATCGTAAGGAGGGGGCTGATCGGAATTTTAAAAGATGTATATCCAAAAGCGAGGTTCTTCGAGGCCGGAAATGGTCGGGAGGCCCTGGCCATGCTTTCGAGACAACCAATGGATATTATGCTTATTGATATTTCCATGCCGGGCAGAAATGGCCTCGAAACGGTGAAACAACTCCGTGCGCAGGGTGTTGCTTGTCCGATTCTTGTGCTTAGTATGCACAGCGAAAATCAATATGCATTACGAGCGCTCAAAGCAGGTGCCTCGGGTTTTTTAAACAAGGAGATCGCCACGGCAGAACTGGTAAATGCTGTACAGAAAGTGTTAGGAGGCAAAATTTATGTCACATCCTCTGTTGCTGAGAAATTAGCGGAGCGACTCACAAAAAAGTCAGGCAATGATCCTATCGAAAATCTTTCCGACAGAGAAATGGAAGTGCTGATGTTGCTGGCGTCTGGAAAATCAATTTCGGAAATCGCGGACGAACTTTCTCTAAGTAGTACCACCGTCAGCACGTATCGTGCCCGTATCCTAGACAAACTTCAGCTTGCCAACAACGCTGAAATAACCAAATACGCCCTGGAAAACGGCATCGTCTAAATGCTCGTGTAGTAGATCAACTACAGAAACAATCATGCTTCGCTCTATTCTTTCCGCGCGATACGCGAGCAACCTTTGGATCAACAAAGCAAAGGTTTATGCAGCATGGAAGGAATCGGCTTCGGATACTAATTATTGACGACTTTTCGGCAATTATCGATCGCATATCGAGGTTGCTGAACCCATCGCCATGGCTGGAAATTGCCAATCTTAAGACAACAAGGGACCTGGAGGAATCAGTGTCGGTGTTGCAGCCACATGTCGTCATTATGGATCTGCACGTTGGCAATGGCGCAACCATCCTGGAAGGCGTTGAAGCCATTTCGCGCATCAAGCAATCCCTGCCGAATGTCAAGGTTATTGTCTTTACAAATTTTGCCGACAACCGTTACCGCGAATTAAGTTTTTCTAACGGTGCCGACTACTTTCTCGATAAGGCGTTCGACAGCGACCGCTTACCGGAGATCATACTACGAATTCACAACAACATACATAAACACAAATGATTACCATTAAACAGAACCCCACCTGTTTTCTTATTGATGATGATATTGATGATAGGGACTTCCTGCTTGATGCACTGGCTAAGTTAGATTCTAAGTTCACTTTTCTTTGGGCAAAGGATGGCGCGGAAGGAGTGAGGATGCTGTCATCCGGGGAGATCATCCCGCAACTGATCCTTCTTGACCTCAATATGCCAAAGATGGCAGGGCCTGAGTGTCTCGTTCGCCTACGTAAATTACCGCACTTGCTTGCCACACCCATTTACATTTATACCACGGCTCAATGTTCAGAACTGCTCATATCAAATATGATTTCTGCAGGTGCGCGAAGTGTGTTTATGAAACCCATCCGGATGAATGACCTCGTGCGAATGATGAAAAATCTTATCGATCAGATCACCCATGACAAAACGAGGAAGCTGGCGTCAAAAAAAGTAAAATGAAAAAACCACAGGTGCGCTGTGGTTTTTGTCGGGAGTAAAGAGAATTTAAGCTGCAGGGCGGCTCACGGAATTTTCCTGGTTCGAAACCATCGCTGATGAAAGAATTTTATACACTTCAATCCACGCAGCTTCCGTTTTTGAATTCCAGCGCTCACCGAGGCCAATCTTTAAGGTATAGATCAGGCATTCGCCTACTACAGCATAATGCTCTTTCTTCGCGCCATATTTGTCGTGACGTTTGGCGAGTGACTTGATCTCCTCAACAATGGTTTCAAGCTTGTCGAGCTTGGCTACGACATACGTCACCATACTCATGAGTTTTCGTGATTGTTCTTTGATGTCACCTTTAAATAAATGCCTTACACCAGGGGCGACTTCGAACAGACGTGAGTAAAACAGTTGGCCGGCTTCGTCTGATTTTACAATAACAAAGCTCCAGCTTTCTTTAACGAGTTGAATTTGTTGAGCGTTCATTTTTTGAGTGTTTGGTTTTGTGTAACGCGAACCTACTACGCGTGTTTCAACCGCACACATGGAGATTAGTTTCCTGCGCTTTCATTGAGTGATTGACCGAACGCATTAGCATTTGGCTCACGCGTCCTTTGCGGAAATACAAGCATCAACGAAGCTGTTTACCAATTACTCAACAAATCGGTCATTTGCTCAAATCTTTTGGTTTTGTTGGCCGGATTACCTTTCTTTTACCACTTGTACTATGAACCAGGAAAATATTCGGCCGTTGACGGAATCAGAAGTCGCGCTGTTAAAAAAGACCTTTCGGGGGATGGACGGCAACCGTTTGGCTATGCGCTTCTACACGAGCTTGTTTACACGTTATCCACACCTGCGTTCATTATTCCCCACAGATCTGACGGAACTTGCCAACAAGATTGTCAGCGTATTTGAGCTTGTCGTTTTTAGTTTCCAGCAACATCCGGACGGAACGTATCATCTTCAGAAAGAAGTATTGCTGCCATTGAGATCGCTGGGGTCGTTGCATGAGGAGCGAGGCGTATCGGACGCTCACTATCCACTGGTAAATGAAATCTTATTGGAAAGCATCCGTCTTGAATCGCCAGGTTTCTCCCTTGCGGCAGAGCGTGCATGGAAGCTGGCGCTTAATCATCTGACGTTCGCAATGATTGACAAGCGTGCAGGAGATACCCGACCTGATCACATGACAATAGCAGAATCATATCAACATATTCGATCCCTGCTCTTTAGGGTCGAATAATCGACTACAACGGGGCGGTGTGATGTTGACATTGACATCTTACAGCCGCGAGAACATTTCGAAAAATTCATCTTTCTTCTTTCGCGAAACAGACAGGTGCTGGCCGTTGCTCATCACAACAGATCCGCTGTCTCCGCGGGTGAATTTCGCAACATGCTTCATGTTCACCAGATAGGACGCGTGAATCCGGAAGAAGTCATCTTGCGCAAGAATCTCCTCGACATCCTTTAAGGTTTTTGAGATGACAACCTTCTCGCCCGATTTCAGGAAGAACGTTGTGTAGTTGCTGTCACTTTCACAGTAGATGATGTCATTGGCTTCGACAAACATCAGGTGATCAGAAGCAGTGAGTGCAACCCTTCGAACTTTGGGTTTATTGGGCTTGAAGTAGTTGAGAAGCATTTCCATTTGCACGGCAGACGGATTGCTTCTCCGGGTGATTACTTTTTCGATCGCGGCTTTGAGTTCCTGGGGTTGTACGGGCTTAACAAGGTAGTCGATTGCTCCAGCCTTTATGGCGCGCAACGCGAATTTCTCATGGGACGTAATGAAGATAACCTCAAAGTCGCGGGTTGTGAGGCGGGAGAGAACTTCAAAACCATCAGTCTCTCGCATCTGCACATCAAGAAATATCACATCTGGTTTTAACTTGCCGATTTGTTCAGCAGCCTCATTCGCATCAGTAAACTCCGCCATGATTTCGACCTCAGGTGAAGTTTTGCGTAAGAGCATGCTCAGCACGAGCATATCGTCTTTGTGATCATCAACAAGGATGGCCTTCAGCATAGTGGGATTTCTGAATGACTAAAATACTAATCGTTTGGGAATTAAGAATATCGGTAGGAAAATATTCCATGATGGTGAAAGGAAAATTGAATTGTTTAGTGGGCTATAGCATGCACTGGTTTTAACCATTCGATATTAAAGCTATATTCTCGCGGACAACAGAACGGTACGGCTGAACGCATTTAATCCAGTTATTCCAAACGGCTTTCCATGGGAAACCACCCCGAGAGGTTCTTGCTTTCCTGCTCCGTGAAAGGTGCAATCCATTAGCACTATGGAAGAGCCGATTGCTGCCATGGTTGAAGCTTTATAAGAGCCAAAGCAGGTGCCATGATGCGAATGTGAAAACGATTTGACTGATAAGTTGCATCAGCGTAAGAAGTAGTTATTCGTATGCTTTAGGCGGCTTTTTTAAAACTGCAGAACAGGAAATTTTGTGTTGTATTGAAGGGCGTAATGTGGTCTTCGTGAATGCACTTCAACTTCCGGAAGTAGTACGTAAGTGCGGCCTCTAGATCTGACTCTGAGTATTGTTTAATGTCTAGCCCGCTGCATTTTTTTGGGCCGTTTTCAGAGAAGGTTCCGATCGCCATAAAGCCGTTGGAAGTGATCGATCTTTCTGCCAGGAGAACATATTTCTCAATTTGCGCTTTTGTGGTGAGGAAATGAAACGTTGCGCGGTCGTGCCAAACATCAAATTTCTGCAGTGGTACGTATTCGGTAATATCCGATACAACCCAATTCACTCCGGACGCCTTTTCACCAAGTCGCGCCTTCGCCTTGTTCAATGCCTGTTCAGAGATATCCAAGACAGTTATGTTCGTGAATCCTTCGGCCAAAAGGAAGTCCACAAACTTGCTCTCCCCACCCCCGACATCAATGATGGCGGCATCTTTCCTGAGATTAAAACTGTGAAGGAACTGGAGTGATGTAGCAGGTATTTCCTGTGTCCAGCTTACTTCATCGCTTGATTTACTTGCGTAGATGTTGTTCCAGTGGTTTTTGAAGTCGTTGTTGGTCATTATCTGACAATTACAAAGTCTAAAGATACAATTTTTTACACCGGGAAAGTTATATCGCTGTACCGATGCAACGGATGGGCTAGTGCTACACGATATCCTTCCTGATCTTGATTAGCCGAACGCGTCCTTTTCTTTCGGATGTAATAAAACATAACGGGAATCCGAATTTCGTTTGGATAAACTGGCCAAACTTGCCGCGTCAAAAATTACACGAAAAAATCAACCAATGAATAGACGTTTATCCCCGATTTTCACGCTAGTGGTAGTATTATCACTTCTGTTTTCTTGCTCCAAAGATGATCCGCGGCCAACCACCGGAAAACTCCGTGGTCAGGTGGGGGATGCATTGACAGCGAGTGCATTGAAGGATGTAAAGGTTATCGTGTTCAATGCAGACGATAATGCCCCCACAGAACACTCACTCATAACTGACACAAATGGTAATTTTGAGATTAATCTTCCTCCGGGAAATTATTTTCTAAAATTCTATAAGCAAGGTTATCAGGCAGTTCCGTCACCCGGGATGGATGCAGTACCCTTCAGCATTGAAGTGGGAGGCACGAATGACCAGTCGACACAGATGTTACCATCGGAAAACATGAATACCGGTTTCATCTCGGGCGTTGTTGGAACGCCAGCCGGAGTTGGCGGTGCACTTGTGGTAGCCGAAGATCTTGCGAACAACCGCGCCTTCTCTTCGGTATCGAGTCATGATGGTCGTTACACAATCTATAATGTACCCGTAGGCTCATATAAAGTAAAGGCATATCTCAAAGGGTACTCATCGAACGGAGTGGATGCGTCCGCTACGCTGAATGGGGAAACCACAAATGTAACGATTGCACTCAGCGCTTCAGCTAGTGGTCAATTATCTGGAACGATCAGAAATCTGGCAACGGGAAATAAAGACGTAGACATTTCACTTGTACATCCGCTAACGAGAGAAACGATTCCGGGCCTTTCTACTCAATCGTCTAATCTTGCTTACACGATTGCAAACATACCTGACGGTAGTTACATCGCTCGTGCTACCTTTAAAAACGATGAGCGAGTAATGGATCCAGATCGGATTGCAAAATTCGGAGAGCCAGTTGTTACGTTCAACGGTAACAATTGGCTGCAGCTGACGTTTGACATTACTGGGTCGATCACCATCGGGTCTCCTACAAACGAAGCCACAACGACTAAGCCAATAGACGCTAGCTCCACAACGCCAACGTTTAGCTGGACAGCATATTCAAGCACGAGTGACTATGTAATCGAAGTAACAGATGCTTCAACAGGTGCCGTTGTGTGGGGTGGATTCGACAGGTCTGGTTCACTTCCTGTTAAGAACATCGTTATACCATCTTCGCAAAGAAGCATTCAGTTTAACGCTGATGGAAGTGCTGCCATCACATCGCTCATCCCCGGTAGGGTATATCGCTGGAGAGTATTCGCCAGCAAGAATGATCAGGGTTCAGCAACTGGCTGGGTGCTCATTTCTGCCAGTGAGGATCAGCGCGGGTTATTTAAGGTTGCGGAATAAATTCATGGAAGGCATCGGAAAAATTTAATGGAAGGAAGAGCCTTCCTTTACTCCGGGAGCAAAGCAGTGTTGTCAATGAGCAGCACTGCTTTTCTTTTGGGCATCATCTTTTACCTGATGTTTGCAGGTTTTGAACTTAACATCGATCGCTTAGTTTTGCGGCAGTATTTTTTAAACGTGTATGGCCTCCGGTATTTTATCCCTTTTTGATGACGTAGCTGCCTTAATGGACGATGTGGCCGTGGCGAGCAAAATCGCAACGCGAAAGACAGCAGGTATTTTAGGAGATGATCTTGCCGTGAATGCTGAAAAGGCGACTGGCTTCCTGGCAACACGGGAGCTGCCGGTGATCTGGGCCATTACTAAGGGATCCTTTCTGAATAAACTGATCATCGTTCCGATTGCTTTAGTACTGACGGCTTTTGCTCCCGTTGTTATTAAAATTATTCTCGTAGCCGGAGGGTTGTTTCTTGCCTATGAGGGTGCTGAAAAGGTTGTTGAATTCTTTTTTCACCGTAAGAAGAAAGGTCAAGAGGTCATTGAGGAACGAAAAGACGACCGCGATACGGAGAAATTGAAGATTAGATCGGCTATCACCACAGACTTCATCCTGTCCGTTGAAATTGTCATCATTGCGCTTGGGACAGTTCTGGAAAAGGAACTGATTATTCAGATTCTTACTGTCTCGGCCGTTTCACTTCTTGCAACGGTAGGTGTATATGGCCTTGTCGCGCTTATCGTGCGAATGGACGATATCGGCTTTAAGATGATCAAGCGCTCCGGTGGGATGGGCCTCCGCTATAAATTCGGTCACTTGCTGGTGAAAGCGTTACCACGGATTATCAAAGCCCTGGAAGTTGTGGGCACCCTTGCGTTGTTACTTGTTGCCGGTGGAATCTTCGTTCACAACTGGGAGTACCTGCACCATATGTTGCCAGCCGTTCCAGGAATTGTTAAAGAATTTTTAGCCGGATTGCTTGCCGGCTTAGTGGTGGTTGGCATCCTGCACCTTATCAAGAAAATCAGAAAGTCCGGCTAGATGAAACACCTGAATTGTATTGGTGCGATGCTCCCTTGACCATACAAGACGATTTTTTACGCATCCATCGAGGAATTATCACCTTGCTGAGGGAAATGCGTGCGGGTGTGGTAACTTCCGCATCACAATAACACTATGATTTCTCGCCACTGGATTGGAACCGTCAGACACGACAAAGAGCAGGATTATCTGCACCACCTGGACACTATCGTGCTACCCAACCTTGAGCGGACATCGGGTGTCAAGAACGCTTACTACCTCAAGCGCCAGGTAAAGGAAGGAGTGGAGTTCCTCATTGTAACGGAATGGCAAACCGTGGAGGCAATCATTTCTTTTGCCGGTGAAGACTACGAAAACGC
The DNA here is from genome assembly GCA_036402115.1 of Chryseosolibacter sp. Lineage (GTDB taxonomy): Bacteria > Bacteroidota > Bacteroidia > Cytophagales > Cyclobacteriaceae > Chryseosolibacter. The sequence goes on from DASWTM010000366.1 coordinate 61,289, forward strand.
GGTGGTTGACGACTATGCGAAATCACTCATGGTCACGTTTGAAAAACGGGTGAGACATTATACAATTTGACCGGATGATCTTTTATTATTCAGTCTTGCAGGATTGAAACGAGTAGTCCATAGTTAGCCTTCACAAGGTGACCGATAAACCTTCGTATTAAATCCATACAGCAGCCTCCCGTAAATCAGGTATGCAGCATACGAACTTTTTGAGCAGCTCCTTATCTTCCTTGCACAAATCTCAAACCCGCAAGTTCGTCATGGACAAGTATATCATAATCTTAGTGGTGGCACAGTTGATGTTGGGAGTTGTCTTCTTCATCATCATCCAGCGCACCCGGAATAATCGTTGAAGATGATGGTCAGATTGGATTGCATGAAACCGATCGTGCCAAGTGTTGTGAGACGCTTCTCGCGAACATTAATTGATGCACCAGAGTGCCATTGAATTGAATATTAAGTTCTATTTTGAGGTGGAAATTGATTACCACCGATGCATACCTTAATTCATTCCACCAGCCGGGTTTCAACCCTCGCAGTGTATACCGTGGTCTTATGTTTGTTATCTAGTGTTGCTGTGGGTCAACCGGCAGACGAGGCACGACCGCGCATCATCATTACTGCTGATCCCGAACTAGATGACAATAACTCCTTGATCCGGCTATTGCTCTACAGCAGTGATCTCCAAATTGAGGGACTGATTTACACAAGCAGTCAGTTTCATTGGAAGGGTGACGGTACAGGGAAGAAGTGGTTTGTTCCAGGTAGGGAGTATGCACGCTTCGGACTTGACAAATGTCCGTGCGAATCGTGGCGCTGGGCCACTGATGAGAAGTTCATTCATGACCTTGTCGATGCCTATGAGAAAGTCTATCCGAATCTCAAGATCCACAATACTAACTATCCAAGTCCGCAGACGTTGAAGTCAAAAATCCGTTATGGAAATGTTGAATTTGACGGAGATTTTTCGAAGGATACACCGGGCTCTGAGTTGATCAAAGAACTTATTCTCGATGACAAACCCGGCAAACTGTTCATCACCGCATGGGGTGGACAAAGCACGATTGCGCGTGCACTGAAATCCATTCAGGATCAATATGAAAATACGATACATTGGGAGGGCATTCGTGCGAAGATTTTCCGCAAGGTGGTCTTGCTGCCTTCCGGTGATCAGGATGATACATATGCAAAATACATCAAGCCTGTGTGGGGAGGAATTGAATACAGGCAGTTCACCGCTGGGCCAAATTATGGTTACGGTGCGCAACTCCGCGCGAAGCCTGAGGATGCGCCATTCCTTACGCCTGCATGGATGAAATCAAATATACTTGACCGCGGACCGTTAGGATCACTGTATCGTGTGTGGGGCGATGGGAAACAGATGGTGAAAGGAGACATCATGGATTATTTTGGTTTGAATGGGTATACCGATGAACAGCTGAGAAAGATGGGGTATGTGGTGTGGATGCCGGTGCAGCCGAAGAACGCATGGCTTGGGGAAGGCGATAATCATACCTTCATGAATATGCTTGGCAATGGACTGCGCGCGTTCGAAGATCCTTCGTATGGCGGATGGGGAGGACGCGGTACAAACGCATCTGCTTTCTCTTTCAACATCAGTGATACATCGCAACAGGCGATGGTGAATGCGTTGGGTTCAGTAAGCAGGAATACCAGCAGCTACCCGAATCTCTTTCCTGCAGCACAACATGATTTTGCCGCGCGGATGAAGTGGTCTGTCACTGCAAAGTTTGCTGAAGCGAATCATGAACCGCGCGTTACGATTGAAGGTCCGCTACAGGTCTTGGTCGCACCGGGGGAAACGATACGACTTAATGGAAAAGTCACCGATCCCGATAACGATAAACTATCCGTCCTTTGGTGGCAGTTCAAGACCGGGACGTACCCGAATGAAGTAACAATCGCAAATGCGACTTCTGAACAATGTCGCGTCACCATCCCAAAAGATGCGAAGGCTGGACAAACCATTCACATAATACTGGAAGCACGGGATGATGGCGCACCAACGCTCACGAGGTATCAGCGAGTGGTTGTGACCGTGAGGTAGCATTACTAGTTATTTTATCCAATAGCCGAGTCCCACACCAACTATAGGAAGCACAGCCTGATACCCGGTTAGTCCAGGCTGTACGTTATTTAGTGGAATGCCGAGTGAAACACAATCACCGCGGAGTTTAACACAACGATAAGGTTGGATGCGAAGTGGAATGGCAATCTTCGTCTAAAGGATGCAAGCATGAGGCGGAAAATTCGTGGCAAATATAATTCAGTAGCGCAGTTCCAGCGAAGAAAGAAGTGAGCCTAATTGAGTTAACTCAGTGATGCAGAATCACATGTCACTTCACATGCTGATACAACGAAAACAATTTCCAGAAGCGTTGTGGTGCGTTAAAATCGAAAGTCTGTTTTGTGAAGTCGTTCAGCACAAGTTCCATCTTTTCATTTTTCAATCGGTATTCTCCGATCATAATCTCATGCTCTGCGGTATATAGGCCAGTTTTATTCGGGCAAAGGTGGATATTCTGTTGCGTGACTTCTTCAAAGATCAGAACATCGTTCATTTGATATTGCGGCAGCGATTCGTGGTGAGGAATGTTCGGATTAAATGAAAGCGCAAGCATGTTGTTATTATTGATTTCCGGCAGCGTCAACTTGGGAAATGAATCCTTTTCCAGAAAAGACAATTCCTTGTAGCTTCCTTTCATATACACCGCATCATTGATAAGCGGAATATTTCTCAGCTGGCGATTAATCGTCTGCTTCTCATCCTCAATCAGCTTATCACCATTATATTTAAGGATCTCGTGGATCGAAAGATTCTGTGTAATAAACTGGTTGAGGGGGATGTTAAAATAATTGGCAATCTGGATGACCGTTTCGATCCTGGGTTCAGCCCGGTTTTCTTCATAAGACGAGATGTTTCCGCGGGTAAGCCCGAAAAGCTCAGAAAAGGCCTGTTGACTAAGCCCTTTGGTAGTTCTGATCTTTTTGATATTGGATCCGATCTTCGTCATTGGTTACAAAGATAACATAAAAATATTAGCATTTATGCTAAAAATTTTTGCAACCTGAAGAATAATTGTTACGTTTGTTAGGAGAGCAAGACAAGAAAGCGCCCCTCATGAATAATATTGACACCATTGAAGAATTCGCACTTAAGCTCGGCTGTAAAGTTCTCTACAAGAATGAGCAAAGTGGCATTCTGAAAATCGATAATCAGGCTGAGGGAATACATAACCTCATCCTGGGTGTCGCGCCTCCGATCCTGATCATGGAGCAGTATCTCTTTTCATTTCGGGAAGATAACCTCGACATGTTCAAGAAAATGCTGCAAAAAAACCGCGATACGATCCATGGTGCATTTGTTATCACCGAAGAAGGTAACCGGGTACTCTTTCGTTATACCATGCAGCTTCAAAACCTCGACTTTAATGAGTTTGAAAGCGCTCTCAATTCGCTTGGCTTGTTGTTGAGCGAGTTCTCACAGCAGATTATTGATTTCTCTAAACTATAAACCAATCTTAAAATTATAGTCATGAATATATTCAAAAGACTTTTAAGAATCAGCCAGGCTGAAATTCATGCTGCGGTTGATAAAATGGAAGATCCAGTTAAAATGACGGAACAGGGTCTGCGTGAATTGCGCGAAGAACTCGCTCAGGCTACGGAATCGTACGCGAAGGTTAAAGCATTGGCGATCCGCACCGAAAATGAGCAGCTTCAATCGCAGCAACACTCTATGAGCTATGCTGAGAAGGCTGTATTGATCATGCAGAAAGCGCAAACCGGTCAGGTAGACCTGATCAAGGCAGAAGAGTTGGCGCGTGAAGCACTATCGCTGCGTAGAAAATTCTACATTGAGTCCGAGGAGCTTGGCCATCAGGTAATCGCGCTCCAGCAATCTTCATCAGAGATGTTGCGCAACACACAGATCCTGAAAGAGAATCTAGAAAAGTGGGAGAAGGAGTTGCGCACGTTGAAGGCGAGAGTCAAAGTGAGTAAAGCGACCGAGCAGGTGAACAAACAAATGGCGCAGCTCGACAATAACGGAACCATTGCGATGTTGCAGCGCATGAAGAATAAAGTAGAAGACCAAGAGGCGCTTGCGAAAGCGTATGGCGAAATTGCGCGCGAAAAGCACACCTTAAAAGAGGAGCTGGATAGCTTGCTGAAAGATGATTCGCTATCAATTGAAAAAGATCTTCAGGCAATCAAAGAAAAATTAGGTATCTAGCAATACCATAACCCTCACCTAACTATGTCTGGTATAGTTGACCTGCTATTCCATCCGTTGAGTAACGCCATCATGACCGTACTCACGGGGATCACCGCCATCTATTGGTTGATCACTTTCCTGCTGGGCGATGTGTTCGGTGATGCCGGCTTCGACAGCGACATGGAAGTGAGGGGAGCTGATGTGGACGCCAGTCTTGAAAGTGACGTTGACAATCCTGCAGCTGATAAATCATTCTTTCAGAAGGCGTTGGAGTTTGTGAACATCGGTAAGATGCCGTTCATGGTTGTGTATTCGGTGTTCAAGTTCATTGCCTGGATTGTCACGCTAACATCTTCCGTATTTCTCGGCCTGGCTGCCTGGGGTTGGGCATCTGTGCTCATTCTCATTCCTGTTTTCTTTATTGCTTATTTTCTTACGCGTTACGCGACAAAACCACTCATTAAAGTTTATGATGCTATGGGATACAACGGAGAAGAACCGCAGGAACTCATGGGACGCATTGCGAAGATGAGAAGTACAATCTCGGGCAACATGATTGGTGCTGCCGAGCTGAAAATTAAAAGTGATGTGATCCGTATCAATGTAATGAGCAAAACCGGAGAGGCGATTAACTATGACGCAGAAGTGATGATCAAAGATGAATCGCCTGACAAGAAATTTTACCTTGTCGTGCCGGAGATTAATCTTTCAAACATCGTCTGACCTACTACTACGAAATATACATTCATCCTAATCTTAAAATTATTCTAAAACCCTAATCTCGTTGCTATGGAAATTCTTGGAGGGATCGGCCTATTGCTGATCGGTGGAATTGTGTTCTTTATTCTGATTATGCTCTTTGCCTTTGCGAGCTTCTACAAGAAGATTCCGCATGGGAAAGCCATCGTGCGTACCGGTGTTGGCGGAGGAAAAGTTGCGTTCAACGCAGGTATGTATGTGATTCCCATCCTTCACCGAATGGAGATCATGGATATCTCCGTTAAGAAACTGCAGATTGACCGTCTTGAAAACGATGGGCTAATCTGTAAGGACAACATTCGTGCAGATATTAAAGTGGCATTCTTCATCCGCGTAAATAAGAACGCAGACGATGTGTTAAACGTAGCACAGATCATTGGAACCGAAAGGGCCAGCGATGTTCAAACGCTTGAAAACCTCTTCGAAGCAAAATTCTCTGAAGCGCTTAAGACCGTTGGTAAAAAATTTGACTTCATTGAACTCTATGAAGCCCGTAGAGAATTCAGAACGGAAATCCTCAACATCATCGGCACCGACCTCAACGGCTATATCCTTGACGACTGTGCGATCGACTACTTAGAGCAAACCGAGATCAAGTTCCTCAGTGCTCAAAACATTCTTGACTCACAGGGTATCAAGAAAATCACGGAGCTTACTGCTGAACAGAACATGAAGGCTAACCTAATCCGAAGGGAAGAGGAGAAAGTCATTAAGAAGCAGGACGTTGAAGCGCGTGAAGCTATACTAGAACTCGAACGTCAGATGGCGGAGAAAGAAGAGAAGCAATACCGCGAAATTGAAAACGTAAAATCTCGTGAACGCGCTGAAATCTCCAAGGTTAAAGATGAAGAAAGGTTGAAAGCGGAAACCGTTCGTATCAAAACGGACGAAGCGTTGGCCGTACAGGAAGAAAACAAACAGCGTCAGATCATTATTGCTGAGAAGAACAAGCAACGCACGACCGCGGTGGAAACTGAACGTGTAGAGAAAGATCGTATGCTCGAAGCTACGGAACGTGAGAAACTCGTAACACTTGCACAGATCGAGAAGGAAAAGACATTGGAAATCGAGCGCAAGAACATCCAGGATACGATCCGCGACCGTGTGCGTCTTGAGAAAGGTGTTGTTGAAGAGCAGCAAGGCGTAAAAGACCTCGAGGCATTCCGCGAGGTGGAAAGAAACAAGACGGTAAGCATTACACTTGCAAGTCAGCAGGCCGAAGAGAAATTGATCTTTACCGTGAAGGCTGCAGAGGCTGAGAAAAAGGCAGCGGAAGAAAAGGCGAAGCAATTGATCATCGATGCCGATGCTAAGAAAGAAGCTGCGGTGAAACAGGCGGAGGCTCGCAAGATCCTCGCGGAAGCGCAGGCTCGCGAAGAAGCTACGATCGGTTTATCAGAGGCAGAAGTCATGCATGCGAAAGCGGGTGCTGCTGAAAGACAAGGTTTGGTGGATGCGTCCATCATTGAAAAACTTGCCGAGGCAAGACGTAAAGAAGGTCTCGCGGATGCAGAAGTAACGAAGGAGAAAGCATTGGCAGAAGCGATGGGTATCCAGGAGAAAGCCGAAGCGATGAAGAAACTCGATGCCGTTGGAAAGCAGCATGAAGAGTTCAAATTATTGCTTGCGAAAGAGAAAGAGATCGAGCTCGCGCAGATCAACATCCAGAAACAGATTGCCGATGCGCAGGCCGCGATCCTTGCGGAAGCCCTCAAATCCGCGAAGATTGATATTGTCGGAGGGGAAACGATGTTCTTCGAAAACATTGTGAAGCAGGTGTCGAACGCAAAAGGATTCGATCGTCTCATCAACGAAAGTCAAAACGCCACGCAAATCAAAACCGCCCTGTTGGGTGATGGTGAAAAAGGTGGCGACCTGATGAGTCGTATCCGCGAGTTTGCTGATAAGTACAACATCACAACTAACGATATCAAAAACCTGACGATCTCCAGCCTCATCATGAAGATGCAACAAAAGAGCTCCGAAGAGGATGTTCCATTGTTGTCGAACCTGGCGAACATGGTTTCGGTAGTGGGCCTGGGCAATAAAAAGCTGCAGTAGAATTTGAGTGTCCGTGAACGCGGCACATCCGGCTGAATTGGGAGTATCCTGATTCAGCCCGGATTTCAATATCATCAATGTAAGGCATGAAGTTTCATCAGCGCTTATCTCTTTCTAATGGCAGCTACTGAAAATAAAGATACAATACTGGATTCCGGAACCTACGAGATCATTCGGAAGCGACTCGATGAACAGCGCGTCAACCTCTCGGAACGACTCTCAAAACTGAACAGCGCACGCAAGGAGATCTTTAACTCCAGTGGCTTTCAGTTGGCAGGCAATCAACGCATCACAACAACGAACAGTGGTGTTGCACGCGGGCTTATTGCCTTTGGTGACCTGACAATTTTTGGTTACAACGTACACTTTGGCTTGAGGGAAAACATCAAACTCAGTGATGTATTCAGCATTTACAAGTTCTCCGGTGATCATTTTAACCCCGAGCCGCTGACGCTGATCGAAGACGAAAACTTTATCACCGACTTCAACAACCTCTACAAGTACTACCGGGATTCCATCTTTGCGAAGTTTGCCAAGACGGAGACGTACCTGTACATGATCTTTCAAACCAGTAAAAATCCTGACGACAGAAAGGCTTTTAAATGGTTGATCAAAGACAACAAGCTGGTCTACGTTGATGATCGAAGCATCCACGAAGTTAAAGTCGTTCCGCAGTTTGATTTTACGTGGATACGAACTGATCTGAACAACCGCAGGCTTGGCGTCCATCCACATGTGTCCATCCTGGATAAGGTCTTTCTCGAAGCTGTCCATGGCGACATCACGTTCAAGATCGAAAACAACACCGATTCGGGGCAGGGAATTTATTCCGAGCCAGTGTCGAATAAAGATCAACAGCTCGATGATGCTGAATATCATTATGCGGATCTCGGTAATCTCATACCGATCAAGATAAAGCCGTATGGCGAAGATTTTCGCGCATACATTTTTAACGTTCGTACCAAGAAGGTTCTGCGGATCAATAGCCTTGTTGATGCAGGTGTGTTGTTGCCGGACAACCAAGGTGTGATCTTTCCGAACGGATACTATCTCCAAAGCGGAGAGTATAAGATCTTCGACCTGAACATTCCACAGCTTGAATTCAGCCATAGCATCGCCTCTCCAAACGGAGAGGACTTCTTGTATGTGTTCTATCAGAAGCTCACAAATACGTTTGTGTTGATGTCGTACAACATGATCGCGCAGCAGGTCGAGACTCCGATCACGTGTAATGGCTTCACCATTTTCAGCGATGGTATCCTGGTGTACTTCCGCTCAGAGAATGAAGCGGTGAGGCATCACCAGGTACAGATCTGGAAAACTCCCTACACCGCCACACTCCAGGAAAATACAGCCAACCGCGACAATGTTTTATTCAAGATCGGTAACAAAGATATCGTGAGCGCAATGAGCGAAAGCCAGGAAGTGATCCAGCTTTTGCAAAAGGAGGATACCTACGAAGATCTCTACGAGGATATCCACAAACGCGCGAGTGACATCATTGATTCCTACTTCTGGTTAAAAGACGAAAACACATTCGATCTCGCGACACCGTTAACGCAGTTCCGGAGCATCGCCAACACCGCTATCGATGAATTTGCCAAGGTCCAAACGCAGCGTCAGCTTGCCAAGGATAGTCTCCTGGGAATACAGAAGCGCGTAGAGCAACTCGTCATCGATATAAAAGGTGCGACTATCAGTTCACTGGAGCAACTGGTTAAGTTACTTGCGTCTACAAGGAGCATGCAGGGTGCCGTAATCGATTTGCTCAATGTGCGTTACATCGACACGAAGGCCGTTGAATCGCTCAAGGAAAAGCTTGCGCAATACAACACTTCGCTTTCGGAAGATACAGTTAAGTTTTTATTGAAAGATCAGGCACTTGCACCCTATGAGGCCAAGGTCGTTGAGTTGAAGAAAGCGGCAGTTGCTGTCGCAAAAGTGATCGATGCCCAACCGGTGGAGCAGTCTATCAAAGAAACATCGGCCGGGCTTGAAATGCTCATCGATATTCTCAACAGTCTGAAAATCGAGGACACCACACAGACCACACGGATTGTCGAGAAGATATCCGTGATTTTCGCATCGCTGAATGAAGTGAAGGCTGAATTAGTTCGTGCAACCACTTCGCTGAGAACACAGGAGTTAACAGGTCAATTTCATGCGCAGCTGACGTTGCTCGACCAAAGTATCGTAAACTTCCTTGATCTCTCGACAACACCCGAGAAGTGCGAGGAATACTTTACAAAGGTGAGTATCCAGGTGGAGGAACTCGAAAGTAAGTTTGCTGATTTTGATGATTTCATTCTCAAGATTGCCGATAAGCGCGATGAAGTCATCAAAGCGTTTAATGGCAAAAAGGAGATGCTGGTCGCGCAACTTAACAAGCGCACCACGGCATTGGAACAGATCGGCCTCCGGGTGCTGAAGAATATCGAGAACAAAGCACAGTCGTTCAACGATAAGGAAAGCATCTACGCGTTCTTCTCTACGGACCTGATGGTGGACAAGGTTCGAAACCTGAAGGATGAGTTGAAGGAACTTGGCGATGTGGCAAAGGCTGAGAACCTCGAAAATCTTCTCAAGGTATCGCAGGAAACTGCTTTGCGTAATCTGAAAGACAAGACTGATCTTTTTGTCGATGGTCAGAATGTGATTTCATTGGGCTCGTACAAGTTCACGGTCAACAAGCAGGTACTTGATTTGACAATCGTTCGCAAGAACGACAACTTGTTTTATCATTTGCTGGGAACAAGTTTCTACAAGCAGGTTACGGATGAATCACTGTACAAGCATCGCGCGATCTGGGAGCAGGAGCTCATCTCCGAAAACGCTGGGGTGTATCGGTCGGAGTACCTGGCGTATCAAACGTATGTTGAAAGTCTCAATCACCAAGAGCCATGGAATCACGAGTCGTTCCTTAATGACAAGACCGAGCGCGACTATGCCGCTGGTTATCTGAAAGGCGTGCACAATACGGATGCTGCAGCAATCTATGCTGGCCTTAAAAAGCTTCGGGGGGAGCTGGGTATTCTTCAGTATTCGCCTTCGGTGCGCGTAGCTGGTCAGTTGTTCTGGTTCGGTTTGGATGAATCATCGCGGAATAAACTTCAGCTGTTGATCAATGCAGCGTATTCGATCCAGGAAAGTTTTCCGGAAAGCAAACGCGCCAGTTTTGTGGGGAACGAGTTGGCATCTCGCTTTGCACAGTCAAAGGTGGCTTATGAAGTTGTTGATCCGGCCGATGTATCACAGTATTTATATTCGGAGCTTTCTGTTAGCAAGTTCTTTACCTGCAGTCAGCAAGCATTCCATCTGAAGAAAGCATTTGATGATTACCTGGTGGCGCAGCGAAAGACAGCCGTATTTCTACAAGAGATCAAAAGCACCGATTTCAGCACTGCGGAAAGATTTTACATTATCCAGAGCTGGCTGCAGGCGTTTATCAACACACAGCATCTGACGATTGATGCCCCGTACATCGATGAAGCCGTGTGTCTCATTCTGTTTAAAGATCACACGTATCGTGAGCGCGCGGCAGCAGACAAACTCGAAGTAACGGGGCTAAAAGGCACGCATGCTGTCATTCATGGTGAAGGGAAGTATACGTTGAACTTCCATCACTTCATGCGAAAGATGCGTGATTACTTTACGCAAATTGTTCCAGCATTCACATCATTCAATGAATTGAAAGAAAACTTGGTGCGGGGATATCGTCAGCAGTTGAAGGTGAGTGAGCTCGAACCTAAAGTACTGAGCTCCTTTGTGCGCAACCGCCTGATCAACGAGGTCTATTTTCCATTGATCGGTGCCAACCTTGCTAAACAGCTTGGAGCAGCAGGCGAGGACAAACGGACTGCGCGGATGGGTATGCTGTTGCTGGTTTCACCTCCGGGTTACGGTAAGACAACGTTGATGGAATACCTTGCCAAAACGATGGGTCTTCACTTTGTCAAGATCAACGGTCCAACGATCGGTCATAGCATTACGTCAATCGATCCACAGGAGGCAACAACTTCGGGTGCACGTGCTGAGCTCAAAAAGATCAATCTTTCTTTTGAGATGGCCGATAACGTGATGTTGTATCTAGACGACATTCAGCATTGCAGTGCTGAGTTCCTGCAGAAGTTCATCTCTCTTGCCGATGGTCAGCGAAAGATGGATGGCATTTTTGAAGGCGAAGGCAAAACATATGATCTCCGCGGAAAACGCTTCTGTGTTGTGATGGCGGGTAACCCATACACGGAAAGCGGTGAACAATTCAAGATCCCGGACATGCTGGCAAACCGTGCCGATGTATATAATCTCGGAGATGTCATTGGCAACTCCGATCAGTTATTCAAGCTTAGTCTTATCGAAAACTGTGTTGCTGAAAATCGCTACCTGCAGCGGATCACCAATCGCAGCTTTGAGGATCTCTATAAACTGATCAATTATGTAGAGACGGAAAGCGAGCTGATTCCTGAACTTGAAGGAAACTACAGCGCGCAGGAAGTTGATGATGCGATAGCTGTGCTCAGAAGTATCCTTCGGATCCGGAACATCGTGATGCTGGTCAATCAGCAATACATTGCCAGCGCGGCTATGAAGGATGCGTACCGGACAGAACCGCCATTTAAATTGCA
>DASWTM010000367.1:0-10914 GCA_036402115.1 Chryseosolibacter sp.
AGGATCTGGTTATGACTAACCATAACGATTTTCTCCAATCGCGACACACGCGCATTCTGCTTTTCTTCTTCAACCATGTACTAAAATGCGTCTGATTTTTGGGTCTCACAAATAAAACAACCAAATCTTAACCAGACTAAACGAATTGATTTGAGTTTGGTCGAACAAAAAAAGCGGCTCTGAAGCCGCCTTCCAACTATGGCAATTGAAATGTCTTAAGGTGTTAAGGTGTTAAAGTGTTAAAGTGTTAAGGTGTTAGGGTTGCCTCGGGAAGTTCGAGTGATTGGATTTCCTGCACTGCGCCTCCGGCAATCCCGCGTACATCTCCGTAAAGTGACACGAGGTTCTCCATTGCTTTCATTAGACGTTTCTCGCGCTTGGCCCATTGCGACATCAACAGTGTTTTTTCTTTCTGAAGGTCGTCCAGCATGTCACGATAAGATTCAAATGACGCTTCGAGCTTTTGTTTGAATTCGTTACTAGTGACGTATCCGTAAATCATCTGCATCTTGTCACCTTTATTTTCCTGAGACGCGATGACCTCACCTATTCGAAGGAAGTTTTGACGAAACAAGACGGCCAGCGTCTTAAATTCAGAGAACGTACATACCCATATTCCCTCAAGGCAGCCAAAGCGAGTCATCCCTTCTGGAAAAACATCGGTCACAATAATGCCGAGATCTGCCTGCTGCAACCGCATATCATCTTTCATTTTACCGATCCATTCAGAACTGAAATGTTTGGTGCGCTTGCTTTCATAAAGAATTTTCCCGCAAACTCTGCCGTAATCGTCTTTCACGATGTGTACGCAATCGCCTCCGCGCTTACCTTTGGATACTTCCTGAACTTCATCGCGCGTAAAAAGAGATTCCAGGTAACTTTCGATGGCAAGCTCCTGAACCTCTCCCTGCATCTGCATACTACCCTGTTCAGATTTTCGCTTCATCTCGTTGAGAAGTTTTACCTGGTCATCAAGTTTCTTCTGGAGCTCCGCGTTTTTCATTCGCTCTTCTTCACGTGCACGTTCTGCTTCTTCGTGAATCCTGCGCTTCATCGTAAATTCAAGCTGTTCACGTTCACGCAAAACCTTTTGCTGCTGTTCATAGAATTCAAGCCGCATCTTTTCCCGAAGATTAGTTTCCAATTCTCCTTTAAGCAATTTCTCGCGGTCCAGCCATCTCCGCTTCATTTCCAGCTCCAAACGTTCTTCGCGTTCAGCAATTTCACGTTCCTTCTGCTGAACCGATACTGCTGAGTTTTCAAGCTCACGCAAGCGAAGTGCTTTTGCTTTTCTGTCCTCTTCCACCATTCTCAACTGCGAAGCAAAGCGTTCCGATTCCTGCTTCTTAACACGCTCCTCAATACGCCTGGCGTTTTCGCTGATTTTTCGTTCAAACTCATATTCCAATTGTACCCGGATATCATGTCCGATGCTTTCTTCGGGATTAAACTTATTCCCGCAATGCGGACATTTCACATTTAATACAGTGTTGTGAATCAATTCCATAGCCCTGAATTTGATTCCAAGGTAGTTGGGCTCAATGACAGCTTCTGTCACAAAAAAGGTGGGGTCTGAGTTAGAATACGCACTTTTTGGACTCCAGACAATAATTTATCACCCCGGCATTCAGGATAATTGTTATGTAAACCCACTCTTACACCAATGCTAAAATATCTGGACTTTTGCCTTCAAACGATGGCGATCATAACGCCATTTATGACTGACTTCCTTGGATTAGAAACACCAGTTTTCCTGGCAATGCTTCTGGGGCCAACCCAACTTATCAGCTGTTGTATATCGATTTTAAAAGATGCCCCCCTGGTCACATTGAAGACGATCCATCTTCTGCTTTCGATTGCTTTCTTTGTTGGATTCTATTTTGCCGTGACCATGGATCTGATTCAGCATAATTCCGTGTACCATCTCACCTTTCCGTTTATGCTCGCTGCTTTTTATTACGGTCTAACCATTCGCTGGCTGTTCATTAAGGAACATCGAAAGATGTTAGCGAGGATGCAGTGAGCGCAACTCGGGACGAACGTGCCGTAAATTGATTGAAAAATATTTAATTTATGGCCATGAAATATCCATCACCAAGGTTCTGGCCTGCCTGCATAAACATGCCCGACAACTTCTATCTTTTTTCATCAAGCAAAAACGAAACTCGATGAAAAAGAAGGTTAGTGCCGGGAAAAGAGATTCGATTATACCGCAGGCGAAACTTCTGCGACTGTTCCAGATCATTGCCGTGTTGAAATCCGGCCACTGGACAATCAAGCAATTAGCGGAGCGGTTCGATACCAGCGAACGAACCATATATCGTTATATCAACTTATTGGAAGAAGTTGAGTTTTTAATTGAGAAGGATTTCGACAATCGTTATTTTATTGTCACTTCGGAAGACGATCCCTCACAGTCGCAGTTTTCAATGGAGGAAACGAAGCTGATCAAGAAATTGATTCAGTCCGGTGCCGGTGATAACCCGCTGAAAAATTTGCTTCTTAAAAAACTGGCACTGAATTCGGAAATCGATTCGATGCCACGCTTGTTTGTGAAAGCACGGCTGGGAAAATTCGTTGATGTGCTTGCAGAAGCAATCAAAGACAAAAAGCAAGTCATTCTGAAAAATTATCATTCTGCACACAGCAATGAGATCCGCGACCGGCTCGTTGAACCCATCCATTTCGGAGACAACTACCAGTCAATCGTGGCTCTGGACACGAACGACAAAGCTTCAAAGCAATTTAAACTCGACCGCATTGGTGAAATTGCCGAGACGGGTAAATCGTTTCAACATGAAGACAAGCACCAAAAAAACCAATCGGATATTTTCGGATTCAACGGAGACGCGAATCTTTGGATTTCCTTGTCTCTTGGCATGCGAGCTTACCTGTTATTAAGGGAAGAGTATCCATTGAGTGTGCCGTTTATTGAAAAACGTGCGAATGACTACTATTTTCACGGACCGGTTGCAGGGTTTGAAGGTGTTGGCCGGTTTGTGCTTGGCTTGATGGATGACCTGCGTGTTGTGGGCCCAGATAGTTTCAAAGAATACCTCCAAAAAACGATAGGTGCTTTTTCCAAGTCACTTTGATGTGCGGGTCGAAATAATAATTGAGGTCAGCGCTTCGACCAGCTTGTTAAAGTTGTTTGGTTTGATGAGGAAGTCATGTGCGCCTAACTTATAATATCCCTGTATTTCTTTTGTGTCTGATGTAGTCGAATACATAATGACCGGGATATCGCGCAACCGTGTATTTTTCTTTATCTCTACGAGTGTATCTCTTCCGTTCATCAACGGCATGTTAATGTCCAGAAAGATATAGTCAGGAAGAAGGATTAATTCTTTGGTTAAAATATTTAATGCATGGCGTCCATCGCGTGCTGTCCAGCATTTAATGGCGGGGTCGATATCATGGATAGCTTCATGAAAGAGCTCGCAATCTTCGTGGTCATCGTCTACAATTAACACTACCATAACTAGAAAAAGGTTTATAAGCCGGAACAAGGCACCGGTCTCAACGATTTAGGTAAGTAAGCAGCAGAAATAACCGTACCCGTGAAAAAAAATCCACAGCGACTAAAAACTACACCGAAAACAATCCAGGTAAAAAAGGCAGTGGCAATTTTGTTACCCAAATAGGTCAAAGGCGCATGGGAGAAAGGCGCAACGCGTTTTTTAAATTTTCTTTGCTGCTCTTAGCTATTTCTGATAAAATTCTCCTGAGCAACTTGAAATCGGTGGGTTTCGTCACAAACCCAACGGCACCTAATTCGACTGCGATTTCCCGGTCGCGCGGATTCGTTGAGGTGGAATACATGATGACAGGAATATCGCTGTAGTACATGTCGTTTTTAAGTTTTGCAAGGCATTGCCATCCACTCATCTCGGGCATGTTTAAATCCAGAAAGATGACATCTGGCTTTTGCAGTGACTGGTTACTCAGCACTTGGAACACGGCCTGACCATCCGGAACATGTTCAAATGCCACGGGTGGATCAATTGAAGATAATGCTTCGCCAAAGAGCTCAGCGTCATCCCGATCATCGTCTGCCAGGAGAAATAATTTATTCACAAGCCTCTATTTAATCGGTAACAAAATCGTGAACTCAGCACCTTTGCCCCTTTCGCCATGCGCGGTAATAAAACCCGAGTGGCGCTGAACGATTTTCTTGCACAATGCCAGTCCCAGTCCGGTACCTTCGTACCTGTCTTTTGAATTCAATCGCGTAAACGTGGTAAATATTTTTTCCGCCTGTTCGTCCTCAAATCCTATTCCGTTGTCCGCCACAATAATTTTGGCAAAGTTATTTCCTTCGATCTTAGCCGTGGTGGAACTAATAGTAATCACAGCGGGAACATTCTCTCGTGAAAATTTAATCGAGTTGTTGATTAAGTTGTAAAAAAGCTGATATAACAACACGGGTGCTCCTTCTATTGTAGGCAACTGCTCATACCTGATGGTTGCCTTCTTCTCCAGGATGAGAACTTCAAGATCATTTTGAATGTTGGAAATTACCTCGTTCAGATCAACTGGAGAGGTCGGCTGATCCGAGGCTGATAGGGTCGAGTATGATAACACCCCTTCTACCATGGCGTACATTCGCTCCGTTGCGCTCAAGATCTTGGTCAGAAAACTATTTCCTTTCTCTGGCAACAGGTGCTGGTAATCATCGAGAAGGCGGTTGCCAAATGTTTTGATCTTGCGAATAGGTTCTTTCAAATCATGACTTGCTACATGCGCAAATTGCTGGAGGTCTTCGTTGGATATTTTCAATGACTGGTTCAATTCCTTGAGCGCCTTTGTCCGCTCCTGAACCTGCTGTTCAAGCCAGTTGGACTGCTCTTTGAATTCGTGTATATCGCTGGCCGAACCAATCCATTTTAAAACGTTTCCGTTTTCGTCCTTCAGCGGAACACATTTTCCAAACAGCCACCGGTATTGATTGGTCCGTGTATTGCGAAGCCGATATTCCGATTCCCACGCTTGCCCTGTCTTAACCGCAGTCTTCCACTTTTCAATAATCACTGGAGCATCTTCAGGGTGAATCAGGTTTGCAAAGCCATCAACTCCATCGGCTACGCTTTGGCCTGTAAATATCTCCCATTGTTCATTAAGGTAATCGGTCTTTCCATTGGCGTCAGCGGTCCATACGATTTGAGGAATGGTCGTGGCCAGTAAACGGAACCTTTCTTCACTCGCCCGTATCTCATTCTCAGCATTCTTCCGCTCCGTAATGTCGATGATGGATCCGATAAAGCGTGTCGGCACATTATCGCTGTCGAAAAATGCCTGCCCTGCAGCGCGAACAATGCGTTGCTGCCCATTGTGAGCACTGATTACCGAATATTCAATATCATACTTGCCTTTAGATTCAGGATTCAGCGCCCATTGAATTGCCGCAAGTACGCGTTGTTTGTCTTCCGGACTTATCATGCTGATTGCGTCCTCAAGCAGGATGTTAGAGCCTTGTTTGAACCCAAAAATTTCAATCGTTTTGGGTGACGACAAAATTGTTTTCTTCACCGGGTCATACTCCCAGGTTCCGAGTCCAAGAATATCGGTCGCAATGGTAAGTCGCTCTTCGTTTTCGATCAATTTCTTTTTCGCAATTACTTGCTCCGTGACATCGGTAGCGAGCACAAGGACTCCAGTGATCGTTCCATCTCCATCGCGGTACGGAACATAGTTAAAATTGAAAAATTTATCTTCGCGTTCTCCATTTTCGCGAATGAAGAAGGCGGGTGCTTCGAACCCATATCGATGTGTGCCGTTTTGGTAGACGTCCTGCATGAGTCGTATAAACACCTGACTGCTCATTTCAGGAACAATATCCGCGAGTCGTTTGCCGATCACATCCGGAGTTGCCTGCCACACGGCAAGTGCCGGACCATTGGCAACTTCCAGCACAAGGTCTTTGCCTTTGAAAATGCAGAGGGGTGAAGGCGTTTGCTCAATAATCGTCCGGAATTTCAATTCCGCTTCCGCAACACGGTTTCTTGCTTCAACTTGCTCTGTGACATCTGTACCTACTGCCACAATCCCTTCGATTTCATTGTTTTCATTTCGAAACGGTTCGTACAGAAGATTCATTATCACCTTTACCGACTTTCCATATCTGAAAAACGTAACCGGAATTTCATTCGCCAGAAACGGTTTACCGGTCTTAAAGACATTCGATAAAATTTCTCCGAATCCTTGGTCAACCAGCTCTGGAAAAATATCCAGCACTGATTTCTCAATTACCTCCTCATACGTTTTTCCCCACATCTCGAGCAGGCGGTTATTCGCAACTTCAACAATATGTCTTGGGCCACGAAGCACCGACATGGCAACAGGCGCCTGCTGTGCGATCGAGCGAAATTTCCTCTCGCTGCTTTCCGCCTTCAAGCGCTGTTCAACGGTTTCCGTGACTTCAAAGGTGAATTGAAGAACTCCCTGGACCCGGCCATCGAGGTCGCGCCACGGCAAATAAGTGGTGTTAAAAAAATGATCGCGTGGATTACCGGCAGCATCAGTGAAGGTTGCCTTTAAGTTTGGCATCTGAATCGTTTTCCCTTCGTGATAAACGGAGTCAAGCATTTCAAAAAAGCCCTGACCATCCAGCTGAGGTAACGTCTCGCGGACCTTCATGCCTGTGATATCCCTGCCGGTGAAGCTGATTCCTAGGGGATGGAAAAATTCAACAACATGCTCCGGACCTCTGAAGACATGGATGTGAGCCGGTGACTGGAGAAAGAGATTAAAGAATTGTTTTTCCGTTTTTCTGCGCACGTCTGCGGTTGCAAGCTGCGCGCTCACCCGTGCAATAAGTTCACGCGATGAGAATGGTTTAACGAGGTAATCGTTCGCGCCCGCATTCAGCCCCTCGATCTTCGCTTCTTCTCCCGCGCGTGCCGACAGAAAAATTACTGGAATATTCCGCGTGGGCATTGTGCCTTTTAACTTAGCAAGAAGTCCAAATCCATCCAGCCTTGGCATCATTATGTCAGAAAGAACTAAATCTGGTACGTGCTTCAACGCAAGATCATAGGCTTCCTCGCCATCTTTTGCAATTAACACATTGTGGTGAGGTTCAATTAATCGCTGCACATACGACCGCATATCGGCATTGTCATCAGCGAGTAGTATGGTATGTGGCTTTTCCGTTTTCGCGTCCTGTACATGTTTTGAACTTCCGTTTCCATTGTGCACCCATTGCGATGCTTCTTCCGCATAAAAGTTATCAGTATGTCGGCTTCTGTTGGCAAAAAGATTCTTTCGCTCTGCCGGCAGCAGATCGGGTGCCAACGGTAGGGTTACTGTAAATGTCGAGCCCTCTCCGACACGGCTCTTCACTGAGATGTCACCGTTGTGTAGCTTCACGAGTTCCTTCACCATGGCCAGGCCTATACCGGTTCCTTCCTGGCTTCTTCCTCGGGTGTTTTGAACGCGATGAAAGCGTTTAAAGATATTGTCCAGTTCATGCTCAGGAATGCCCACACCTGTATCAGAGACCGACACGTGAACCGCTGAATCCGACTGTCGCACAGCAACATCAATCGAACCTCGTTCACTGTATTTAAAGGCATTCGATAGAAGGTTTAAGACAATCTTTTCCCACATTTCCACATCGACAAGTGCCGCCCTGGTGAGCGGACTCGCACTTACGCTTAGCTTCATCCCTGCCTTTTCGACTGCCGAGCGGAAACTGCTTGCGAGGTCTGTCGTAAGCGAAGCGATATCGACCAGTTGAAAATTTGCTTCCATGCGTCCCGCTTCTATGCGTGAAAAATCAAGCAGAAGGTTTACGAGTTTTTGCATCCGGTGGGCATTGCGGTAAGCAACCTCCGTTTTTGCTTTCTTGTCCTCGTCCAGTGTATGATCATTCAACAAGTCTTCAATCGGGCCGAGCAAGAGCGTGAGCGGAGTTCTGAATTCGTGACTTATGTTTGAAAAGAATGTCGTTTTCGCTTTATCAATTTCAGCTAATGCCTCGAGCCTCTTGCGCTCTTCTTCCAGAGCATGCACGTTCACAAGGCTCGTTGCAATCTGGTCAGCAACAAGATTGAAAAAATTCAGGTACTTGCCTTTAAGAAGCTGATACGGGTTTGCGCCAGTAACAAGAAAGCCGAACGCATCTTTCTGGCCGCGTTGTAAGATCGGCAACACAATGGCCTGATCGGATGACACGTTCCACTTTCCTTTTGGAGTTTCGCCAAGGAGTTCATGCACTCCTGAGAGGATATCAAGAGATCTATTGTCGATCGCATGCCGCATTGCGTTGGCAAGTGGGGAGGCATCAGAAAGTCGGACTTCGTGGGGCAAGGCCCCGCTCGAAGAAAAACCCGTGGATGCGGTAAGGGCTAGTGTTTCGCCCTGGAATTTATAGATCGCAGCAAAGGGAAAATCTGACGGATTTTTTTCGATTGACTCTATCGCCTTCCCAAAAACATCACGATCCGACTTTGCATCGTTGAGTGCATTGCTTAGTTGTGTCAACGTGGCGAGTTGCCTTTCGCTGACAATGCGTTCGGTATCGTCAGAGTTAAAACAAATCATTCCTTCTGTTGCACCATGATCACCTGCCACTGGTGTATATGAGAAAGTATAATATGTTTCTTCGGGATATCCATTTCTTTCCATAATGAGGAGCTGCTCCTCAACGTATGTTCCTTCGTTTTTATACATCACCTTTTGCAACATCGGAGCGATGTCCTGCCAGATATCGGCCCACACAACGGACGCAGGTTTTCCCAGCGCCCAGGGATGCTTTCCTTTCACGATACTGATGTAAGGATCATTATAAAGTTTGATAAGGTCATTTCCCCAGCCTATCCAAATAGGCTGTCGCGATGTCAACATGATTTGCACGCATGTGCGCAGACTTCGCGGCCATGTTTCGACAGGACCTAGCGCAGTAGCTGACCAGTCGAAGTTTCGAATTCTTTCTCCCATCTCACCTCCACCGGTGAGGAATTCTGTAGTATGCTGGGCTGTCATAAACGGGTGGCGGATTGGAGTGGAAAGTGATCAGGCAATTTAATTATTGTTATTGCTTGATCCATGACAGAAAAGGTGTTTCAGAAAAATTCGTTGGCATGACTTTTTACAACGATGGCGTTTGTAAAAAATCAACGATCATCAAGAAATCAATAGCCAACGTTTAGGTGAAAAAGCGCGATAATAGAGTACCTTTAAGAATCCGTTTGCGCTTTTTCATAGTTCAGGTTAACGCTTACTCGAATCTGAAATAGCAGCGGTTTGTCATATGCAAAACCACAATGGTGTAAATTCCCGAATGCCCTCACGCATTCTCCTGGCAGACGATGATGCTGATGATCGTGAGCTGTTCGAAGAGGCCCTGTCTGATATTCATCCGAATGCGGTGCTCACAACTGCACAAGATGGTGAGGAGCTGATGTTTATTTTAAACAACTATCACAAACCAGATTTGTTGTTTCTCGATTTAAACATGCCGCGAAAGAATGGAAAAGAGTGCTTGCACGAGATCGCCACGAATCCGGAACTAAAAAATATCCCGATCATTATCTATTCGACTTCCGTAAATCCAATAGACATTGAGGAAACATTTTCGCTTGGCGCAAAACTCTTTTTCAGAAAGCCGAATTCATACGAGGAGTTGAAGCGAACGGTTGGAGAAATATTCACGGAGAAGCTTACCTCCCCCAGAACAAAAGAGTCGTTTTTAGTAGGATCAGAATCCCTTCGCTGAGCTGTGTGTTCTAAGAAGTTAGCGGTCGATTTGGCTCGTGTTTTCCTTCAATAACATTTTTTAGCAGGTCACAGATCTCTGTAAACGTATTTGGTTTAACGAGCACATCGAGTGCACCAAGTCTAAAGTATTCGTTTCGCTCCTGCGTGAAGCTTGTGGTCGAGTACATGATAACAGGAATACTTCGGAAGCCAGGAATGGTTTTAACGCGTTCCAGAAACTGACGTCCATTCATCACTGGCATATTCACATCCACGAAAATGTAATCGGGAATAATCACAGAGGTCTCAAGTGCTTCCATTCCTTCGCTTCCATCGGTTGCCACATTGCAGACATATGAAGGCCCGATTTCAGAAATCGCTTCCCGGAATATTTCTCGGTCTTCTGAATCGTCATCAATGTATAGAATGTGCATTGTTGTAGATGGTTAATAAACCTGTCTTGTCTGTCCTCTGAAAAATTCCCTCAAAAAGTCTCGGAGCTCCGAGTATTCATATTCTTTATTGAAAAACGTCACCTCGCTCACATATTCGAGCTTGTAAAACTCCGCGACTTCGCCATACACGACCACCGGTACCTGCGTGAGTGTCTGATCCTCTGCCTTGATAAACTTCAAGAATGTATTTATTCGAATCCCATGCATTGACAAGTCTAGAAAAATAAAATCCGGAGCGTGTTTCTTCGCCCGCAGCATTTCAAGGGCCTTCTGGCTATCCAATACAATCAACACTATAGTTTCTTCCGAGACTTCTGCAAAAGCTTCAGAAAATGCCTGATGATCATCGGGATCATCAGTGATAAGTAAACATGTCTTCACCTTCATTACCTAGCCATGGGTTATATCAGGAATTGTTTAAGGGCGTGAATTAAAGAAAATTGTTGCAACATGAAGCAGGGTTTAAAAAAAATAATTATCGTATATGATAAGCACAATCAGGCAGGAGGTAAAAAAACCGTACCAACAGCCGGCAACTCAGGCGGGCATAACATTTTTTTTCACCCGAGGAGCAAAATTTAATTATGAAGTCAACAAAATCCTTTAACAGGGTATTACATGTGGTCGGCCAACGTCTCGCAGA
The DNA here is from genome assembly GCA_036402115.1 of Chryseosolibacter sp. GTDB lineage: Bacteria > Bacteroidota > Bacteroidia > Cytophagales > Cyclobacteriaceae > Chryseosolibacter. The sequence goes on from DASWTM010000367.1 coordinate 10,798, forward strand.
ACTTCGCGAGAAAAAGGGCTATACAACACTAAAAGAATTTGCAGACGATTATGACCTGCCGCAAATCCAGTACTGGCGTATGGAAAAGGGGAAGGCAAATATCACATTGAAATCATT
>DASWTM010000368.1:0-10109 GCA_036402115.1 Chryseosolibacter sp.
GAAAGGCATGGATGGGCTCCACCGCTAATATAAAAAGAAATGCACTCATGGCAAGAGCTGTACATCTTCGATAACCCGATGCCTCCACTTATTAAACAGATTGTAGCAGTGCCGGGCTTCTCTCTGTCAGATCAGCCACAATTGTTGAGTTGATGTGTTCGATGAAATCTCTTTGCCCGCAGCATGTATTATCATAATTGCTGTAATTTTTTTCAGCTACATATCTGTCATGAGGACAGCCCCCGTTGCAAAAATGAAAATACGGGCATGCCTGCAGCCTGGCTATATTCGCTTTTTCATTTTCAACCAAAGCGAGAATTTTTTCGGAGGTGCATATGTCGCTAAAGGACTGCCGGACTATATTTCCAAGAAAATAGCTGGTGTCCCCAAGATATTTATCACAATGATATAAATCTCCGTTTGCTTCAACGTGAAAGTACTGCCCGATACATTGGCCCGCGAGCGTGCAGACATTTGCTCTCCCTCCCATCAGCATTTGGGTGATACTGGTTATCTCCCTGATTTGTATTTGCGGGTTGTCTAATGCATACCAGTAGTTGAATATTCTCTTCATGAACGAAGTAAACTCTTCGGGGTTTACGTAGTCGGGGGTTGCTACTTCTCCAGTATTTTCTCCGACTATGTTATCAGGTCGTGCGGGCAGGAATGAAAACGACTTTGCACCCAGGCTGGTGAAAAACTCAAACAAGTCCTTAACTTCAAGTTCAAGAGCACTGTGATTGAGCACCATCAGGACGCCGAACTGCACCTGATGACGCTTAAGGAGCTCTATGCCACGCTTAACATCTTCAAAGCTGTTTTTACCCGATGCATATTTTCGATTGCGGTTATGCAATTCAGGAGGACCATCCAGGCTAACGCCGATATGAAAATTATTAGCGGTGAAAAATTCACACCACTCTTCATTCAATAATGTGCCATTGGTCTGGAGGCTGTTTCTGATAACCTGATTTTTTCGCTTGAGCTTTTGCTGCAACAGCAACGCTTTTTCAAAAAACTTCCGGCCCAGCAGAAGTGGTTCTCCTCCATGCCAGATGAAGTCTACGCGCTGGTAGGAACTGGTTTCAATTGCCTTTTTGATTAGAGTAGCCAAAACGTTGAAAGGCATTGGCTTACTCCGGGCCCGCCAGTCATGACAATAGGTGCATCGAAGATTACATTGTCTGGTCGCCTTAACTATTAGTCCAAGTGAATTCATGATGTTATTTATGGTTTGGAAGAAAGCCCGATTAATGAGTCGGACTTTCTGATGATAGAAGTTTAGAGGTCAATGTTGAGCTCTTTGGCAACCCGGATTTCATCCGGCGTTAAAACCATTTCTGCCTTGATCTCTTTGACGGTTGTACCGAGCCTGGAAATCTGATCAAGGCGTCCGATGCCGGTCTCATTCTCCGACCAGTTTCGATCCCAAAGCCCCAGATTCAGCCAGGTCTTTTCCCAGCCATCGCCGGCGATTCCGCCGGGATTCAAACGCATCCCTGGCTCGTTGATTAGGTCGACCGGGACAACCTGACCGACACGAACCCTGCGTACCAGATCGGCATCCTTGGGCTTGATGTTCAATCGCTCTTCGATCACCGCCTTTGCCGCAGTCAGAACGATTTGCTTTCCAATTTCTTCCAATGCTTTTGGATTCTTAGCAACCTTTGCTAAGGTTTGGAGTTTTTGTGACATAAAACTTTGATTTACTCATGCGTACTCTGATCAGTTTTCCGCTTCCCTGTTGCATACTCTATCGATTCGGTTTTCTGCGCACCCGATATGTGATAAGGATGGCGAACCTTCAATTCCTTAGCAGGACGTGTTATGAATAGAAATGCTTTGGAAGACCATTCAGCGTTCGAAGATCCAGCTCCAGCTCGGTGTCATCTTCTAGCCGCGCGCCGATGGTGAAAGCATGGAAAGCTCGGATGTCGAGCACAGCCTGGTTACCTGAAGCCCGCACATACTGAATGACATTCCTGAAGGTATCGTCGAGAAAAAAAGCAACCTGCCCGGAGACTGGATTACTGCTATCAACTGACTTGACAACTATTCGCAGGCCAAGGAAAACATTTCTGGTCTGGTTCGAATCATAGGTGGCCTCGATGAAATAATTGCCTGCAGTCTTTTTTCCGCCCCAGCACCCCTTTTGAATATCGTTCTTTACGGAAGGTTTTTTTTGTGAGTAAATTTTTTCAATTATGTTTCTGAACTCATTGGTGGGCACATTTTGGTTTGCCTGCTGACGAGCCTCCAGGAGTGGTTCATTGGCGGTGATCGTGGCTGCGCTGAGGAGTTCACGGTCTGCTGTCCGCACAGCGCCGCCTCCGAGGGCAAGCTGCAACCTGCGTGCAGTGCCGAATATTACGCCAAGGTTTATGCGGGTCCAGAGGTACCCGACCCCGATACCGGCGACAATATAAAATATGAGCGATGCCGAGAACAGGACATAAAAATCGCTGTGACCGCAGAGTTTCGATGCTGTAGAATTTATGGCGCTGGCTGTTGTGTGAACGTGCGCCGGGATGTTGCCCAACTCGACAAGTGTTAACCCGAGTATCAGCTTTGTTATCCAGTCCGATACTTCTTCCAGATTACTATTGTCTGCATACTCCAGATCTCCGCTGTTCTTCGATTTTGGAATTCCGAATACAAAACCAACTACGGCCCCACCGGCCCAGGCACTGGCCGCAACCATAATGAACATAATAAGGATTGACAGGCACCAGTGAGACTGAAGTAAAAGCAGGATCGCTATCAACGCGCTGGTCGCATACACGAAACGCAGAAGATGGCGGAACACGCGCACGATATCACCAAGGGGATTGTCACGATGAAGGTAGTAGTCGGATAAGGCATTCATAGATGTGGGTTTGCAAGTTGACGGATCACGTCCGCCACGAGTCAAAAATCACATCTCTCTGGAGAATGATCAACCTGTGAAAACCGGAAAACACCCGCGCGTTTGACGCACTTTCATAACCGTTTTTCAACGGGTCGTCAACAGGATATTAACGGAATAATTTTGTAACTTTTGGTGTAATTATCTTCTGATCAGGGCAATACAAATTCCAATTTCAGCCCATCCTGGAACTGCCTTGAACGGGTCGCCGTGTTTAGCCAATTTCTGTTTCCATTTAATAACCCCTTCGTTATGAAAACTTTATTAAAATCATTTTTGCTTATCGCCATCGGGGCTTTGGCCTCCTTCTCATTTATCACCTACCAGACCAGACCGGCAAACCGGGACGTCAGAATTTGTCACGACTGCACGAGCGAAGCTTTCCGGCGTGTAAGTCTTAAACAGCTCATGTATGATATTGCGCGCTACAAAGGAACGCATGTCAAACAAATTACTCCGGAGATGGCAGCCCATACCTATCAGGAAAGTGCTGCACGTTCCTGCACCTACAGTCTTGATACCTTAAAAAAGTTTATCTGTCTGATCGAGACGTATTCAAAAAAAGCCAATATAAAACCGCAGGAACTGGCAATCAGGTTTTTTTACGGCGTGTATCCCAAAAAAGAAATTGTGAACGATGAAAAATACGGGAGCCTTCACACGTTGTTCATGATACCAGCGGTTTTCGAGCCATCCACAGGTACGTACGTTGAGTTTGACCCTCAGATGACAGCTGAACCCAAAAAAGACTTTTTAGCCAGGCTTAGCAAAACTCAATTCAAATCGAGCTTTCCCTTTTATGCGCTGCGCGATTTGGCACCTTACGCATTGCTTGATGATGCCATTGACGTTTTGGTCCTTGATTCGAGAGCGATTCCTAAAAAAAGTAAATATTTACGAAGGTCATCTGCGCCAGAATCTGGTTCCTTCAGTGTTGCTCAGTACAGCTGGAATCAGGGTATGTTGTGCCCACCGAATTGTCCGACAACCGACTTCCTTTCCACGGTTGACGGTAGTTTACCAAGTGTAAGCTGGTGAAATTAACTAACGTCACATGAGTCTCTTTATCTTTTATTTCGAGACGGCTGCGTTAATTTCATCGCTATTTGCGTGGCCTTATCTGCGAAAGAGCCGATACCTGCTGCTGTTTCCTCTGATTCTTTCCCTGGTAGTTGTCGTTGAGGCTTATGTGACGTTTTCCTGGTCGTTCAATGCTATCATTTACAATATTCAGGTGCCGCTCCAACATCTTCTATACATGCTGATGATCAGATTTTCTCTCGATACAATCCGTTATCGTCGCGTGATGACGTGGGTTATCTGTATCTATGCCCTCATTGCGGCGTATGGCTTTGTTTTCCTTACAGAAAAAAATCACATCAACACATTAGCTTATTGCGCAGGCGCTATTGCATTGATCATTGGCATTTTGACCAAATTTTACGAAATGCTGCAAAACCCCTCTGACTACAATTTTCTGAGAAAACCTTTCTTTTATCTGATGTTCGCATACCTGCTATTCAATGTCGGGACGCTCCCTTATTTTGCAATGGGAAATTGGTTATATTATACTATGAAGAGGCCGGACATTCTTAAGATACTGGTCAACGTAATGACGGTCTTCAACTACATCTTGTACAGCACCTATACCTTTGTCTTCCTATGGATGGTTCAGAAGAAGGCTTATTATTGATCGCAACGACGATGATCGCGCTGATCGCCTTTGCAGTTACGGTGCTGGCTGTGATGCTGATTTACAGAAAGCGGAAACTTGAGCACCAGAGCGATATCCGCTCAATGATGGAAAAATTTGAACGTGAGTTATTGCAAACACAGCTTGAAGTTCAGAAACAAACCATGCATTCCATCGGGAGGGAAATCCATGACAACGTTGGTCAGAAGCTTACCCTGGCAAAAATAATTACGCAGCAGCTCCAGCCATGGGACGCAAGGAGTGAAGAAAAGATTCAAACCATTGCATCGACGGTAGATGAGTCACTGGCATCCTTGCGGCAGCTCTCGACAAGACTGGCATCAGATGACGCAGACAAGAGTCTTGAGCAGCTCCTGCAGGCAGAATGCAACAGGCTAAAAAATGCTGAAGTCAGGGTTGAACTCTCATGCCAATCCGACGGCGACATTCAGTCCCCTTCAATACGCAGTTTCGTATTTCGGATCGTGCAGGAATTTTTGCAAAACAGTCTCAAGCATTCAGAATGCTCATGCCTGGGTGTACAATTATATAAAACGCGCACAGGGGAGCTGGTGGTAAAAGCATTTGATAACGGACGGGGATTTGTTCTGGAGAATGCTTCCGGCTCGCCTGGAAACGGGTTGAGAAATATGAAAAACAGGGCTGCCTTTCTGAAGGCCAGCTTGCAAATAACAAGCAATGCCACCGGAACGACGATGCAACTTACCGTTCCTGCCCACAAACTTAAGACGCCATGAAAACACTGGTGATCGTCGACAACGAAGTGCTGCTGACCCATGCGCTGGCCGAGATCATTGAAGGTTTCGGAGAGTATAAGGTTTTATACCTCTGTGAAAACGGTCTGGAGATGATGAACAGGTTTCAGCAGCCCCGGAATGTGCCGGATATTGTGCTTCTCGATATTTTCATGCCGGTTAAAAACGGATTCGAAACAGCACAGTGGTTAAGTGATAAATATCCGGAAGTAAAAATCCTCGCGCTTTCTGTAGACGATCGGGAGGAGACCGTAATTCAGATGGTGAGGTGCGGAGCAAAAGGTTATCTATTGAAAAATATTGACAGGCTTGAATTGAAAAAAGCCCTGGACTGCCTGATGGAACAAGGGTATTATTACTCAGGATGGATCACCCACAAACTTCTCAACAACCTGTCGAGTCCCCAGCGGCAAAATTCCGCAATCCCTGTCAATGAGCGCGAACTCGAATTTTTAAAGCTGGCAGCATCGGAACTAACCTATAAAGAAATCGCAGACAAGATGATTCTCAGTCCCCGGACTGTAGAGGGCTACCGCGATCAGCTATTCGAGAAATTTTCTCTTAAAAGCCGTGTCGGGCTGATACTCTATGCATTAAAAGAACAGATGCTCAGACTTGAAGACATCAAAATCAGGGGGTAGAAGTCCGTGGTCTTTCATTCTCCAGTTTCATGAATGGAAGCGCAGACAAGCTCAGCGGCACCTTCTCAAGTGTCGGAGCAGATGACATTGTTTGTGTTCATTAGCATTATTTTTCTCTAAAACAGATCGTTGACGCGGCCAAAGAATATTTTCACCCATGCGCTTGTGGCGAATAGCGTCTACTGTTTTATTTCACCTGCCTTTTTTCACAATCACAATCTTTACTCCTGATAACTTTTTTCCTGCCTAAAGGCTGACACGCGTAGTGTCCGCCATCAAGCAGCGACGGGTGCAGCTTCCATATACTTACCTCACCCTTTGGACAGGTTGGTTTTTTGGGGCGGCCCACAAGAAGAGGAGTAATGTGATCGTCTGCTTTTGACAGCCAGAGTGAATCCGACAAGTGTTCACGGTGGACGAGAACGACAAAAATTTTCGACCCGGCGTCCGCACTTCCGCGAATGTCGACAAGGGTAAGTGTCCTGGTTTCCGGTGCTCCTTCAGGAACGATCATTCCATTTACTGAAAGAGCTATCTGGTCACCAGGCTGAAATATCTGGGCCAGCTGGGATGCAATTTTCACCGGGATAATGGCAACTGAGTCAATAATGAACGACGAAGCCTGCGACGACAGCATTGATGCACGTAATTGAGTTTGATCCGCGATTGACTGGTTGGCAAATTTATCCCGGGGTGAGGTGAATTTGTACGTCGTATCAGTTTGAAACTCGGGCCGAAGAAAATAACTGGACGTCCGGAACTTTTCATTTACAGCCACATCTTTGCCGCCATATGCGTACCATGTAAGGACACGATCCTTTGTGGTGTTGAGTGCGACTGAATAACAGATAATGAAAATAACTGCGATGATTATCGCAATGTTTTCCCTAAGGGTTTTCCTTATCATAATCTTTTAAGTTTAGATCGACTGCCGTTCCTCCAAACGTTACAAACTGGCTATACTTTGTCCAAAGCGATCGCTCGTTGGCGGTCGTCGTTGGAAACTCCAGCGACAGCTCTTTGATGAGTTTCAGGCGATACAAATCATAGCATGTACGAACCAGATGGCCGAGCGTGTCAGCTGCACTGATCGCCATTCGGTAGTATAAATGACCGACTACAAAACCACCTGAAATTACAATCCACCACAGATAGTCCGATGAATAAATGAACGGACCCGCTAAACAGACTAAACTGAAAACGCAGGATAATGTGCAACTGATAACTGCGAAATCCAGTGTGTTGCGCTGGTCGTCTATCTGACCTTTATACCAGTCGTTTAGTAAACTTTGCAGCCTTGGCCAAAAAATTTCTGCCTCTATATTGTATCGCTTGGCACAATACTCATTGTAAGATTGAATGATGTTGCCTAGCGCTGTACCCCGAATAGTTCCAACCGAGCCAAAACTGCGATCAAAGAATGCTACTCTTGCCTGATTTTTAATTTTAAAGATTTCGTGCCAATGCCGGAGGGATTCGTATACATCACTTAGTGAGTCCACCGCGAATCGTTCGTACGCACTGTAAACGTTTTCCAGTACGTCTTTATACTTTACCTCCAGCGGATCCAGCGAAAGCCTTTCGATTGAGGACAAAAGCGATTTCCTTTCATTGGTTGGAATGGGTGGTTTTTGCTCATCCGCCTGATAGAATTCAAGAATATCAGGAATGAACTCTTTCTCAATGGTATCAATGGCATACTGATACGACTCTGCCCTCTTTCTCTCTTTTATAAAACGCTTCATCTCGCGACTTTCAAATCCCCAAAACAACCACGCAAACGATATGGTGCTTCCTGACCAGAATCTTAGCAGGCTGTCGCGCAGTGCGTGCAGCGAATAAGAACATATAATTAAGATGAAAATAAAGCCACTCGTCGTTAGAAGAACACCATTGGTGGGCAGGCTTTCGTAAAAAGACAGAATATTGTTGAAGCCGAGAATGATTATACCGATTGCAAGTAACGCAAAGAAAAAAATAATGCAGGGCAGCATCGCAGCAAATAGAATTTGTTTGCTCAGCAGTGTTGAAATGCGAGTCAGAAATTCATTCATGACGCTGCGGTTGTGTCCTTCTTTATCTCATAGGGGCAATATCGGCAGATCGAAGCATCGGGATCATAGTTGCGATGTGGCCTCTTCGGATTCTTACAAATGTAAAAAAGAGGGCCGGACATGGTGGCTAGTAGTGCGTTGCTTGTAAAAAAATAACCTTCGGATCCAATCTTGTAAACGCGCTCATGATTTGCCAGCAGTGTTTGCGAAGTTGCCCCGGGAGGTGCGCTCACAATGCGAATGAACGCCTGGGGGTAATCAAGCAGAAGATCACGTAAGTCGTTCGATAAATAAGTTTCCTCGTTTTCGGGCCAGTCCGCATCCAGATAATAAAGCAATTGCTGAGCCTTTACATAATATTCCGTACGCCCAGCGAGCATAATAAACGAACGACGTTTACTATTGCGGAGGGTCTCCACAACGAATCTAAGTGTGGTAGAACTATCAAAGACCTGCAGTATTGTCTTTGCGACAAAATGAACGCCAGAATTTAGAGCCATATTCAATAGAAGTTATTTACGCGCCGTTACCCGTCTGCCGAATATCTCATTTCATCAATCGGTTATAAAAATGAAAACACTATCAGTGAGTACGGCATGCTGAAGCTTCATTGAGCTTATAATTTTCAATTTGCCCCGGTAAGTCTTATTATTGTTTTTATCCAGTGCCGGACCAGCAGAATAACTTACAGTAGATTCACCTGCCGCCGTAGAGCGTGTTTCATTAATGAAAGATCCCACTGTCCGCTTCATTGTATCGAGAGCAACATACTCTACATCAAATCCAAATGAGGGAGTGCCTACGTCTCTTGTGAGTCGTGTTGTAAAGGCTATTTGATTTTCTAAGCCGGCTTTCAGACTGAACTCGGGCGACGTCAAGTGAATCTTATCAGGAAATGCCCTGACGAAATTTACACTGGTCTCTTGCGTGAGCAGATTTTTATACGTCGCCTTCACCACGACATTTCCGGACTCGGCTGATTTAATAAACGCAGAAGCCTTGTTGTCGGAGTTGGCAATCACTGTTATCTTATTTGTACCATTTGAAAAAGTACCTTTATCAGATTCGAGTTCTGCCGTACGATCACTCAGATTTATAAACTGGCTGAAAGTCACTTCTATTTTATACGTTGAGCTGTTGTCTGCAGCAACCTCGCCGGAGGACACCCCTTGCAGGGTGAAGTTCGGTGATGGAACTTTGAATGACAGAGTGATATCCTGGTATTTTCTTTCATTGCTTGAAATCCCGACGATCGCCGGAGTGATCACTGTGCTGGAAAGCGTTGTTGATACCACATTATTTTCATTGGCTAATAAAGAGATGTCTTGCTTGCCGTTGGCAAATTGTCCGGAAGAAGTTGTTAATGCTACCTTCCTTTGCGCCTGGGGCAAACTGGTGTTGAACGTAAATGTAAGCTGATATGAGTCGATGCCATTGGCCTGGACCGGATTACCCGGGTCCGGTGAGATCGTCAGCGTGTAGGGCGCAGTTACTTCTGTGAAATTCACGGGGATATCAATCGAATATTTGCCGTCAACGGTAGCCTTCACCTTACCGGCTCCGGGTGTCCCGCTATGAAGAAAGACGGTGGATTGCCTTAGGTCATTTGCAACAACTTCGATCTCATTTTTTCCATTCGTAAAGTTACCGAGATCCGTAGTGTATGTGACCTTGCGTTTGTCGGGCGCAACGTCCGGTTTGAAGGTCGCCGTTATAGTATAAAAGGAATATCCGTTCGCTTCCACGGAGGCCTGGTCCAGTGCCACGGAAAAAATATCACCGACTTCGGTAGCTTTGAATTCAGGAAGCTGCTCAGTACATGAACTGACAGTCAATACGAAAATTATCGCCAGTGCTCTCTTCATTTTACCTTGAGATTTTTTATAACAGGGACTGAAATATCACCATCTGAATTTTCCAGTCGCGCTGTGATTCTGATAAACTCGCTGTCATCAGCCTCTGTGAGCTTTATGATTGTACTAATATCCAGAGACCTCCTGGAAGAAGTCCCCGCATACTGGGTAGTTGTCAGATTTTTAA
>DASWTM010000369.1:0-4421 GCA_036402115.1 Chryseosolibacter sp.
AGATGTTGCTGCAACAAACGGTGTCGTACATGTTATCGATGCGGTACTCGTTCCGCCATCGATCACACCGATCGTTGGAACCATTGTAGCGCCTGCTTATTTTAATAAAAATTTTTCAACGCTCATTGCGGCAGTTAAGGCAGCTTCACCAACCGTTCTTTCCACATTGTTGAACAGCTCGAAGAAAACTTTGTTCGCTCCAACGAATGCTGCATTCACCGCTGCGGGAATTAACAATCTGCCATCGGCAGCTGTGCTCGATGCTGTGCTTACGTATCACGCGATTCCATCAGAAGTAAGAGCATCAGCCATCGCGAACGGTAGTTCAGCGCCAACGACACTCAACGGAAAGATCTATTTGAGCAAAGGCACTGCGGGTGTGTTTATCAATGGTTCAACAAAAGTAACAGCAACGGATATCGTGGCATCCAATGGAGTAGTGCACGTCATCGACCGAACCTTGATGCCGCCTTCACAAACGATCGCTCAAATTGCAACAGCTTCCGCCAACGCATCCAGCAATCCACAGTTTACGCAGCTCGTTGCCGCTCTTGCGCGCACGGAAGGCCAGGGCGCAAATGACCTTCTTGCAGCAGTTAGTTCCGCACAAAGCAATCTCACAGTATTCGCTCCAACGGATGCTGCCTTTCAGCAACTCTACACAGCGCTGGGTGTGTCAGGTGTAAATGATATTCCTTTGAATACGCTTATCGCAGTGTTGAAACACCACGTTGTCGGCAACAGGGTATTTTCAACTGATCTGCCAAGTGGTCCCGTTACCACACTCAACGGAAACGTGACAGTGAATTTGTCAGACAATCCTCCTTCCGTCACGGGAAGCTCGGGGGCTTCGAACAAAGCCAACTTACAGACATCGTTGTTAAACATTCACGCTACCAACGGGGTTATCCATGCGATAGACAGAGTACTTGTTCCAAATTAGTCCAGGGAACAAGTTCGGGTTCGCCCTTGGGGTGGGGCGAACCTTCTTTATAAATCCGTCATCTTGTGTTTAGATTAAAGTACCGATATCTCTTTATATTACTATTGGCGGTATACTCGTACCTCAATATTTTCTATACCATCGGTACATCCCTCTTTGATTTCGCTATTTCGCGACTCAATCTCTTCTTTGTTCTCAGCATAGTAGTTTTGCTCATTTGGGAGCTGAACAGGCTAAGCGAGATCGCGATAGAAAAATGGCAACTGTCCAGTCGATTTCATATCCATCCCTTGATTGCGCTTTTTGCCTGCAGCCTTGCCAACGTGGCCGTTGCATCCTTCACGGCAATTCAACTACTCTATTTAATAATGGAAATGGGCGCTCAGGTTAATGCCAATCACTTGCGATTGCTCCTGGCGTTCGGTTTTCGTATTAATCTTTTTCTGGCGTGTGTCAACGCGATCGTCTTCTTTATGGAGAAGCTGAAAAAGACACAACTTGAGGCCGAGCAGTTAAAGCAACTCACTACAGAAGCTCAGTTTGCCGCGTTAAGGGCTCAAATAAATCCGCACTTTTTGTTTAACAGTTTCAATGTGCTGTCTTCGCTGGTTTACCGCGACCCTGACGCTTCATTCAAATTCATTTCTCAACTCTCGAAAGTATATCGCTACCTGCTCGACAGCCACGACAGTAAAGTGGTGAGCCTGCGGGATGAACTGGTTTTCCTGCAATCCTACATTTATCTCTTGACCATGCGGTTTGGAGATACCATCGTTATTGAAAATCGAATTAGCAACGAGGCTGGCATCATGGTACCGCCTGCGGTCCTTCAAATGCTCATTGAGAATGCGATCAAACATAATGTTGTCTCACGGAAAAACCCTTTGACGATTACGTTGTTTATAGAAGGACAATATATTAATGTGTCCAATAGCATGTTGGAAAAAGATGTTAAGGAAGAGTCAGGTGGTGTGGGTTTGAGGAATATTGCAGACCGCTATCGCCTTCTTACCGATCATGCCGTAAAAATCACAAAAACCGAAAAAGAATTTTTGGTGCAGCTGCCTATTCTAACGCTTTCCGACTCGTGAAAATCGTCATTGTAGAAGATGAAATGCTTGCGGCAGACCGCCTACAAACGCTGATCAGGCAGTGTGAACCCAATGCCGACATCGTTGGATCTTTTGATAGCGTAGCCGAGAGCGTCACGTATTTTCAGTCGGGCAACTCAGCCGATCTCTTGATGCTTGACATCCAGGTGGCCGATGGTAAAACTTTTGAGATTTTTGACCGTGTATCAATCGATATCCCTGTCGTTTTTACAACCGCGTATGACCAGTATGCACTGTCAGCCTTCCGATATTTTAGCATCGACTATTTATTGAAGCCCATTCAACCTGATGAGTTGAGGACTGCGCTCCAGAAGTATAGAAAATTGTCAGCCCGGCAGGGATTGGGTGCTGATGCACTCAACGCCCTAAAAGATCTGATCGGTAAGCCTGAGAAAAATTATCGTGAACGATTTACCATCAAAGCAGGCAACAAACTCCAGTATAAATCGGTGAAGGATGTAGCGTTCTTTTTTGCCGATGGAAAGACGGCTTATCTCGTCACGAAGAAAGAAGCGCGGAAGTATCTCATCGATATTACACTCGAAGACCTTGAGAACTCGCTTGATCCAAAATTTTTCTTTCGGGTGAGCCGAAAACATATTGTATGCGTAGATGCGATTGCCGAAGTGAGAGGACTAATCAGCGGCAAGCTGGAGGTCATTTTGAATCAACCGTGTGATCAGGAAATACTCGTGAGCCGCGAGCGCGCGCAGCAATTCAGACGCTGGCTAAATCAATGATTAATAATTATGGTTAGAAGACTCTTTATTGTCCTTGTGTTTACATCTGTCATAGGAGCTGCTCACGGGCAGCAAGCAAACGTTGATTCATTAAAGTCTGCCGTCCTCGCGATGAGAGCTGAAGTTGATGATATCAAAGTGAACCTTGCAAGGAGTGAATCGAAATTCAAGCGTGGAATTTTTGTAGCCTCCTTGGGATACTCCACCGTAATTTCCGGAGGATTGCTCTTAGGTCGCAAACGCGATGATCTCGGCAAAGCACTTCTCGTCACGGGTGGCGTAACCGGGTTGATTGGTACTGCGCTACTCGTTGATTCGTTCAAATATTTGGGGCGGCCGATGAGGAGGAAGCGGTAACATGATTATAAGTATCCCCTCGATTTTTTCCATCCGCCATTTTCTTCAAAGAATATTAGTGCTGTTACACCCGAGCCTGCCGTAGGCGAACTTTTCCATCTATTGCATTTCGATCGATATTTTAAGAAAGCTGATGTTGGTGCCACGTATGCGACACGTTAGCTTAAAACAGGGATTGACTTCCAATTAATTCGGCCGTAAATTCAATGCAGCTGCAAAGGGGACCATGGTGAACGAGTGCGCTGTTCAGTAGCTGTGCCGATTCCGATTCTGACTTCGTCCTATCAAATCACAATAAAACCCATTATCATTATGAATCTAAAATCAAACCTTTCTGGCGCAGCTATTCTGCTCTGCGCATCATTGATGTGTGCTGCTCAAGCCCCCGATTGGGCATCCTTGTCGAAAAAGATTGTTAACGAAACGGTCGGGATCAAGGCGGGTGACGTGGTGCTCATTCGCGGAGGCAAACATACGTTACCGCTGATGGAGCAAATCGCGGCTGAAGTTCACCGCAAAGGTGCAGCTCCACACATGTTGGTGGAAAGCGATGTTGCATTGAACGCACTTTATCGTGAAAAGCCAGAGGCAAATCTGGCGGATTATCCAAAGCATATGGTTGAGTGGATGAAGGAGATTGATTATGAAATCATTCTTCCGACATCTGAAAATTTTACAGCACTCTTCAAAGACATCGATAACAAAAGAACGTCACTGATGCAGAGCACCAGAGATCGCTTTCTAAAAGAGATGGCTGCTGTTTCGCATTCCAGTGAAATCATTGTCGGGTATCCCACAAAACAGGAAGCGGACTTTGTGAATATTGATTTTCCAACCTATGAAAAAATGCATTGGGCTTCTGTCAACACCGATTCCAAAGCGATCACAGACGCAGGTAACAAAATCATGGGGATGCTCAAGGGCGCCAAGCAAGTAAGGATTACAACGAAAGAAGGTACTGACGTATCGTTCTCCATGGGAGACCGCTACGTGTTTGCAGATGATGGAGTACTCAGCGACAAAGAGCGTACAAGTAGAATTATGTTTGAACGGTTTGCCAATTTGCCTGGTGGGTTCATGGATTTCGCGCCCAATGAGAGTAGTGTTAATGGAAAACTTATAGTACCACGTTCGAATTGCAACTTTGAGTCGGCCCGCGATATAACGGTAACGATCAAAAATGGAACGGTAGAAAAGCTTGAAGGATCTAAAGGTGCTCCATGCTATGAGAAAATTATGGGTGCTGGCTCTGGCAAAAAAATGACAGTG
>DASWTM010000370.1:0-3391 GCA_036402115.1 Chryseosolibacter sp.
CCTTAAGCAACTCGGCCTCTCATCATTGGCTCTCGGAGTTCAATCTTCTTTGCCGGGCGAACTCTTCGCAGAAACTCATGCCAAGCAATTCTTCGACATCTCACTCGCTGAGTTTTCGTTCGCCACGTCATTGTTCACCGGGCAGATGAATCACCTCGATTTCGCGGCTAAGGCGAAGAATGAGTTCGGGATCGACAAGATTGAATATGTGTCCATGTTCTTCAAAGAAAAACCTTCGAACAAGGAGTACATCGCAGAAATGAAAAAACGTGCGGATGACAATGGCGTGAAAAGCAATTTGATCATGGTTGATGGCATGGGCAATGTGGCAGACCCGGATTCCACTAAACGTCAGCAAGCGATCGATAATCACGTGCCGTGGATCGAAGCTGCAAAAGAACTAGGTTGTTATGCGATCCGCGTAAACCTTGATGGCGAAGGCGGTGACGAGGAAGTTGCCAAAGCTGCAGTCGAAGGATATTCAAAGCTGGTTGAACTCGGTGAAAAGAATGACATCAGTATTCTGGTTGAAAATCACACGGGTGCATCCGTAAACCCCGACTGGCTGGTGGGTGTGATGAAACAAGTCAAAAACAAAAACGCTGGACTTCTGGTAGACACCGCCAACTTTGTGCGATACAAAGTTGATGCCATGACGATCGAGGCCTTCAAGAATGCGAAGATCGAAGCAACATACGATCCATACGATGGCGTAAAGAAACTCATGCCGTTTGCACGTGGCGTTAGCCTGAAGACTCACCAAATTGATAAGGATGGAAAAGACCCGAAAGTCGATTTCCATAAAATTCTAAAGATTGTCAAAGACTCAGGATTTAAGGGAACGATTGGCGTGGAGTATGAAGGCTCGTTCCTCAAGCATGTGATGCAGATGCCGGGCGAGTACCTGCCGGAAGCCGAAGGGATAAAAGTGACGCACGATCTTTTGAAAAAAATTGGGGCAGAAGTTTAGGTGATTATGCGGTCTATAATAACATTGACATGCGCGCTCATTGCGGTTACTGCAACTGCACAAATAACTAACCAGCGGCTTTTTGATACGATTCCATTTTTACCTGAACACTATGCTAAGCGTGTAGCTCAGTTTGAAAATGAAAATCTTCCGAAGGGTCGGATAGTTTTTCTTGGCAACAGTATCACCGAGGGCGGTAAGTGGGATAAACTTACAGGTGACCCAACCGTTGTAAATCGAGGCATTGCTGGAGATATAACGTTCGGTGTCCTGAAACGTCTTGATGCAATCATACAATCGAAGCCCTCAAAACTTTTTCTTTTAATCGGGATCAACGACATCGGAAAAGACATTCCTCCTGCGGTGATTGCCGACAACATCAGAAAAATAGTTGGCCGTTTTAACGCTGAATCACCCAAGACAAAAGTCTACGTTCAAACGATCCTGCCGGTAAATCCGGAAATAAAAAATTTCCCACAACACTATGACAAGAACGATCATGTGAAAAAGGCCAATGCGTATATCCAGGAGGTTGTACGCCATGAGAATGCGATTGTCATTGACACGTTTACCTTATTCGCTGACGATCAAGGATTCCTAAACCAACAATGGACGGGTGATGGCTTACATCTCAACGCAAGCGGATACGATCTATGGGTTCGCCATCTCAAAGCGATCAAAGCGCTTTAAATACTTCCCTAAATTTTCTTTCCTCTCGAACTGCGCCCCATGGGTTTATGTTCTCGTCAGGCAGATGCACAACTAAAATGCGGACTAGAGCGTTGGCATGATTTTTTTAGCCTGACAATTTCTGTGCTTTAATCGACTACTGTGGAGTTTTCTCGTCACTCGGAAAATATTTCTGTTGGTACCGGCTATTGCACCAGACGGTTTGAACATCTTTACCTAACTTTCTATTCTACCTATTAAAAACCATTTGCCCACTATATGAGAAAAAAATCCAGTTCATCCTCACTAGCCGGGAAAGCCGCTAACGGTACGCATGGTACTAATGGATCTCACGGAACAGGGACGCTAGCGCCACCAAAAGGCGCGAAGAAAAAGAAGAAGGAAATTCCAGTGATACAGCGGGTAGAAATTGCTCCTCAGTATGATCCGCTGAACGGATTTCTGGATAGCCGTGAGCTTCTTCGTGTGTTAACCGAAGTGAAGTCCGGAAACTTCAGTGCACGAATGCCGTTCGACCAAATCGGCTTGAGCGGAAAAGTTTGTGATACACTGAACGAAATCATCGCGCTCAATGAGAAGATGATGAACGAATTTACCCGCGCGGGACAAATTATCGGTAAGCAGGGTAAACTTAACCAACGCATCGAGATCCCCAGTGCAAAAGGCTCATGGGGAGCCGGTGTAGACTCCATCAACGGTCTGATCTCTGATCTTGTACACCCAACCATTGAAATTGCTCGCGTAATTTCTTCTGTGGCAAAAGGAAACCTGTCGCAGGAAATGCCATTGGAGATTGGTGGTCACTCGCTGCAGGGTGAATTCGCGCAGATCGCACGAGAAGTAAACGACATGGTGAAGCAGCTCAACTTGTTCTCCATGGAGGTAACGCGCGTGGCAAGGGAAGTAGGTTCTGAAGGTAAGCTCGGAGGACAGGCGAAAGTAAAAGGCGTTGCCGGTGTGTGGAAAGATCTTACAGACTCGGTGAACCAGATGGCATCCAACCTTACAGGCCAGGTGCGTAACATCGCGGAAGTAACAACGGCCGTGGCGAAGGGTGACTTGTCGAAGAAGATCACGGTGGATGTGAAAGGTGAAATCCTCGAGTTGAAGAACACGATCAACACGATGGTGGATCAGCTCAACTCGTTCTCTTCTGAAGTAACACGTGTGGCACTTGAAGTAGGTACGGAAGGTAAGCTCGGTGGTCAGGCGCAAGTGAAAGGTGTTGCTGGTACATGGAAAGATTTGACTGACTCTGTGAACCAGATGGCGTCTAACCTTACAGGTCAGGTACGTAACATCGCGGAAGTAACAACAGCCGTGGCTAAAGGTGATTTGTCGAAGAAGATCACGGTGGACGTAAAAGGTGAAATCCTTGAATTGAAAAATACAATCAACACGATGGTGGATCAGCTGAACTCATTCTCAGCTGAAGTAACACGTGTTGCTCGCGAAGTAGGTACGGAAGGTAAGCTCGGTGGACAGGCAACGGTAAAAGGTGTTGGTGGTGTTTGGAAAGACCTCACGGACTCTGTAAACCAGATGGCGTCTAACCTTACCGGTCAGGTACGTAACATCGCGCAGGTAACGACTGCGGTGGCTCGTGGCGACTTAAGCCGCAAGATCACGGTGGATGTAAAAGGTGAAATCCTCGAGTTGAAAGATACGATCAACACGATGGTGGATCAGCTCAACTCATTCGCTTCGGAAGTAACACGCGTTGCGCGTGAA
>DASWTM010000371.1:0-6534 GCA_036402115.1 Chryseosolibacter sp.
TAAACCGAAGTTAAGGCAGATGCTTTTTGCATGACCCATGTGAAGATAACCGTTGGGCTCGGGTGGGAATCGCGTGATGATCTGGTCATATTTCTTTGTTGCCAGGTCGCGGTCAATAATTTCTTCCAGGAAGTTTAAGCTTTTTTCTTCGATCATTGCGCTGTTATCAAGGCAGTAAAGGTAGAAAGGCTTTTGGAAATGTAGTTTTGCCAGCCTAAAAAAACGGGCATTTTTTGATTAAATCGGGTGTTTTGGGCACTATGGAAACGTTTGCTGTCCAGCAGCTATGGCATCTCCTCCAGTCGTACAGTCCTGGCATCATCCTGCCTGGTGAGACGGCTGCGCCTGTTAGTCAATCGTTGGTAATGCGCTGTTGTGATACACTCAACGCATAGTGTGGCTTCGATTTTACCCGGGTACATTTTTTCTATTTGCTCGCTGGAACATAATCGCAACTCCATTCACCGCTTACATTTTTTTTTCTGGAAAGATGGGGGAAAATCCGGATTGACAATTACGAAAGTACTACTCGTGGTGGAACACATTTCCTCCTACAAAAATTACGCTTGCGTATTATCGTATAATAAAATGCCTGTTTTTGAAATGCATTCTATGTTTTGAAGCTTTGTATGGCTGATAGGCACGTGATTTTACTTTTATGATGTATCGTATACGGGGTAACATTTCGGATGAAATGTGAACAATTTGGCTTTGATTGAAATTCAAATAACACAAGACGTTCGTGAAAGAAGACGCTTTAAAAATTACGCTTGAAAAGATAGGTGCGAAGTTAACGGAGTTACGAAAGGAGAAAGGCTACAGTAGCCATGAAGATTTTGCCTACGACTATGACATCCCGCGCGTTCAATACTGGCGAATCGAAAAAGGGAAAACGAATGTGACCATCAAAAGTCTTTGTCGACTGCTGTCAATCCATAAACTTACTATTGAAGATTTCTTTTGCAGTCTGCCAAGAGAAAAGAAGTAGGCAACATCCGCATACACAACTCAGACGTGGAACGATTTTTTGCAATGGTATTGAAACATTGTAAGGATGAGTGCTGCTATACTGTCACGTGTTGAAGAACACCTGAAACAATATTCCAAGGATCACGCAGGCCAGAAGCCTTTGTACATCCTCGTTTCTCCGCATGAAGCGGACGAATTGCTTGCTGCCGTAAAATCGCGGCAGGGGTTCAAACAGGATGTACTGGTGACCGATTATAAAGGGAGTAAGATTGTTCAATACGATGCGTTGAAGCAGGGTGATATGCGCCTGACAAATGACCTTCCGGGTGACTAGTGACCAATTTTCGCCATTTTTTTCCGCTTTCTGCCGCTCCAGGAGGCCATAACAGGCGATTTACCGTTTTGATGATGCATGTAATGAATGGCAAGGTTATCCACAGAACTGACCAACCCCGCCATTTACCTTTGTTTCATATCCCACTGATATGAATAACCTAGAAGGATTAACACCTGAGCAGAAAAAATTTATCACCGGTTTGAGCAAAAGGATTCAATCCCTCGAGTCTAAATTGGTGGTTTTGCAGGCAAAGATGGTCAAAATCGACCCTTCCTTAATGTCGAGCCTGGCTCAGAATTTCAAACAACTGAATCTTAACTGATATAGTAAGCAACGGCTTGGCTACCGGTGCACGATCGGATCGGGTGTGCCGTCCGGATCATCAATGGCGGTTCCATCTGAATTAAGCACCCCGTTGTTAATAAGTAATAACCCTGTCACGTGAGGGGCGGCCATCGATGTTCCACTCATGATTGCATATTTCCCGTTTTTGTAAGTCGACAGGATTTTAACGCCTGGTGCAGCGTAGTCGACAACATCGTTACCATAGTTGGAGAAGGACGCAAATCGGTTGGTGCTATCCACGGCCGTGATCGTATAGATATTTTTGCCTGCCGTTCTTGCGGGCGAGAAGTTGTTGGCCGGCCTGCTTTCATTACCTGCCGCAATCACTACATAAATCCCTTTATCGGACAGTGCCTTAACCTCGCGCTCAAGAATTTCCGATACATCCTCCAATCCCATGCTGATATTCACCGCATCGCCAGCTCTCCCATTAGTCTTTACATAAGCGATTGCTTTCAGCGCCACAGACAGTAAACCTTCACCATTCTCATCAAGTATTTTCAAGCCCACAATCGTAGCGCCTGAAGCAACGCCCAGCGTTCCAATAGCATTGTTCTTTGCTCCGATAACTCCTGCGATGTGTGTACCATGCCCATTGTTATCTTCCGCGGAGGTTTCACCCTCGTTGAATGATCGGCTTCGTTGAGTGTCAACATTGAGGTCGGGATGATCGAGATCGATCCCCGTGTCGAGGATCCATGCAGTTTTCGTTGTACCATCTCCGTAACCGACTTTCTTCACATTCCACGTTACGAGCGTGGGCTCAAGCACGGCAAAGCATGCTTTAATAGAGAGATAGCGGTCAGGTTCCACTGCAACCACATTCGAGTTGTTTTTGAGCGATTGAGCCTCCTCGTCCGAAATGTTGAGAACATAGTTAGAGATACCCTCGCCTTCAATTACATCTTTGATTTTAGAAGCAGCGATATGATGATGTTCCAGCGTACGGGCAGCGGGTGACATACGGCCGGAACTTCTTGCATCGTCAATGAAGGACACAATGTACTGATCACTGACTTCCTGCCCATGGTATGACGAACCGGAAGTAACACAATCAACAAGCGGGCCGCCCGGATCTTGTTTTTCGTCTTGCTCGCAGGCGATAAGAAATGAAAAGACCCATATCAAAAGGAGTGTGTGATGTCGTCTCAGCATGGTATCACCAAAACATTTAAGACCGTTTTAAGTTCACTGCCGCTCGTGTTATAGCGGCCATAAAGTGAACAGCAAATGTACGTTGGTGTACAGTCGGATGACAAAAGGAATGCCGTGGTTCTCCTGGAATCGATCTTTGCTATCTGGCATGATATTGCGGGATTGACTAATACTTTTGGGAATAACGGACCGTTCTAAAAAAATGAAAAAGCTTACCGCCTTCTTCCTGCTTTGCTCCGGAGCAGATTCAAACCTATTGGAAAAATGTCCTACGGAAACCAGCAAGTATGCTGGCATGGGCGCTACCATATTTTTCACTGGTGTATTTGCAGCGATGGCTTCCGGCTACGCACTGTATACGGTATTTGATAGCGTCATTGCAGCCACGATTTTTGGATTAATATGGGGGTTAATGATTTTTAACCTTGATCGATACATCGTCTCAAGCATGCGGAAGGACGGGGGCTGGCGCGAATTCTGGACCGCAGCACCCCGTGTTGTCCTGGCCGTTATTATTTCGATCGTCATCGCCAGGCCGTTAGAGTTGAAGATCTTTGAGAAGGAGATCAATCCGGAATTGATTGTGATGGAGCAGGAAGTGTATGCCCGACAAGAGAACCAGCTTCGATCACGTTATACGCAGAGCCTTGACAGTATCAAATCAGAACGAGCCCGGTTGCAAAACGAAATTGTAGCGAAAGCAAAAACGCGGGATGAACTGGTGCGTATTGCGCAGGAAGAAGCGGACGGCACGGGCGGAAGCCGGAAGCGCAACCTGGGACCTATTTACAAAGTGAAGAAAGCTGACGCAGACAAAGCAGAAACAGAATTACGCGAACTGAGCCAACTAAACCATTCACGCATATCCGGGTTGGATGCCTCAGCGAAGTCGATCGAGGCTGCGCTGAACGCAGAGATTACAAGGATGGAAAAGAGCAAGATGAACGGCCCTGCCGCAAGGATGGAGGCGCTTGATCGCCTGACTTCGGCTAGCAGCGCGATGTGGTGGGCCAACCTGTTTATCGTTTTGCTTTTCATCGCAATCGAAACATCTCCCATTTTTGTAAAACTCATCTCCGGCAAAGGTCCATACGATAACCTTCTGAAAATTGAAGAGCACAAGTTCTTTGCTGAGGAGGTTGAAGAAATCGCCAGGACAAATGGGGGCATAAAAGAACGGAGCGCAACATTGCCGCAGCACGAACGCGGATACATTTCGGATAAGCTTAACTCCGCGCTGAAGTAGCGTCAAGAAAATTAGTGGACAACACAGAAGCTACACAGAGTCTTTTTCTAATCTGCGCATATTCTCCTGCGTTGCTTGCATTTCTTCCATATTCTGGCGCAATTCCTCTTCCTGGGCCTTGAGCATTTCAGCCTGTTGTTGCGTACTGGCCAGTAGCCTGGAAGTCTTTTCGTTTGAGCGTGTCGAGTACACCGAGGAGGCGATTACTTCACCTGCTTTTTCCAGAAATTCAATTTCATGCGGTTGAAATTCGTTGAAGCTTGCAAGTTCGAGTACCGCTTCAACGCGATCGTTGTATTTCATCGGGACAATTACAAGACACGATGGCGTGGCGTCACCCATACCGGAGGTGATCTTAATGTAGCCGTTCGGAATTTCCTTTAAAACAATCGTGCTGCCTTCAAGGTAAGCCTGGCCGATCATACCCGAGCCAATTTCGATTCGCTTTTCCAGAAATTTCTTTTTGTCAAATGCATAACACGCGGCCAGTTGAAGGTATGGCTCTTGCTTTTCGTCTTCTTGCAAAAGAAACAAGCTGCCTTGTTGCGCCTCCAGGTGTTTCGTGAGAAAGCGAATCACTTCGTTGGCAAGTTTGTCAGTGTCATGCTGATTGGCGCGCGTCACTTCAGAAAATTTTGCAAGCCCTCCGGTGCTCCAGATTCTGCGTTCATCAGATTCTTTCACCTTTTTCATTTGATCGCGCATCTTTATCAGATCTCCGGTGAGATTATCGCAATTGAGTGCTTCGTTTTCCGCTGTCAGACCTTGCCACGTCACGGCATAGTTCTCACTTGCGATGCTCTTGATAAATGACGATGTCTTTTTCAGGTTTTCAATGGAATTCTGAATGATCGTTTGAGGGTTGTCGTCAGGCAGCGGTGTGCCCGGATTGAACATATACTTGCGGTTGTTCTCTTCAAATTCAAGCAGAAGATTTTTTCGTGCTTGTACGTCACGCTTGATTCGATACATTACCGATATCAAGGTCGGAGCTGCGAGGAGAAGTAATGTTATTTGAAAGAGTACATTTCGATCAAGGGCTTTTTGATAGCGCGCACGCGCTTCCGCCATCAGGGTATCCTGTTTTGCAAGAATATAGTTGAACATTGGAGCAAATGCCTGCCACAGATCATAGCCACGGTCTTCATTAAGCATTCGCACGAACTCTTCTGTGTTTCCTTCTTCCGCAACCAATCGCATTCGTTCAGCAAATGAAACATAGTCGGTGAGTTTTATCTTAAAAGCGGCAAATTGTGACGCTAGTGAGTCTTCACCCTGCATGGCTAGAAGACTGTCAATATTTTTGGTAGCCATGGGTAAGTCACGCATGCCTGAACGATAGGGGTCTAGGAGCTGGGCATTTCGTGTTAACGCGAAGCCTCGCAAGCCAAGGTCCATTCGTCTGAGGTTGCTGTCAAAAATACTGATCCACACTTCTTTCACTTCCTCGGTTTGTGCCTGCAAAATGTTATTCTCAACCATTACGGCCCGGTTGTAAAAGATCAGCCCGGTATTAATAACCAGGAGTACGATGAGCAGGCTGAGCGAAATGGAATTGAAATTCCGTTTGAACTTCTTAAGCATGGCGGTGGATTAAAGAATGTGTAAGTATACAATGAGAGGATACATAATATACTGTAAAACGTGGTAAGGTAGAAGCCTGCGTAAGAAATTCAGGAACGTTGCATTAAAAGTGTGTGGAAAAAATTGCCGGCTAATCCGAATGAGTAATGACTGTTCGAAGATTGCTACATCGTATGTGATGTGATTGCGGTGGTAACAAAAAAGCCTCCACGTCCTGGAGGCCAAACTCTTGAGGTTGTCTGATCAATTAACCTAAACCTATGCGAACTTATCGTGAAAGATAAGTGGGAGAGTTTCGATAATGCAGGAGTTATGAATTCCAAAGACATGAAGAAGGATGCCCGTGAGCACCCTTCGACTTTGAAAAACCACCCCGAAAATTTAAATCAGCCTGTCGCGATTTGCTTTCGCCACCGCCTCTGCCTTGCTGTTCACCTGCAACTTCGCGTAAATGTTTTTTATAAATGTTTTAGCTGTCTGTTTGGAGATCAGCAATTCTTCCGAGATCTGAGTGTAGGTCTTGCATTGGGCAATTAACATCAGCACTTGCGTTTCGCGTTTGGACAATGGCGAGACCGGACTTACATGAAAATCCTCAACAATCTTTCTTGCAATGTGACTACTGATGGGTGCTCCCCCTTTTACGATCTCGTTGAGTGCGGTAATCAGTTCGTGATAATTGGCGCTCTTTGTAATGTAGCCTGATGCTCCGGCCTTCAAGGCCTGATAAACCCAGTCATTGTCTTCGTGAACGGTAACCATAATGATTTCGGTGCGCGGGAATCGCTCCTTGATAACACGCGTTCCCTGAATCCCATTCATGCCTGGCAACTCGATATCCATCAGGACGATATCGGGATGATCATGGGTGAAATTCTTTATCGCCTCATGGCAACTG
>DASWTM010000372.1:0-6154 GCA_036402115.1 Chryseosolibacter sp.
CGTACCGGTGATCCCAGTGAGATAAATTTTTTCAAAGCGAAAAGCATCAGTAGTGCGAAACGCTGAGCCCACATTGTGCAAACTTCTGACATTATCGAGGACGATCGAAATGGGAAGTTTTTCAGACGCCTTGAATTCATCGATGGAAATCCGTCCAAGTTCTTCCAGTTTTAGCTTCTTCATGCTGCGAAAATAGTCAAAGTTTTCGCCTCTCTAATCCTCCTTCGCCTGACGAATAAGTTCGTCAATTTGCTTGAGGTACTTGCCGTGTGAAAGGTTTGTCATCCATTTGCTTAGCAAGTATGCGGCAGGTGTAATCACAGCCATCGTTACAATTAAACTCAGATAAAATTTCGGCTGCACCATCATCGCTGCTGCATCCTTCTTCATTGAAACACCGAGTACAAAACCCCCGGCAACACAGATTGGAAAAAATATCCAGGAGAGCCGCTGCTGAAATTTTATGGTGTGTGAAACGATTGCATGAACGCCATGAAGAACGTTCAGCACTTTCTCATCAGACTTGTGCAGCGCCTTCACTTTGTGAAGTACACGCCAGTTAATCGTAAACAGCACGCCATAAAAGAACGTGATCACGGCCAGCCCAATTTGGACGATCAGTTGATCCATCACGAAAATCAACGCCATGAAAATTCCTCCAAATAGTGTGCAAAACACCAGGCTCAAAGCGAAGGTGTTGATGATGCCCGCCACCGGGTGCTTCGATTGTTTAGGAATGGCGATGGTTCCCGTAACCGGAAGGCTTAACTTTTCTTTCTCCAGATTTTTCCACGCTTTTTTCAAATCCATATCACACAGGTTTAAGCGTTTTTACAAGAACATCCTTTATACGGTGGAGCTTCACAGCAACATGATTTTTTGTCAATCCCGCGATGTCAGCGATCTCTTCATTTTCATAGCCATCAAGATGAAGTGAAATAATCATCCGGTCGATTTCGTTAAGTTGGCGTATAGCAAGGTAGAGGGATTCACTGTCTGAGGAAGTCGTTTTATCCGCAATAGTAAATGCGCTCATGTCGTCATGGTGCTCGATCACATTCGGCCTCCGTTTAAACGTTAGCACAGTGTTCAAGCCAATGCGGTATAACCATGTGGAAAACTTCGAACGCCTTTCAAAACGTGGATACGACCGCCATGCCTGGAAAATAATTTCCTGGTAAAGGTCCTTTTGATCTTCCTCGTGATTCACATAAAGACGAATAACCTTGAAGATGATACCACGGTTCTCTTCAACCAGCCTTGTAAATTCCTTGTCCGGAGACGACATGTGCCTTATTGCCCGTTAATCACTGCGAGGTACGAAATCATAAATCCGACACCGAAGAAAAAGCCAATAATGGCAGCTCTAATAATCCAGTTCTTCAAGTTTATCTTCATAGGCAATGGCTGTTAGCTATAGCCATGGCCAAAGCCATAGCTATTTATTTTTGTCAATCAGTACCAATTCAACAGCGATTATTACAGGTCGAAAAAATAATCCTGTGCTATTTTAATTGCGTTTAACCCGTATGCGAATCCTCATGCTTTTCCTGTTGCTGGCATTGAACGCGTCTGCTCAGGACCCCTATAAAAATATTTATTCTGCACACGCCTGGAAAGAACGGGATACGTGGCAGAAACCCGATGAACTGATCAGGTTATTGAAGATCAAAGAAGGCAGCCAGGCGGCCGATGTGGGATGCCATGAAGGATATATGACATTCAAGCTCTCAAAAATTGTGGGCAAGGCAGGAAAGGTATACGCGGTCGATGTGGAAGATTCCAAAGTAAAAAAAGTGGAATCGCTTGCCGCGGAATCAAAAATCGAAAATATCGCAGCGATCAAAGGCGACTATGATAATCCAAAACTTCCGATGAATTCGCTCGATGCGGTCATCATCCTCGACACGTATCACGAAATGGATGACCATGATGCAATTCTTCAACATATCCTGAAGGCTCTGAAACCAGGCGGACGTTTATTGTTGTGTGAACCAATCGCTGAAGCGCGGAGAAAATCAACGCGATCCGAACAGGAAAAACGCCACGAGCTCGGCATGTCATTCGCGCTCGAAGACTTGAAGAAGGCAGGATTCAAAATAACATTTCAGAAAGATCCCTATGTAGACCGAACGAAAGAAAAGGGAGACAAGATGTGGGTCGTTGTTGCGGAAAAGCACCAATAATCAAATCTCAAACGTCAGAAATGATAAAGTATCCCAAGCAAAAATTCCAAATTCCAAATTCCAAATTCCAAAAACCAAACTCGAGAGGATTAAGAGTATTCCATTGGATTACAAATCGTTAAAACGGCAAGTGTTGCTTGTTACTTTATCAGCGCGCTCACCTTTTGGAATTGGGCATTTGGATCTCGGAATTTGTGATTTGGAATTTGGTTATTGGTGCTAGGAAAATTGGTATTTTTACCCTGAATGTCTGAAGCAAAAACCACCACTACTGAAACCCCGCTGATGAAGCAGTACAACGCTATTAAAGCGAAGTATCCCGGGGCGCTTTTACTCTTCCGTGTCGGAGATTTTTACGAAACGTTTGGTCAGGATGCCGTAGCTGCGAGCAAAGTGCTTGACATCGTATTGACGAAGCGCGGTGCAGGATCGTCTTCGGAGGTGGAACTTGCCGGATTTCCGCATCATTCGCTCGATACGTACTTGCCAAAATTGGTTCGTGCCGGGCATCGTGTGGCAATCTGTGATCAGCTGGAGGATCCGAAATTTGTAAAAGGAATTGTGAAGCGTGGTGTGACGGAGCTGGTAACGCCCGGGCTATCCTACAATGATAACGTACTCGAACGCAAACAGAATAACTTCCTCGCATCAATCTTCGCTGGGAAAGATGTGTTGGGAATTTCGTTTCTGGATGTATCGACAGGCGAGTTTTATGCAGCACAGGGAAACGAGAATTATGTACTGAAACTTCTGCAAGGATTCTCTCCTTCTGAAATCATTTTCAGTAAATCATCGCGCGAACGCTTTGAAAAACTTTTTGGCGATGAGTACAACACCTTCGCGCTGGACGAATGGGTTTATGGTTTTGACTATGGATATGAAAAACTCATCAACCAGTTCAAGACGGCATCACTGAAAGGTTTTGGTATCGATGAATACGGTGAGGCCATTATCGCTGCAGGGGCAATCATCCACTACCTTGAAGACACTGAACACAAAGACACATCGCATATTTCTTCCATCTCACGCATTGATGAAGATAAGTATGTGTGGCTCGATAAATTTACGATTCGCAACCTCGAGATCGTGCACTCGCAACACGATGGTGGCGTTCCGTTGATCGATATCCTCGACAGGACCGTTACTCCCATGGGTTCGCGTCAGCTGCGGAAATGGATGATCCTTCCGTTGAAAGACAAGGTGGCGATCGATGAGCGACTGAAAATCGTTGATTCATTTTATACAGATCACACCTTCGCTGAAAAAATTCAGGACTGCCTCAAGCACATAGCCGATCTCGAACGACTGATTTCAAAAGTCGCGGTTAACCGGATCAACCCGCGGGAGATGATTCAGTTGAAGCGGTCGCTGAAGTGCATTGCTCCTGCAAGACAAGCGTTGCGTGAACATTCCTCGGCCGAATTGCAGAAGATGGCGGATCAACTTCACCCGTGTGAATTCCTGCTTGAAAAAATCGAAAAGGAATTGCGCGAAGATGTATCCATCCTGAGCAATCAGGGAGGTCTTATCAAAGAAGGAATTGATGCTGAGCTGGACGAACTTCAAAAAATTGCATTCTCCGGAAAGGATTATCTG
Source organism: Chryseosolibacter sp. (assembly GCA_036402115.1). Lineage (GTDB taxonomy): Bacteria > Bacteroidota > Bacteroidia > Cytophagales > Cyclobacteriaceae > Chryseosolibacter. The sequence continues at coordinate 3,783 of DASWTM010000372.1, forward strand.
CTCCAAATCCAAAAGCGGGAAGTTGAGCGCACAGGCATTTCATCGCTAAAGATTTCGTACAACAAAGTTTTCGGATATTACCTTGAAGTAAGCAACGCCAATAAAGACAAAGTTCCTTCTGACTGGATCCGCAAACAGACCTTGGTTAATGCTGAGCGTTTCATTACCGAAGAATTGAAAGTATACGAAGAAAAAATTCTTCATGCGGAAGAAAAACTCGTAGTAATTGAGCAACGGATCTTCAACGCGCTTGTTCACGCTGCCGCGGATTACATTCCGCAAATCCAGCAGAACGCGCGAGTGATAGCGCAACTGGACTGTCTGCTTTCATTTGCCTTCGTAGCACGCGCAAATCGCTATCACAAACCAGAAATAAACGACTCATTAATCGTTGATATTAAAGCAGGTCGTCACCCGGTGATCGAGAAACAACTTCCGGTTGGAGAATCATATGTTCCAAATGATATTTATCTCGACAGCGAGAAGCAGCAGATCCTGATTATCACCGGTCCGAACATGGCGGGTAAATCTGCGTTGCTCCGTCAGACCGCACTGATCGTATTGCTTGCACAAATGGGAAGTTTCGTGCCGGCCGAAAGTGCAAGCATTGGTATCGTTGACAAAATATTTACACGCGTTGGTGCGTCTGATAATTTATCGCGTGGTGAATCCACCTTTATGGTGGAGATGACGGAGACCGCGAGTATCCTCAACAACCTGAGCAACCGCAGCCTTATACTCATGGATGAGATAGGTCGCGGTACCAGCACATATGATGGTGTTTCCATTGCATGGGCGATTGTCGAGTATCTTCACAATCACGGTCAGAAAGATTGCAAGCCGAAGACTTTATTTGCCACGCACTATCACGAGCTGAACCAGCTTGCTGAAGACCATCTTCGGGTGAAGAATTTTAATGTGTCGGTGAAAGAAGTTGGCGACAAGATCATCTTCATGCGCAAATTAAAAGAAGGTGGAAGCGAGCATAGCTTCGGTATCCACGTTGCGCAGATCGCAGGTATGCCAAACAAGGTCGTGTTCCGCGCGAACGAGATCCTTCACTTCCTCGAAAAAGACAAACACAAAAACGAAAAGAAAAAAATCCAGGAGCTTCCGAAAGCCACACCGCAGATGAGTCTCTTCGCAGCCGATCCGCGCTTCATTGAAATCATGGACATGCTGGGAAAAATTGACATCAACACCATTAGTCCTGTCGAAGCACTTTTGAAACTGAACGAACTTATTTCTGCTTCGAAGAAAAAGTAGTTCAGGGGTGTGATAATCGTCATCGATTCAAGAAGGCATTAGGCACTAGGCATTGGGCATTAGTGGGTGTCGTGAGGTTTTCAGGATTCATCTTTCCTTTCACTTTGCTCAATAAATTCCGTTGACGTATTCCGGCATTTCCCAATGCCTAATGCCTAATTCCTAATGCCTAATTCCTAATGCCGTAACCACATTACGAGGTGAGTGCCAGCAGAACGTAAAAGACGATCCTCCTCCGAAGAATAAATTGTTACTGCCGGCTAACGCTCGTTCATAAGTTCGCCAATTAACCACTAATCCCACACCTGACGAAAATCATCGAATTCATCAATGATTTCTCCCATTTACACACGACCTTTGTAATCTACTTCAGGAGGAAATTCAGCGGATCCATCCTGAACTTATTAAATCAAGTCTGCTGTTAGTACACCAATGAGTCAAACTACATTAAACCCTGAAAAGCGCAGTAAGCCGATCATCTCTCAAGAGATCGCTTTTGCCGCTGTTCATCTTTTACCACTCGCTGCGATCTGGACAGGTGCAACTCTGTTCGACTGGATTGTGTGTGGAGTGCTGTACGTTACACGCATGTTCTGGGTAACGGGAGGATATCACCGCTACTTTGCTCACAAATCGTACAAGACTTCACGCTGGTTTCAGTTTGTGATTGCCTTCATGTCGGAGACGACTGCGCAAAAAGGTGTGCTGTGGTGGGCTGCTCATCACCGCCATCATCACCGTCATAGCGACACACCCGCTGATCCACACTCAATGAAAATCTATGGCTTCTGGTATTCACATATTGGTTGGATCGTAGGCCCTGACTTCAAAGAAACCGACTACAAAACCATTGGAGACTACGCTAAGTATCCCGAGCTAATGTGGTTGAATAAATATTACCTTGTTCCACCAACCATTCTCGCGCTGGTTGTTATGGCGGCAGGTGCAATTGTTAACGGTGGAAGCATCACAGAATTTTTTACGCATCACGCATTCTCGACTTTATTCATCGGATTTTTCCTGAGCACAGTGATTCTGTATCACGGAACATTCTCGATCAATTCCATCATGCACAAGTTTGGCAAGCAACGTTATGAAACGGGTGA
>DASWTM010000373.1:0-24548 GCA_036402115.1 Chryseosolibacter sp.
GGACGGGACCAAACGGATTCACGGCCGCGACAGCAGACATTTCAGCCCTCGAGCCAGGCGCATATACATTGACAGCCACTGATCCGGTAAGCGGATGTAACGATGTTCAAATCGTGAACGTGGGTGATAATCCTCCAACCGTTTCGATCACAGTCGATGGCGTGACAGACAATACACGATGTATCCCGGCCTACAACGGTGCGATAAACGTTACCGTTACGGGCGCAACACAATTTGCGTGGACAGGACCAAACGGATTCACTGCCGCGACCGCAGATATTGCAGCTCTCGAGCCAGGCGCATATACATTGACAGCCACTGATCCGGTGAGCGGATGTAACGATGTTCAAATCGTTAACGTGGGTGATAACCCTCCAGCGGTTTCAATAACAGTCGATGGAGTAACAGACAATACAAGATGTATCCCAGCCTACGATGGAGCAATCAATGTTACCGTTTCGGGTGCTACGCAATTTGCCTGGACAGGACCAAACGGATTCACTGCCGCGACAGCAGATATTTCAGCCCTTGAGCCAGGCGCATATACATTGACAGCCACTGATCCGGTAAGCGGATGTAACGATGTTCAAATCGTTAACGTGGGTGATAATCCTCCAACCGTTTCGATCACAGTCGATGGCGTGACAGACAATACACGATGTATCCCAGCGTACAATGGTGCAATCAATGTTACTGTTTCCGGTGCTACACAATTTGCCTGGACAGGACCAAATGGATTTAGTGCCGCGACAGCTGATATATCTGCTCTTGAGCCCGGTGCATATACACTCACAGCCACGGATCCCGTAAGCGGATGTGAAGCGATAGAGAACGTGAACGTTGGAGATAATCCGCCAAATGTTTCCATCACGGTCGATGGTGTGACAGACAATACACGATGCATCCCCGCGTACAATGGTGCGATCAATGTAACTGTTTCCGGAGCAACACAATTTGCGTGGACGGGACCAAACGGATTCACTGCCGCGACAGCAGATATTTCAGCCCTCGAGCCAGGCGCATATACATTGACAGCCACTGATCCGGTAAGCGGATGTAACGATGTTCAAATCGTCAACGTGGGTGATAACCCTCCAACGGTTTCAATAACAGTCGATGGAGTAACAGACAATACAAGATGTATTCCAGCCTACAATGGTGCGATCAACGTTACCGTTACGGGCGCAACACAATTTGCCTGGACAGGACCAAACGGATTCACTGCCGCGACAGCGGATGTATCTGCTCTTGAGCCCGGTGCCTATACACTAACAGCCACCGACCCGGTAAGCGGATGCGAAGCTATAGAGAACGTCAATGTCGGAGACAATCCTCCAACGGTTTCGATAACGGTCGATGGCGTGACAGATAATACAAGATGTATACCAGCGTATAATGGTGCAATCAATGTAACTGTTTCTGGTGCTACACAATTCGCATGGACCGGACCAAACGGGTTCACGGCTTCAACAGCGGATATATCTGCTCTTGAGCCCGGTGCATATACACTCACAGCCACGGATCCCGTAAGCGGATGTGAAGCGATAGAGAACGTGAACATTGGAGATAATCCGCCAACTGTTTCCATCACAGTCGATGGTGTGACAGACAATACACGATGCATCCCCGCGTACAATGGTGCAATCAATGTAACTGTTTCCGGAGCAACACAATTTGCGTGGACAGGACCAAATGGATTTAGTGCCGCGACAGCAGATATCGTAGCCCTTGAGCCAGGTGCCTATACACTAACAGCCACTGATCCGGTGAGCGGATGTACCGATGTTCAAATTGTCAACGTGGGTGATAATCCTCCAACGGTTTCAATAACAGTCGATGGGGTAACAGACAATACAAGATGTATCCCAGCGTACAATGGTGCGATCAACGTTACTGTTTCTGGAGCAACACAATTTGCCTGGACGGGACCGAACGGATTCACTGCTTCGACAGCAGATATCGCAGCCCTTGAGCCCGGTGCCTATACACTCACCGCCACGGATCCCGTAAGCGGATGTGAGGCGATAGAGAACGTCAATGTCGGTGACAATCCTCCAACCGTTTCGATAATGGTCGATGGAGTAACGGACAATACGCGATGCATTCCAGCGTACAATGGTGCGATCAACGTAACTGTTTCGGGAGCAACACAATTTGCCTGGACAGGACCAAACGGATTCACTGCCTCGACAGCAGATATTGGTGCTCTTGAGCCAGGATCTTATACCCTGACAGCCACTGACCCGGTGAGCGGATGCGAAGCTATAGAGAACATCAACGTTGGAGATAATTCTCCAACGGTTTCAATAATAGTTGATGGCGTCACGAACAATACTCGATGTATTCCAACCTTTAATGGTGCCATCAACGTAACTGTTTCCGGTGCAACACAATTCGCATGGACAGGACCAAATGGATTTACGGCTGCGATTGCGGACATTGCAGATCTGGAGCCAGGTGCTTACACATTGACAGCAACTGACCCTGTAAGCGGATGTGAAGCGGTGCAAAACGTTAACGTTGCAGATAATTCTCCAACCGTTTCGATAACTGTTGATGCTGTAACTGACAACAATAAGTGCACGGTACCCTACGCTGGTGCAATCAATGTCACCATCGCTGGCGGTACTCAAATCTCATGGACTGGCCCCAATGGATTTACCTCATCCGATGAAGATCTGATTGAACTTGAATCCGGTGCGTATACATTAACCCTGACTGACCCGATTAGTGGCTGTGAGGCCGTTGAAGTTGTTAATGTTGACGATACCACGCCTGCGGTTTCTATAACAGTGGATGACGTGACGGATAACAGTGTGTGCGTTGCGCCATTTACGGGTGCTATTTCTGTAACGATCTCCGGTGGCAGCCAGATTTCATGGACTGGTCCAAACGGATTCACATCTAGCGATGAAGATCTAACGGCACTTGAGACAGGATCATATACCCTTACATTAACGGATCCAGTAAGTGGCTGCGAAGCGGTAGAAGTTGTAAATGTTGGAAGTACAAGTCCGACAGTTTCAATCACGGTCGATGCAACAACCGATAATACACGTTGTGTTGGTCCGTTTGCAGGCTCGATCGATGTAACCGTTAGTGGAGCAACACAATTCTCGTGGACAGGGCCGAATGGTTTTACTTCAAATAACGAAGATATTTCTGCACTTGAACACGGTGCCTATACGCTGACCGCTACCGACCCGGTGAGTGGGTGTACGGACCTCGAAGTAGTTAATGTTGGTGATAACAGACCAACCGTAACAATTAATGTTGACGCAACCGGTGATAATAATCGATGTGTCGCACCATTCAATGGATCAATTGATGTGACGGTAACTGTGGCGACACAGTTTGCATGGACTGGGCCAAATGGATTTGCTGCAAATACAGAAGATATTGCTGCGCTCGAAGATGGCGCCTATACACTTACGGCTACTGATCCCGTTAGTGGATGTTCGGAGGTAGTAGTTGTGAATGTCGGAAATACACGCCCGACAATCACCATTACAACAGATTCGGACGATGCCAGTTGCTTTGGCGTGAACAATGGGGAAATCCGCGTTTTATCTGTGGTGGGTGGTACCGGTCCATACGATTATTCGATTAACGGAGGTAGCACATTTCAGGCCTTGAGTACCTTTTCGGGATTGAGTTCCGGCCTTTACCAGGTCGTTGCACGGGATATTCCGACAGGATGTATATCAAATCCAACACCAATTACGATCAACGCTCTAACCGCAATCATTCCTACCATTGAAAAGACGGACGCAGCCTGCAATGGCGTTTCGAACGGTATGATTAGAGTGGCTGGAGTAACAGGCGGCACTGGTCCGTATCAATATTCTGTTGATAATGGCGTTTCATTTCAGTTGTCGAACGAATTCAACGGTCTGCAAGGCGGAGTTAATTATTCTGTGGTGGTAATGGATGCCAGTCTATGTCGTTCATCGGCTTTCTCAATTGTCATTAACAATACGCAGACCATCACGGCAACAGCTTCGAAGACGGATACTTCCTGCGATCAGGACGATGGCGTTATCACCGTAAACGTAACAAGTGGAGGTGTCGCGCCTTTCTCGTATTCGTTGAATGGTGGCGCGTTCCAGCTTAATGACAATACTTTTGAAAACCTTGCCCCGGCCACATACTCGGTAGTGGTTAGAGATAATGGCTCGTGTCTTTCTAATGTTGTTTTAGTATCGGTTGGCGTTGTCAGCAATATTGTTCCTGTAATTGAAAAGACGGATGCAACCTGTGCTCCGTTCACTACCGGGGAAATCAGAATCACAAGCGTAACGGGGGGAGTAGGAGGCTACGAGTATTCAATTAACAACGGAGCCCCAGGCTCGTTCCAGGCATCGCCAATATTTCCGAATTTAAGTGGAGACACTAACTACTCCGTTGTAGTCAGAGATTCGGAAGGCTGCAGGTCATCGGCTGTGTCAATCATAATCAACAACCAGGTAACGTTTGGCGGATCGATTGTCAAGACTGATGCTTCATCGTGTGCAGATGATGGTCGAATTGAGATCGCGGGTGAGTTTGGCACAACAACTCCGTTTGGCTATTCAATAACCGGAGGCGCGCCTTTCCAGGCTTCACCGGTGTTTACTGGCCTTGCTCCTGGAACCTACCAGGTGGTGATGGAAAATAATATGGGTTGCACAAAAGTTCTTGGTACGACTGTCATCGGAGTTACGCCTGGCAACATCATTCCGACTATCGCCAAGCAGGACGCAGATTGCAATGGTGTTCCGAACGGATCGATAACAATATCTGCAGTGACAGGAGGGACAACTCCGTACGAATATTCAAAAGATAATGGAGTGACATTTCAGTTCCCGAATCAGTTTGATAACCTCGCTGCTGGGACTTATTCCATCGTTGTGCGTGATGCATCATCGTGTGTGTCATCGGTGGCAACTATTACAATTCTCAATGGCGTGACCATCAATGCATCGGCAAATCCGACCAACGTATCGTGCGCTGGAGGAGACGGTGAGATTTTAGTAGGAGGTGTTACTGGTGGGACGCTACCATACGAGTATTCATTAAACGGTGGCGCATTCCAGACTGATCCAGAGTTTGACAATCTGGCTCAAGGAGTATATTCGATTGTTGTTCGTGATGCAGGTGGATGTTTATCTGCACCGATCACGGCCGCAGTATCATCTAATTGTAATGGCGGAGGTGGCCCTGGAGGTGGAACTTGTTCTGCGATTGTCCAGGTGGTTGCTGAACAACGCCCAAGCTGTACCGATCAGGATGACGGCTCGATTACATTGACTGTTGTGCCAACCGGTACACCAGATCCGAGCTACACGCTGATATTGTATGATAGCGTGTCCACACCAATATTTAAGAGAGAAGTGAGTGTGCTTCCGAATACACCGCATGTGTTTAGTGACCTTTCGCCTTCCAATTTCTATCACTATCAGGTGAACACCTGTCAGGGGCTCGCCTATAGTTTACCACTGTTGACCACAGTTCAGGCAACAGTCGATCTCGCGAGCGTAACGAATCCAACCTGTTTTGGATCGGCAACCGGCTCAGCCGTTATCAATGCAACCGGTAGTACAACCGGTGAGTACTATTATTCGCTGGATGGCAGTTCATGGAAGTTGTTCGTGCCAGGCACACCAGGTCAGATCGCAGACCTTCCTCCGATTGGTACTCAACAAATCCTCGTGGGAGAGAAGTTGGCGGACGCATGTCCTGCCTCAGTGGAGGTAACGATCAACAGTGTTAATCCTGATATTAATGCAACGTTCAGTATCACGGCTGCGACCTGCGATGGTGCCGATGGCGCCATCACGAACATCATTGCGACTGGTGGATCGGGTTCGGGCTATCAATTTTCGATTGATGGCATTAACTACAAGGCCGATAATAATTTCACCGCGTTAACCGGTGGCTTCTATTCAATTCGTGTACGTGATGGCAGCGGTTGCGAGAAGATTGTTCCTGCCAATGTTACATTCCCGGGCTTTATTAACTTCTCGTATACTGCGATTGACCCAACTTGCGCAAACAATGGAAACAGTGGATCGCTTGTTGTAAAAGTGCTTGATCCTGGTACTTATGAGCTTGCGATCAGCGAGGATCAATTTAACGAGCCTGCTGACAGTGAGTATAGAAACTATTCCGATCCATTCATTACATTCAATAATCTCTCAAGAGGCACCTATTTTGTGTATGCGAAGTCGACAACTGCGGTTTGTCCTACGCGCAGTGAACCGATCGCGATGCAAGGCGCGTATGCATTGAGCTTCGAAGTTCAGCCAACGTGTGTGGCGAACGATCTTTCGGTGACACTGACAAATATTACAGGCGAGCCTGGTGTTGCCTTCGAGTTCCGGGTGTACAAGAAAACGACAGGTGTTCTCGTTGAAACAATTCAGCGCACTTCAATTTCTGCAACGGCTACTGAATTCCTGGAGTATCAGCTTCATACCTTCTTACGGAATGCCGATGATTATCAGATTCAAATGGTGCAGACCAGTCCTTCTACGGGCTGTGAAATCGTGTCGCCACTCGTTGACGTAGTCGTGCCGAATGAGGTATTTGCGCTTGTCGGACCGAGTAAGCAATCATACCCTGACATTGCAAACGGCTCTATTGAGGCCAACAACATCAGTGGTGGCGCTATGCCGTACTCGGTAAGGATCGAGCTTGACTCTGCAGCGTCATTCAATTTCCAGAGCTATGAAACGAACTTCACTGAACCGGATTTGAACGCCAACAACCAATTCCAAAAGAAGTTCGAAAACGTTCCTCCAGGTCGTTATGTCATTCAGGTGATGGATAATGTTGGTTGTGTACTCGAACTTGTAGGCCGCGTGAAAATGGATCAGACTGTCTACATTCCAAACATCTTCACCCCGAATGGAGATAACGTAAACGACTTGTTCTTTATCCGCAATCTGCCGGCAGACAATGCACAGCTGGTCGTCTCAAGCCGCTGGGGCAAAGAAGTATATTCGAGCAAGAATTATACAAACGACTGGAATGGTGAAGGTGCTGCTGATGGCGTGTACTTCTACCAGCTTTCAGTAGGTGGTAGCGAGCCTATCACAGGATGGGTTGAAATCATCCGGGGCGAAAAACCTTAATTCAGAGTCTTAAGAAATTTTAGCGTATCAATTTGGTCGGCATAATCCCAGAGCATAGGGGATTGTGCCTGACCGAATGGTATTGACGCAGGAGTCATCGTACCGACAATGCATTGGATCTTGTCCTTCGCTTCCGTAAGCTTCAACGCCAGATCGCTCTCGTCTTCATAACGCTCGTAATACAGCACTGCAATTGGCGAGACGAGCTTCTGATTTTCTTCCACGAGTAGGAAGCCATTGTCAAGGAATTTATTGCCATTGACGAGCATGATGGATTTCTGATAGTCGTAATTGTTATTGTACTTGTGGTGATGGATGATGTCCTTAAACTTTTCCCATGGTGGAAAGATTGAGGTCACATCGAAATTTCTAGGTATGAAAATCTTCGACACATTGCGGCATCCCAATCCAAAGTACTGGAAAACATCGTGACCCAGTGCCTCTAGCTCCGCGCCAGTCTCATTCCCTTTTAAGACGGCACAAGACGTCCGGTTTTTTCGAATGACATTAGGATATTTCCCGAAGTAGTAATGAAAGTATCGGGCTGAGTTATCGCCTCCTGTGGCAATCACCGCATCGAAATTTTTGAGTTGGTCTTCAAACCGGATCAGTCCGGCAAAACGTGGTTCAATCGCCACTAATTTTTCTGCGATGAAGAGTGGGAGCACGCGATCTTTCGAGGACAACTTTACTAGCAATGCATTGCCACTGATCAAAACGGCAAGGAAATCATGGAAGCCCACCAACGGCAAATTGCCAGCCATCACAACGCCAACAACCTTTGGTTTAACGTCTGTTAGTTCGTAAGCGGCTGTCCATTTCGTAAGACTATTTTCCTCTAAGTACCGTTTTACCCCACTAAATGCGTATTGTATACTTTCTTCCGTAAACCAGGAATTCTCGTTCTTGGCTTTTGTTATCAGTGTCAGCCATGTGTCTCTATCGATTGCATCAAGCTCTTTCCCCAACTTTGCGAACGCTGCAATTCTATCTTTCAGTTTCATAAACTTTTATGGCACCTGCTTTGTTTGTCAGGATGACAAATTGCAAGTATTTTTGTCGAATATTAAGGATTCAAAAGTAGGAAAAGCATGGCAATAATGATTACGGACGAGTGCATCAACTGTGGTGCATGTGAGCCGGAATGCCCGAACACAGCGATTTACGAAGGAGCCCGCGAATGGAACTGGTCAGGTGGCACTAAGCTAGAGACGGTTGAACTTGAAGATGGTTCTGCCGTAGATGGCAAGACTCCGCAGCCACCGGTGTCCAATGAATTCTACTATATCGTCTCCGGTAAGTGTACGGAATGTACAGGCTTTCACGAAGAGCCTCAGTGTGCTGCTGTTTGCCCTGTCGACTGCTGTGTTCCTGATCCTGACATGGTGGAGACCAAAGAAGAACTTCTGGCTAAAAAGGCATGGCTGCACCAGGAGGTTGAGCAGCAGTAGGCAATAGGCATTTTGCAGTAGGCAAAGGTTCCAGAAAATTCATTTGAATTTAAGTATAAAGTATCAGTTACTTTCTCGATATCAGCGATGAGGCAGGCTTGCCTACTGCCCATTTGCCTACTGCCTACTTCATATTATCGCATTCGCGTCCTCTTAATCAGATAAGTCTGAAGAATGGTACTGAAATCACTCTGCACATCCGCTTCCACAAAATCAATTTTATACTGATTGCAACGCATCTTCAGCATGGCGTGAAACTTTTGAGCCTCAGCGCGGTAATGCGTTTTAATGTCTGCTGGGTTTAATTTGATCTTTTCGCCCGACTCGAGGTCAATGAATTCCATTGGACGGTCATCAAAATCAAACATCAATTCCGTTTGGTTGTCCATCACATGAAACACGATCACCTCGTGCTTATTGTGCTTCAGGTGTTGAAGCGCTTTGAATACCTCCTCGGTATTTTCATCACCGTCAAACATATCGCTAAATAAGACCACGAGCGAGCGCTTATGAATCTTCTCGGCAATTTCATGCAACACATGGCCTACACGCGTTTTACTTTGTTTTCCCGGATGATTGACAACGTTGTTGAGTAACGTAAATACTTTATCCAGATGAGTGGGTGTGGAGCGTACGGGAGTCATCGTTTCAACCCGGTCAGAAAACAGACAAAGCCCAACGGCATCACGTTGCCTGTTCAGAAGGTAACTCAGAGCGGAGGCTGCGTAGACACTGAACCTGATTTTAGATTTTGTATCCTCCGGATAATACATGGACGGTGAGGTATCCAACGCGATGAGGCATCTGAGGTTGGTCTCTTCCTCATATCGTTTTGTAAACAACCGATCCGTTCGGGCATACACTTTCCAGTCAACGTGACGGGTACTCTCACCCTCGTTGTATAACCTATGCTCGGCAAACTCCACAGAAAAACCATGGTAAGGCGATTTGTGAAGACCTGTGATGAACCCCTCCACCATCTGTCGCGCAAGTAGCTCAAGGCTAACATTTTGCGCTATTTCATTTAATCGTATGCTCACAATCTCTTGGAAAATGAATAATTTTCGGCCTTTCGCCAGGGTTTGGCAACGTTTCTCAAACTTAATTATTATGAGTTAGTTTGCAATCCTTAGCCAAAATACTATCTTCGATAGAACCATTGCGTTAAACCTAACTATAAAATTGAAGGATTGTGGAAGAAAACAAGACAAACGGTAGGGATGAGATCTTCTCTACCAAGGTAAAAGCGGGGAAAAGAACCTACTTTTTTGATGTTAAATCAACTCGTTCAAATGATTATTACCTGACCATCACGGAGAGTAAGAAGCGTTTTAAGGAGGATGGTTTTACTTACGAGAAACATAAAATTTTCCTTTACAAAGAAGATTTTAACAAGTTTATGGAAGCGCTCACCAACACGGTTAACCACGTCAAAACTGAGCTCATGCCAAACGTTGATTTCACACAGTTCGATCACGCCCCTGAGCGCGAGGAAGCAGAAACAACACCTGCCGGCCGCCCTGAGATTGATTCCGAACTTAAATGGGACTAACCTAAATTCTAAACCTATACCTAACGAAAGCCTCCGTCCATGGAGGCTTTTTTTATTCCTCACCGCAAGAAGTAGGCAATAGGCAATTCTGCAGTAGGTAATCGGATCCATTTTTATTGAACCAATCAACAATTGACAACTAATCCAACAATACCCGCATAAAAATCGCGAATCTCAGCGGCAATTGCCTAGTGCCTTTGCCTACTACCTCACGATACTCGCTCCAGCTTACTCATTCCATTTTGCCTACTGTATGTTGCCTACTGCCTACTATTAGTATATTTGCGCCCTTAATTACTTTCTATGGGTTTACAATGCGGTATAGTCGGGCTTCCAAACGTTGGAAAATCAACCCTTTTCAATGCCATTTCAAATAATAAGGCCGAAGCTGCCAATTTTCCCTTTTGCACGATCGAGCCAAACGTAGGCATTATTTCCGTACCCGATGAGCGCCTAAATATTTTGGAAGGATTGGTAAATCCGCAGAAAGTTATCCCAACAAGCATCGAGTTTGTAGATATTGCTGGTCTGGTAAAAGGTGCGAGTAAGGGTGAGGGTCTTGGAAACCAGTTCCTGGCAAACATCCGTGAAGTAGACGCTATTGTACACGTTGTGCGTTGCTTCGAAAACGACAACATTGTGCACGTTGACGGCCGCGTTGATCCGGTTGCCGATAAAGAAATCATTGATACCGAACTTCAATTGAAAGACCTCGAATCGATCGAGAAAAAAATTGGTCGTGTCGAGCGAACTGCGAAGAGCGGAGACATAAAAGCAAAAAAAGAATTAGCCGCGCTCCAGCACTACAAAGAAACACTGCTTGCGGGCAAGAACGCACGTGCTGTGCAGATGGACGCGGAAGAAAAGAAAGCCGTGGAAGACCTTCAACTGCTTACTGCTAAGCCTGTTATTTATGTTGCAAATGTGGATGAGGCATCGGTGCACACCGGCAACAAGCATGTTGAAGCGTTAAGAAAGCATGTCCAGGGAGAAAATGCGGAAGTTGTGGTCATCAGCGCTGCCATTGAAGCACAGATTGCTGAGTTGGACAACGAAGCAGACCGTGCGGTGTTTCTGGAAGAATATGGGCTCACGGAATCAGGCTTGAACAAGCTCATTCGCGCCTCCTACAGCCTCCTCGAATTGATTACTTACTTCACGGCCGGTGAGAAGGAAGTGCGTGCCTGGACTATAAAGAGGGGCTGGAAAGCACCTCAGGCGGCAGGGGTTATTCATACGGATTTTGAGAAGGGATTTATCCGGGCTGAAGTTATTAAACTAGCTGATTATCAGAAGTATAAAACGGAGGTTGCGTGTAAGGAGGCGGGCAAGATGGCGGTAGAAGGTAAGGAGTATGTGGTGCAAGATGGTGATATCATGCATTTCCGCTTCAATGTTTAAAGATTCCTTACGGATCATTACAATCTTTGCTATTTTTTATTAGTTTTATAAACCGCTCAGTTTCAGTCTAAAGCGGGGTATTATTTTTAGCATTTTTTCGCCCCATTTTAATTTTTTGAGGTTTGAGAACCAGGATAATTTTTTCGCTGAAGAACAGGGGAGCTTACGTTCCATTCCATCATCAATTTCTGATTGCGCAGGTGATTAAAGGACTATTGGTATTTGGTCCTGAGAAGTCTTATCTCGATTTTAATCAATTTAATTTCTCCGGACTGAAGGGTCAAACCAAAGTCAGCCGCAAGGGACTGCATTACTATTCCTCAAAAGTAACGCTGGTATTTGCCTGCTCGGATAAAAAATTCCTCGACTACTTTATAGCCGAATTGTTTAAACAAAAAGAGATCATTGTTGGGAATCTTCACCTGAGCCCGGAAAGTACTGAAATGGAGGAGCCTGTGAAGATCGGAGACGAAGCACGATTTCTTTGCATATCGCCAATCGTTCTCATCCAGGCGTCATTCAACGATGAGCGTGGAAAGAAATTCGTACCGCCCGATAGCGATGAATTCTCAGACTTGCTTTACGATTCAACGATAACGCGCATGGAGGCAAGCGGAAAATTTACGCCCGAGCAGCTTACATCTTTTTATAAATTTCAGATTGTTCCTGATCAGAATTATATAAATCGCATCCAGACTACGCACAAGAAATTTGCGCGCATCTATCCGCTGTTTGATAACGATATCAAATTCGAAGTTCGCGGCTATACCTTTCCCTTCACCCTATACGCAGCCAAAGAAGTTCAACAATTCGTTTACGAGAATGGCCTGGGCTATTTCACGCATAAGGGATTTGGTATGCTTGACATCGCGGCCAACGACTCAATTCACCATCAGGCGGAGCAGGAATTCACTTACGCTTAGCGTTCGTTCTTATCGAGCCGCACGTACCCGATTAGCAAATCTGCACTTGGACGCAGCGCCCGGTAGTAAACGAATATTTCGTATTGATTTTCCGTTTCAAAGTGTGATCCTTCCAACACATAAGGCGCGAGTCCTTTCGACTGCACGTAGTACTGGTAATCATACCACCCTTGTTTCATCAGAAAGGTGCTTGTGTATAGTTTTTGTGTGCTGTCGTAGGTCATCCTGTTCTCAGGTCCAAGATTCCAATAATTGAACGCTCCAGTCACGTATACTTCTCCATTCAATTTGGGAGAGGAAAGCCTGAACGTCACATCAGCATAATTTGAGTAGCTCGCATCACGATAGTCATAATTGTCATTGATAAATCCGCCATTCAGATCCTGATATTGTGCATACGCTTCATGCTGCCTTGTTTTATCCTTCACGAGGGTAGCTTGGAAAGGCTTAACTGAATTCTTTACGAAATCCACATTCCGCCCGGGGCTATTGAGGGATCTCAAATCGAAAAACCGAAACTCATTTCCTCCTTTGAACATTTTTGAATCATCAAAAAAACGGTATTCAAGTTGTTTCTCGATCTCACGCACGAAGCTGGGTTTTATCTTGGTAGCGATGTTGTCCCAGCGTTGATTTTGTCGGATCGTAACATTGACCGTCTCGAGTGGATTGATGAGGTCGATGGAACCGTAATTGATTGTGAAGTTAATTTGCTGATTAAGTCTCGCAACGTTGCCGGCTCCAATAAGATTGCGTTCATTTGCAAATGCAATGCGCGTGTCGTAGACCATAAATCTGCGGGAAAGAATAACATCATCTTTATCAGAACCCCGGTACACGACCACAACATAATTGCCTGGCAATTTTACTTGTGGAATATTCAGCCAATAATGAACATAGGGAATATGAGTATCTACCGAAAACTCAAAATTGTTCACCGGAAACTCATTAAATTCAGCTAAGAACTCCAGGTCCTGTAACATCGACCGCGTCCAGTCGTAATTGCAATGAATAATTCGTGCGTAGTAGAGATCGCGTTCGGAGCGAAGGTCATCAAACTGTAGAAGCAGGTTGGGTTGTCCTAATTTTGTAACCGCGGGCAACAGGTTAGCTTGAGGTTCATTGAAGGCAGGGTGAAGCTTTACGGTCTTGATCTGGTGCTCGTAAGCCTGATCGGAAAGTTGGAGGGTTTTGCCGCCAACGTCACTCGTGGAGGTTTGTCCGATCGGAGTGCAGGCCCCGAGGTAGGAAAAAGCTATGAAACCCAGGATTAGTTTATTGAAAATCAGTGCGTTATTTTTCATAATATTGAGGACAAAAGATAAAAATAATTCCAACCTTTTGCGGGGTAGGAGAGTCTAAATGGAAAACAGCCGTACATACGGATACATGCTCCAGGAACCAGAGCTTATAGAAGGATGCCGCGAGGGTAAAAGCAGCTATCAAAGGGCGCTTTATGATCGCTATTGCCGGAAAATGATGGTTGTCTGCCTGCGCTATTCAAAAAGCACGGCTGAAGCTGAAGATGTTCTTCAAGAAGCTTTTGTAAAAGTTTTCCAGGGAATCAAAGAATTCAGGGGCGACAGCAAACTCGAAACGTGGATTACCAGAATCATGGTAAACACCGCATTGAACCAACAGCGAAAGAAGTTGTATTTGTTCCCAATGGTTGACGTTGAGGAACTCGACCTGCCGCAAAACGAAGTCAGCATTTCCGGGATTCATTTCTCGCAGCTTCTTGAAATGGTTCAGGCGCTTCCACAGGGATGTCAGATTGTTTTTAACTTGTTCGCCATTGAAGGGTACAACCACAAAGAAATTGCTGAGCTTCTTGGTATATCCGAAGGAACATCAAAGTCACAGTATGCACGAGCTCGCACGTTGTTGCAGCAGAAATTATTGAAGGAGTCATCGTACTATGCGAAATATGGAGAGGCAAAATTTTGAAGATTCGTGGAAGCAGGCGTTTCGAGAGGCTGAGGTCCCTCCGTCCGATAATGTCTGGACGAATATCGAACTCGATCTTGAGCGCGCAAACGGAAGCAGGCTGAAGAAAAGACTGGCGATCTTTCAGCTGCTGGCGGCCGCTGCCGTAATTTTTTCGGTTGGCCTTGGTGTTGGTGTGTATATCATGAAGAGTTCATACCAGAGCTCTGCGAACGAACTCGCCCAGCAACTTGCAGCAAATGCGAAACTAAATGAGCAACTGAATCGCGCGAAAGATCAGATGGTGGCGCAAAACCATCGCCAAGCATCGCCATCAAGTACAACACTAACGGATTTAAATGATAGAACTTCTACTGTAAATGCCGAGACGCATACATCAGCTTTTCCATCACAACAAACCAATAGTTCGCGGGTTGAGGCAGTATCAGCCACAGGAGCAATTGCCGACCTAGAGGATTCAAACGATCAAACTTCGCTGAGCGTTTTTGGCGCAAACCGCGAAGAAGTAGCGACCATGAACGGTAATAGTCTGATGCCGGCATTGTATGAAAATCGCCCGGTCAAACTTTCCCTTCCCGTTCAAGAAAAGGAAGAAGTTGATCCAGTGCAGCTGATGCTGGCTAAACTTGATCAGCGCGAAAAAGAGATTGCGCAGAAGGAAGAAGAACAGACAAAGCCCAAAGCGAAGGATGCCGAAAAATTGTGGACGTCCGTTGGATTCGCAGCAGGATCTTTTAGTGCATCAAATGCAGGAGTTTCCGATCGGCAGGCGCCCGCAGTCTTTCAGCAAAATCGATCCATCGCGAACTCAGAAGCAAAGGCTTCAGGTACTGCGTATACAATTGGAGCGAGCATCGGAACGAAACTCTCAGAACGATGGGTGTTTCAGGGAGGAGTCAACTACCTAACCCAGTCTTCCGACTATACCGCCAACAGTGCCGTACTTTCTTCCGATGCTGCGAGCTTTAGCCCCGCCTCAATCAATGAACTGCAAAAATTCAGCGCCAGCGATGTGCCGGCTGAAGAAAAATTGGTGTCTACGATGCCGTACAATGTTAACAACAATCTCCGGTACCTGAGCATCCCAATGCAGGCGGGCTATATGATCATAAACAGAAATTTTGGGTTGCAGCTGAACGCGGGGGTTGCAACAGATGTATTCCTTCAAAACACAGTTTCAGCTGAGGGAGGAAACCTTGATAGAACCAAACAGGAAATTGGCGAGAATTCACCATACCGATCAGTGAACCTTAGCGGTCTTGCAGGTACTGAACTGAGCTATCGTTTTTCTCGAAAATATCGGATAGCCCTAAATCCAGGGTTGAGATATCCAATGAATAGCATTTACAAGTCAGAATTAGCCGTTAAATCAAATCCAATAACGTTCGATATAGGATTAAGATTTCGTTACATTTTTCATTAACCTTTCCAACCTTTTATTCAGAGGGGTTGTCTAATCTGAAAACCCCTTAAATATGGAAACAGTAGAAGGAAGAGTGCAGCGGAGATTTCACACCTGTCTATACGCGCTTGCGTTCTTAGGTGTTATCCTCGGACTCAGCGTTTTACTCGAAAACGTCACGACATTCTGACAGCCAACCAGCGATCTGCAAGTTGAATTCTGTCGAAACGAATTGCCCTTAACTGGGTTTTTAGATAAGAGTGCAGCCACCGCTCCGGGGAAAGGCTCTGTCCCCGGAGTTGGCGCCTCTTTTGAAAGTTTATCGGGACTCAGTCCACCGTTCCGGTAAGTACCCTCTCTAAATGCTTTAATTGATTACGTGTGGTCTTTCCCTGCACTTGGACACGAAACTAACCCAGCGCATCAATCGCGGTAACGATCTCTTCCCATTTGCTATTCGCTGCCGTTAGTTCCTTCTTCAGTTTATCTAGATCAAATTGAAGCTTTTTGAGCGCTTCGAAATCACTGTACACTTCCGGTTTCATCATCTCCGTCTCAATTGTTGACTTACGGTTTTCCAATGTTTCAATTTGCTCCTCAACCTTTTTTAAATCTTTTTCGAGGTTCTTTTTTTGGTTCGCTACCGATGGTGTTGTCTGAACGCTTTCAGGCTTCTTTTCAACTTTCGGTTTTCGAGGTTCCGGCTTCGGCTGCCCTTGCTCTTCGTTCTTCTTTTTCCAGTATTCGTATTCTTCGTAGGTGCCAGGATATTCCTTGATCTGTTTATCTTCAATATACCAGATCTTGTTTGCGATCTGACTCACGAAGTGCCTGTTGTGAGAGACGACAACAAATGCACCCTGATATTGCTGTAGCGCTTGAATAAGAATATTTTCTGAAATGAAGTCCAGGTGGTTGGTTGGTTCATCCAGTAGAAGAAAATTTGCTTCCGAGATAAGTGTCTTTGCCAGCGCCACACGCGATTTTTCTCCTCCTGATAGCACCTTGATCTTCTTGAACTGATCTTCATCATTGAACAAGAAACATCCGAGCACGTTACGGAGCTCTTGTTCTGTTTTTCCAGAACCCGCTTGCTTCAACTCCTCCAGAATTTCATTTTCCACATTCAGCGATTCGAGTTGATGCTGAGCATAAAACGCACGAATGACATTGTAGCCCATTGTGCGCTCACCCAGGACCGGTTCTTCTCCGGCAATGATGCGCAACAATGTCGATTTACCTTTTCCGTTTGCTCCGATTAATGCAATCTTGTCCGTGCGTTCGATAGCAATCGAGGTGTTCTTTAAAATCTCAAGTGATCCATAGGACTTTGAGATGTTATTCAAATTGATAATGAATCGTCCGGCCTGTTGTGTGAATCGAAATTTGAAATTTACCGCAGCATTGTCTTCCTGGACTTCTTCCACGAGGTCAAGCCGTTCTAGTGCTTTGACACGCGATTGCACTTGTCTTGCTTTCGATGCCTTTGCTTTGAACCGCTCAATGAATCGTTCGGTCTGCCGGATCTTTTGCTGCTGATTCTCGTAGGCGTTTTGTTGAATCTCCTGACGCAGCTCTTTCTCCTGCAGGTAGAAACTGTAATTGCCTTCGTATGTAACCAGTTGTTGCATGGTCACATCAACGGTCTTTGTTGCAACGTTATCAAGGAATCTCCTGTCGTGAGAGACAACGATCACCGCTCCTTCATAATTGCGCAAATAGTTTTCTACCCACTCAATCGATGGCAAGTCCAAGTGGTTGGTAGGTTCATCGAGCATGAGCAGGGATGGTTTCTCAAGAAGAAGCTTGGCAAGCATCACGCGCATCCGCCAGCCTCCGGAGAACTCTTTCAGTGGTCGATGAAGATCAGTAGTTGAAAAGCCTATCCCTTCCAACACCTCCTCTGCCTTAGCCTGCATGGAGTATCCATCGAGGTGATCAAATTTCTCCTGGAGTTTGGTCAGTTTATCCACCAAGTCGTCCGAGTATTCGGTCTCTAGCTTATGAAGAATTTTTTCGATCTGCCGCTGTGTATCTACCGCATCTTTAAACGCCTCCATTGCAACTGTTACGATTGCGTCATCCGTTTGGTAGGAGAGGAGATCCTGATTCAAGAAGCCGATGGTGCACTCATTACTCTTGCTGATTGATCCAGCATCGGGTTTGTATTCACCGTTGATTAATCGCAGCAGCGTAGATTTTCCACGACCATTCAGGCCGATTAAACCAATTTTGTCTTTTGGTTTAATAAACATACTGGCGTTCTCGTAGAGCGCGCGGCCTCCAATGTAATAGGAAAGATTCGTTATCGATATCATGTATGTGTTGTAGGACCAGTTAGGGCAGTATTGGCCACTGATCTCAGAGTTCTAAACCACAAAAATACGCAGATCGTTTAATTTTAGTTGCCTAATAGCCCACCATTCACAAAATCGCAGTAAGAATTGAGGTCAAAATCCAGTATTTTCGGTTCCTTAATTATAAACCTATGCGATTCTTACGACCATTTTTATTTGTAACACTCGTTGGACTGGCCGGCTGCGGTGACAAGCCCGGCAATGACTCTACGGGGTCAACAAAGGATACGACACCGGGTGGCGATGCCGCCATCACCGAATATTCTAAGTCACTCCCGCTTTCTACAATTAAATTGCCTGAAGGATTTAAAATCGATGTCTTTGCGGAAGTTGAAAATGCGCGATCGCTCGCCATCAGTTCGGAGGGGACTGTCTTTGTTGGAAATCGCGACAAGGATAAAGTATACGCTGTAAAAGATACAGACGGTGATTTTAAGGCAGATAAAAAATGGATCGTTGCTGACAGTCTCAATATGCCGAATGGGGTGGCATTTAAAGACGGGGATCTTTATGTGGCTGAGATGACGCGTATTCTAAAGTTTCCTGGCATTGAGAGTACGTTGAACAATCCGGGAAAACCACAAGTGATCTGTGAAGCCTTTCCGGAACAAGACGGTCATGGCTGGAAATACATTGCTTTCGGGCCCGATGGAAAATTGTACGTGCCGGTGGGAGCCCCCTGTAACATTTGCGAACCGAAGGAAGACATCTATGCATCGATCACACGCATGAATGCAGATGGATCCGGTCGCGAGGTTTTTGCAAAAGGTGTACGGAATACTGTTGGCTTCACCTGGCATCCAGAAACGAGTGAGTTATGGTTTACGGATAATGGTCGCGACATGATGGGTGATGAGATACCAAACTGTGAACTGAATCTTGCCTCAAAACAAGGAATGCATTTCGGTTATCCGTATTGTCACGAGGGTAGTGTTAAAGATCCCGACTTCGGAAACAAAAGGCCATGTAGCGACTTCGTTGCCCCAGTTGAAAAACTCGGACCTCACGTAGCACCGCTCGGATTGAAATTCTACACCGGTAGCATGTTTCCGGAATCGTATAAGAATAAACTGATCGTTGCGCGGCATGGATCGTGGAACCGCTCGAAGAAAATCGGACAGGATTTGGTAATGGTGAACATCAAGGATAATAAGTCGGAGGGATTTGAGGTGTTTGCTTCCGGATGGCTCAATGACGCGGAGCAAAAAGTATGGGGCCGTCCGGTGGATGTGTTGACACTGAAAGACGGATCGATGCTTGTTTCAGATGATTACGCTAATGTGATTTACAGAATTTCGTATGAAAAATAATTCGAGAAGGTTATTCGGTTCAACCCTGGCTTTGCTATTTGTTGCAACTTTCGCATGGGCGCAACCCATAAAGGATGCTGGCCCGGAAATGACAACCATCGCGAGGGTTGATCACACGTCTGTCAAAAGCCAGGGAAATACCGGAACATGTTGGAGCTTTTCCACTGTTTCATTGATTGAATCGCAAACCAAGAAATCAAATCTCGGTGAGTTTGATTTGTCGGAAATGTTCATTGTGAGACACATTTACGTGAACAAGGCAAAGAATTACTTGTTGCGCCTGGGTTCCGCGAGGTTTTCCGAAGGGGGGCTTGGCAACGATGTGGTGAACGCGATAAACCAATACGGGGCAATGCCTGAAAGTATTTATTCTGGACTAGTACTCGGACAGCAGTCCCATGATCATTCGAAAATGGTTGATCGGTTGAAGGCTTACCTTGACGCATTGCTTGCAAAACCACCGGTGAGAGAAGATTGGTTAGTTGGGTATAATGCAATCCTTGATGACCACTTAGGGAAAACACCAGAGACGTTTACGTATCGGGAGAAAATGTATACGCCTAAGACTTTTGCTTCGGAAGTGTTGAAGTTCAAGTCTGAAGATTACGTGTTCATTACTTCATTCACGCATCACCCGTATTATAAACCCTTCATTATCGAGATTCCCGACAACTATTCAAACGAATCGTATCTGAATGTTCCGTTGAATGAATTGATTTCGTTGACCGAGAACGCGATCGAAAAGGGGTATTCCATCATGTGGGACGCGGACGTTTCAAACGCCAACTTTAAACAAAGGAACGAAGGCTTTGCCATGATGTGGAAGGATACAAAGGCAACTTCACCTGTTAATCCGGATGCGGAAGAAATCGCATACGATGCGAAACTACGGCAAAGCTTGTTTGAAAATCTTACTACGCAGGATGATCACCTGATGCATATCGTTGGGCTCGAACGTTCAAAAGGTGGCAAGAAGTTTTTTGTCGTCAAGAATTCCTGGGGAGAGATCGGTCCCTATAAAGGATACATCAAAGTGTCTGAAGCTTACTTCGCTATTAACACGGTCACTCTCGTAGTACCGCGGGCTGCCATTGACAGTTCACTTGCACAGAAACTTGGTTTAAAGTAATGCATCCTGTCTTATTTGAGATCGGTTCGGTAAACATTTACAGCTACGGAGTATGTATTGCGATAGGCGCAATAGCGGGCGTCTGGTACATGGCCGTTCGGGGGAAAAAGGAACTCGGCCTCGCGTTTGACCAGGCCAACAATCTGTTTTTGATAATATTCATTGCAGCCTTTGTCGGAGGAAAATTGTTTTTGTTCTTCGAAGATCCCTCCGGATACGCAAAGAATCCGATGAAACTCCTTGGTGGACGAGGGTTTGTCTTCTATGGTTCATTCCTCCTTGCCATTCCAACCATGCTATGGTTCTTTCGAAAGAACAAACTGAACCCGTACCAAATGCTTGACATCATGGCCATCACAACGTGCCTGGTTCATATGTTTGGGCGGATAGGATGCTTTATGGCCGGGTGCTGCCATGGCACTCCAACATCAAGCATTTTTGGCGTAACGTATTTTGATCCGGCATGTTCTGCCGATCCGCTCAATGTGCCGTTGCATCCCACACAATTATATGAATCTGCATTTATTGGCCTGGTGATGGTTTACCTATTTTATTTGCGTGGGCGGAAAAAATTCAATGGTCAACTGTTCCTTACTTATCTTTTCCTATATGGCATCGGAAGGTTCGCGCTGGAATATCTGCGCGGTGATTTGGCGCGTGGATTCATCATCGAGGACATTCTTTCGCATTCCCAATTTATCGCATTGGTCATCCTTGCTGTTGTAGCATGGGTATATGTTCGCTGGTCGAAACAAAACGTGATTCCGGTGGCACAGAGAACAAAATAAAAAGCCCGCAGGTTTGGCTGCAGGCTTTTTACTAAAGAGCAATGCCCCTTACAGTTCGCGAACCCAGATATTTCTGAAGCTTGTTGGGTTGCCGTGATCTTGCAACACGAGTGATCCTTTTTCGTGTGCGACCACTTTAGGTTTGCCGATGTATTCCGTTGTTCCCTGGATCTCAGTATTGTTCTGCACAAGCACGCCATTGAGGAATGCTGTAATTCTTCCTGGTGTCTTCAACGTTCCATCGGAATTGAAACGAGGAGCGGTGTACACTACATCATACACTTGCCATTCGCCCGGACCCTTGGTTGGGTTTACGAGTGGAGCAGTTTGTTTATAAATTGATCCAGCCTGTCCGTTGCTATAAGTTCTGTTTTTATATGAATCCAAAACCTGTAGCTCATATTTTTCCTGGAAGAAGATACCGCTATTACCGCGACCTTGGCCTTCCGACTCAACCTTTCCAGGGGTTCTCCACTCAATGTGAAGTTGAATGTCACCGAACGTTTGCTTCGTCTTAATGTTTCCGGTTCCTTTAGCCACCGTCATCGCGCCATCAGCAACTGTCCATTTTGAAGGATTGCCTTTTTCATCGGACCACTTGCTCAGATCTTTTCCATCAAATAATACTATCGCATCGGAGGGAGCCGCTCCGTTTACACCCGGTGTAACCACCTTGGGTTCCGGTTCCCAAACTTCAGTCGCTTTCGGGTCACCTTGCTGTGAAAATCCTTGTGTCATCACAGATACAACGAGCGCCATCGCCAAAACATTTCTCATAAGGGTAAGTAGTTAAAGATTATGGTGAAATTAAAAATCATCGGCTATATCCTGCACTTTTTTTCCTTTGTCTATTTTCATCTGATTCAGTACCGGGAACGATGTGTAGATCATCTCCAGCTGGTTTCGTGAAAAGGACTTAAATTTTAGAACCAGTGTTTGACCTTTCCAAAAGTAGGTTTCTCGCTTCATGTCATACTCTGCAATCCCATAAATGGACTCCAGGGCCTTCATCAAGCGTGGATCTTTATCGGCTACGATATGGATTTGATAAACCTGGTCTTTATAGGTTTTTAATTCAACAGCGTTGATTTTCACTTCACCAATGGAGGCATACAAGGGATTTTCAACGCTATAGAGTTTTGCATCAAACTCACCTTTCTCCTTGAATTCCTTTCGCAGCTTGTAACCTTTGACCGAATCGATCGGCATTCCAAGCTTGAGATCCTTAAAACCGTTTCGTCTTTCTAATTCTGCGATCTTCTGTGCATGGCTGGCGATCGAGAATAGTATTAATAAGAGTGTTAGTGGGCGGTACATTGCTAGTTTATGAATTTGAGGGGTATTTCAAGTTTCAGTCTATCCCAGGTAATCAAAAGGTTTGCCAATTCGTTTTTCTGATCGAAAGCCATCATGAAGGCCTCTATCGATGTCTGAGATTGAAGAACGGGAACATCAAAGCGAAGAGCATCCAGTTTCATATTATAATTGTATGCGCCCCAGATCCCAACGTCTTTATTTATGATGATCGTCCATCGGTCAGCATTCGGAATAGCAAACATCGAATATGTTCCGGCTTTAAGCAGAATGTTATTGATTAGTACATCATGTGTGAGCGTCATCTCTGTTGCTTCATTGGCGCCAAAACGCCAGACTTGACCGTAGGGTACAAGCTTACCGAATACTTCTCGCCCGCGCTTCTGCGGTTGTGAATAGACAATCTTTACGTACGCCTCTTTGTAACGCATGGCAGCAATTGCTAACGGGCTAGGCCTGGTCTTAAAACTCTCCTGCGCGAAACCTACTAATGAGATCAACAACAGGATAAATGCCGGTACAACTGTTCTCATGCGGATAAATATAAAGCTAAAAGCTCAAAGCGGAAAGCTGTGGTGTCAGATGGTGAACAGCAGTGCATCCCTCACAATTGTGTCCTGTATACCGATTCAATTCCAATGACATGGTACAGCCCGGTCAAACTCGTTCCGCTATCAGCTTTAAGCTTTACGCTTTATGCTTATTTTTACCTCACTATGATCCGACCAGCATTTGATGACATCTATATGGAGCTCGCAGTGAACCTGGCGAAGCGTTCGCATTGTATAAAGAGACACGTAGGAGCGGTGCTGACGAAAGACACACGCATCATCTCGATCGGATATAATGGACCACCTTCGGGTACACACAACTGTGATGAGCAGTGGCCTGATACGGGATGTCCGCGCGATTCAAAGGGTGGATGTTCGCTGGCGATTCACGCGGAGCAGAACGCTATCCTTTATGCTGTTAAGAATAAGACTTCGGTAGAGGGAGCAACGCTTTATGTAACCTTGTCCCCATGCCTTGCCTGCGCGCGAATAATTTATTCGATGGGAATTAACAAAGTCGTTTACCTTAACTCATACGCGGAGTATAAAGGTATCGCTTCGGATGAAGGGGTCGATTTCCTGAGAACGTTCGGCATTGAAGCCGTCAAGTATCAAGGCACACTTCAAAATGTTGCCGGGCTGATCTGATACTAACGTGATTGGATCGCTTTTTCCAGGTCAGTAATCAGTTTTGCAGTGACACCTTTTGTTTTCTTATCCTTTTCTGTCTTAAGGACAGCTACTGCTCGCTCTACCATGGCGTATAACCCCACGGGATTGCCATCAGCGCGATAACTTCCGAGGCACCACTCGATATCATTTTGCAATTCGCGTTCAATGTCGAGCGCTTTAAGCTTCTCCAGCGCCTCTTCACTCACTTTTTCGATGGATGGACCAGCAGATTTCGGTTTTGAAGTCTTCGCTGGTGCTTTTTTAGTCGCCTTTGCTGCTGTTTTAGGTGCTGCCTTTGCCATACGTCTGATGTTTTTGATGAATGTATAGGAAATTTACGGGCCAACTGTGCCGAAGACAAGCATACACAACAGAATATTTACGCAACCGAGTGAATAGAATTGATAGCTGCGCCCATTTTTCAGCGAAAATCCGCTTGTAAGATTGAAGAAGACGCTCGATAAGATGGTCTACTTTCAAAATCAGAACTGCACCAAAAAACGAAAGGGAAGTAATTCCAAATTACTTCCCTTCGCAAAAGTCTTAGGTTTTACCTAATTACTTCTTCTTCTTAGCAGCCTTCTTTGCAGACTTCTTTGCAGTCTTCTTTGCTGCTTTCTTCGCTGATTTTGCCAT
>DASWTM010000374.1:0-11853 GCA_036402115.1 Chryseosolibacter sp.
TGACTGGCGAACTGCGCGTTGGTTGCAGGGTCAGCGATGTCCAGGATCAGAATCGATCGTGTGTCAATGACGAAAGACCCTCCGGACAAGTGTCCATCGGTGAAGAAGAGGCTTCCTCTTTTAAGACTGATGGTTCCATTGTGTGATCCGGTAACTTTGCGGCCAACCCATTCGATGGTACTGGCAAGCGCTGCGATTTTGAATTCTTGTGTTTTCATTTTTTTTTCGTTTTAATGACAACACAAACTTGCGCTTTCCGGTTGGGGTGATCGCGTGATCCAGATCACATTCGGACGAGGATCAGTCTTTATGTGATCTAGATCACATCGCTAAGGAGTATAAAGGCGGCTAAGCGTCTCACGCGAGACTCCGAGATAAGCTGCGATCAATGTTTTCGGAACCGTGTTGTACAACTCCGGGTATAAGCGCAGAAGCTCTTCGTATCGGCTTTTCACATCGTTGCTCATGAAGGACAGTAGTCTGCGTTGTGCGGCCACATAACCTTTGTTGGTTCTCCAGCGAAAAAAATGTTCGATCGAATGAATTTCACGACACAACTTTTCCCGATCCGATGAATTGAGTTGAAGCACTTCGGCATCTGTAATGCAATCAACACTCACCTTGGCTTTGTCTGACGAGTACAGGGCTTGATAGTCGGAAGCCCACCAGGTAGGCATAGCGAACTGAAGGATGAACATCTTCATATCGGGATTGATATAAAACGTTTTGAGGCATCCTGATACCACGAAGTACTCGCTGTTCACATCGTCTCCGCTTGAAATTATAGCCTGGCCTTTTTTATAGGTAAGGGGCTTGAAATGTGAGTACACGTAGTCAAACGCGTCATTGTTGATTGCTACTGTTTTGGCAATGTGTTCGCGAAGCAAATCTTTTCCAATCATAGTTGAGGTATTCAAAAATACATAAATGCGAACTAATTAAATGTCTGTACACAAACGCAGGAGCCTCTCCTTATATCAACAAAGCAGTTATTCCAAGGCTGGTAATGATGTTCAACCATCATTGCGATAAAAAATCCCCTTTTTAAAGGACGCGATTTAAGAGTCAGACGTTTATCTTTGTTAAACAATACACTTCGTCATCGCATCGTCCGCTAGTCGCCTTTAATCTGCCGGGCTTGCTAAACTTGAGCCGGCCTCATTACTTTTTGTTGGAATTCAAACGCTCCCATATGAAAAGGATAATTGGCTTCGCATTTATTTGTTTGCTGCAGTTTGGCCTGTGCTCGGCCACGATTCACACCGTTTGCAATATGCCGTATAGTCCGGGCATGTACACTACCTTCAACGATGCGCAGGCTGCTGCTATCGATGGCGACACCATCTATATGCACGCGTCAAGCATCAGCTATGGAGATATCCAAGTCATTAGAAGACTCGTAATCATTGGCACGGGTCACAAGCCTGACAAACCAAATGGTCTGTATTCGTCTTTTCATGGGATTGTTGTGACCGCGCCTTTTGTCCAACTGATTGGCCTGACAATAAGCTATGTTTCCTCGGACACCCAATTCGTAACGATTCGCAAGTGTCGGATAATTGGATCGAGCAGTGGTGCAACCGCTGCGATCATGTCGCATTGGAGCGGGGATGATTGGTTAATCGAAGGAAATATATTTGACTTAAGTTCCGGCCTTCCTGCGGTTGACTTTCATGGCTGGCCTGCCAACAACTGCGTTATCCGCAACAACATTTTTTCCGGCCCTGGTGTTAAAATACGGTATGCAGGAAATTCAGGGCCGCAGCAGATCTACCTACTGAACAACATCTTTCTTAGTAACAATACCTCACAAACTTTTGAATTTGTGCAGCGTGCCGTCATTAACAATAACATATTCGTCTCAAGTGATCCTGTCGCGGGGTTGGCCGACTCCGAAATGAATAACAACATCAGTTTTGCT
Source organism: Chryseosolibacter sp. (assembly GCA_036402115.1). Classification (GTDB taxonomy): domain Bacteria; phylum Bacteroidota; class Bacteroidia; order Cytophagales; family Cyclobacteriaceae; genus Chryseosolibacter. Next base: position 1,922 of record DASWTM010000374.1, read on the forward strand.
TGCCTTACGGATTTTAACCAGCCAGGGTCAAACAACCTGGACGATGTAGACCCGCTGTTTACAAATTTTCCCGGGCCTGGTACCTTCTTCTCCTATACTCACAACTACAGTCTGATGGCTGGCTCTCCTGGTCACAACTCAGGAACTGATGGGACAGATCGCGGACTCTTCGGTGGAATCGGATCAATATTCACCATGACGGGTGAGCCTTCCATCGCAACAGTGACTGCATTCACCATTACCAGCCCAACTACGATTGCTCCTAACGGTACGCTTACTATTTCCGTCACATCAAAGCGTGTCCATTGACAGATGAAAGTTTTCCTGGCTATCGAATCATTTTTCGTCATGAGGGCTGTCAGTGTGTTTTTCGCTGTCGTGTTCCTATTCATCGGCTCGCATGCCCAAACTATTTCACGGGCTGAATATTTTTTTGATACCGATCCAGGTGTCGGCAACGGAATCCCCATTCCAATAGCTGTCCCTTCCGACAACATCACCTTCTCGGCAACGATCAGTACTTCCGGGCTAAGCACAGGCCGCCACCTGATGTTTGTCAGAACAAAAACATCTGATGACCGGTGGTCACTATATGAGTTTCAGGAGTTTATCATCGAAGCAGGGATTGAAGAGGCCGAATATTTTTTCGATGTAGACCCAGGTGTAGGCAACGGCTTTCCGGTAACCATTTCGCCTGGAGCAACGGTGTTATCGCGCGCCATTCCAACAACGGGTGTCTCAGCCGGAACACATTTGCTGTTCATGCGGACGAAGCAGGCAGGTACGTGGTCGTTGGCCACGCCTGTTCAATTCCATATCGAGGCGCGCATCGTTGCAGCCGAATACTTCATCGATACTGACCCTGGCTTTGGGAATGGCACACCAATCGCGATTTCTTCGCCAGCAGAAGAACTTACCATCAATGAAGCCATCACGGTAGGGGCATTGGCATCGGGACCTCACAACCTCTTTATCCGCACGAAAGATGTCCTGGGCGTTTGGTCAATGTATGAACCGCAAGCGTTCACGATCGATCCGGCTTTGCCTGTTGAGCTTACTGATTTTCGAGCAACCGCCACGCAAGAAGGAAACGTTGTACTTAGCTGGTCAACTGCATCCGAAAAAAACACAAGTCACTTTGTCGCCATGCGTTCAGATGATGCAATTTCGTTCACGCAACTCGCACAGGTCGCAGCTGCGGGTGAGAGTAAGATACCGCGCAACTACCATACAATCGATCATTATCCAACGTCAGGAAATAACTACTATCAGCTTAAAATGGTGGATCGTGACGGAAAGATGTCGAACTCAAAGATTGCGGTTGCTCGCATCAACAAGAAAGAGGCTCCTGCACTTTATCCGAACCCTGCCACTAGCCACTGGGTTGTTGATTTCTCCCTGGTAGGTGATGACGGTTTTCATAGCTTCGAACTCTTTGACCTTAGCGGACGGAACCGAATGTCCATACAAACCAGCGATGAAAGAGTCGTCCGGATGTCGCGCGAAGGGCTAGCAAATGGATTTTATTTGCTAAAAATAACCTCGGTTAAAAGCCAATGGGTCTATAAAATAAGCCTTCGATAATCTCTTAGGTTTTTCGACCAGCATGCCTTATTATGTTGATGTTATATATTTGCATGAGCAAGCTTCAAACAAGGCCACGGCCTTCAAGCTCAATGCATTGGTTGCGTTTAAGTGAAGCGCTGGCGAATAACTAATGGGGGCGTATAATCTTTTACATATCGATGTTCCATGTAAAAATTGCAAAAAACATTTTGACGCAAGACTCCAATTTAAATGCGGTGACACCTGGCAATATGACTACCATGTCGGTGACAAGCTCCAAGTTACCTTTCAGGATAGGGAAATTATCGGGTACGATATTGTAGCTTATGGCATAATCGAAAATGCAGCATGCCCTTTCTGCGGCTTTCTAAATCAAGATGAGTATAGTATCTACATTGATGATTGCAAAATAACCCGCATTGATGAGGCTATCGATATCACTCCCTTTCTCGACTCAAATGACGGGCGATTTTTTTTAAGGGATAAATCGAGCGAGTAAAATGACCAAGGGCCACTTTCTCCAGCATTTTCATTTGAGTAATAATTTTGGTTTATATTCCACATCGCTATTTTTTTGACAGTAATCGTCAATTTTCGTTAGTACTTTCGCCATGGAAAAATTTAAATCGAATGGCTAAAGAAACTATTTCAAAAGACAATCCTGTGGTAGATGCACTTAGAAAATTGAAGGAAGAAGAAGTCGAACTTGTGGCGAAACTCAAGCCCGTACAAGAGGCAATTGCTGCACTTGAAAAGATCGTAGACAAAACGGTGAAGAAGGCAAAACCGTCAGGCTCAAGAGAGACAGTAACTGAAAACGGTTCCGAAGAAAACGTACAGGATTCAGGCGCTGAGGCATAACTGCGAATCAAACCGATGGGAAGCCCGATTGCAGCTGTGATCGGGCTTCGTTCATTTATGTCCAATCGCTTCCGGATCAACAACTTAACCGCAGTAGCGAAGTTGATAAGTTAAAGTTGCCGAACGAACACTGGAAGATCGTCTGCAACACTACACCAAAAATATTTGTTGACCGGCTGCTGAACGTAGGCAACTTTTATCTTTGCACGATTGTTTTTAAGCCCGAGAGGGAATTATGAAGAAAATTGGATTTCTGTCCTTTGGACATTGGGCTAATCGTCAAGGATATCAGACCCGCACAGCGAAAGATACATTACTTCAGTCAATCGATTTGGCAGTAGCCGCAGAAGAGATGGGATTGGATGGCGCATATTTTCGCGTGCATCATTTCGCAGCCCAACTTGGATCACCGTTTCCATTGCTTTCGGCAATCGGTGCAAAGACAAAAAAGATCGAGATCGGAACAGGCGTGATCGATATGCGCTATGAAAATCCGTTGTACATGGTTGAAAATGCCGGAGCAGCGGATCTCATTTCTGAAGGCCGATTGCAGCTGGGCATTAGCCGAGGTTCCCCGGAACAAGTGATTGATGGATGGAAATATTTTGGGTATCAACCAGCACCGGGCGAGACAGATGCAGACATGGGGCGAAAGCATGCATTGGAATTCCTCGACAAACTGAAAGGTGTTGGATTTGCCGAACCCAATCCATTCCCCATGTTCCCGAATCCTCCAGGACTATTACGGCTAGAACCTCACTCGGAAGGACTGCGTGAACGCATCTGGTGGGGTGCTGCTTCCAACGCAACGGCAATTTGGGCAGCCGAGCATGGAATGCATTTGCAAAGCTCAACGCTTAAGTATGATGAAAGTGGAAAACCGTTTCATGTGCAACAGGCAGAGCAAATTCGATTGTTTAAAGAGGCTTGGAAGAAAGCTGGACATAAGCGGGAGCCCAGAGTCTCCGTGAGCAGGTCAATTTTTGCCCTCGTCACCGAACAAGACAGGTACTTCTTTGGGCAGGACAGGAGCCAGGTTGACCAGATCGGATACATCGAGGCTGACAAGCGCGCGATCTTCGGAAGGAGCTATGCCGCAGAGCCCGATCAGTTAATTAAAGAGTTGGCAAAAGACGAAGCGATTCAGGAAGCCGACACGCTTCTCCTAACCATACCAAATACACTTGGCGTGGATTACAATGTGCACCTCTTGTCGTCTTTTCTAAAGTATGTGGCACCTGGATTGGGATGGCGGTAAGGCATCGTCTTCTGTATCGCTGAATCCATCGCGAGATCACTTGCCCGCTGCTACATTACGATTTTCAGCAAGTAATTGCTTTGCAACAGTCATTCCCTTTTGCAGGCTCGACACGATCACGTATTTTACCTTGGGTCTGAACATGGCCTGTATTGCTTTCATCATCACTCGCGTTGTAAGCGAAGGCGTATAGAAAACCACTTTTATGTTTTTTCTGACAAACATATCGTCATTTTCTCTTGACCATTTGACGGTAAGCAGGCGATACTCGATTGAAGAGACTGTGACCTTTGAAAAATCAAGCAGCAAGACGTAGTTGTCATGTTGTGCGTGATATGCATCCATCATTTTTTGCCATCCTTTAAATTCTTCAAGGGTTGGAACAAAATCCTGAAACACACCGATAACCAACGGATAAGCGGATGTGTCAAGTATCAGATATTCTCGCGCCATATGATAGGCTAGGAGGAAGGTCGATGTTTAAAATAAATTCCTTATTAGGATAATTGTTTTCCCAAAAACGAACAACACAAAAGGGCAGGATCGCGGTATAATCAAATGAATTTAAGCTGCAGAAAAATGGACACAGTCGGGAAAAGGGGCGACTACAGAAAGAGACATTTTAGGGTTGAGGCAATGCATGGGCGAGATCATTTGCGGACTATTACATTAGCATTTTCAGCAAGTAATTGCTTTGCAACAGTCGTTCCCTTTTGAAGGCTTGACACAATTGCGTGCTTCATCTTGAATCGGAACATGCATTTGAAAAACATGAACAACGAGAGTTGGGAAGTGGGAATAATCTCCAATGGCCTTAGGCTTTAAAAATGAACAGAATTCGGAAAGTAACATAATCACTTACACACTGCGTGTAGGCAAACCGTTTCGTATTCGACCCTTTTATTGTCGTTTTCGACCATTATCAGAGTCACCTATGGCTGCGACCTTTGTGAAAAAAACACGCAATGGATACAACCACGCAAGAGCAACTGACCACGGCATTGGCCACCGCCTTCACCAGATTCAGCACCTTACTTCAATCTTTCTCAGACGAGCAGATCAATCGGTCACCGTTTGAAGGAAGCTGGACACCAGCCCAGGTCGCCACGCACATCATTAAGGCAACGGATGGAATCCCCGATAGTCGAACGCAAATCACCGATAGGCCAATAGATGCAATGCTGCCCATGATTCGTCCGTGGTGGGAAGATCTGAATCAGCGGTTTCAATCGCCCGATTTGCTTCTACCCGATAATCAGACCCGCACAAAAGACCAGCTTATTGCAGAATTAAATCGCGTAATGCAAAGAGATCTTGCGATCATCACGCAAACAGACCTTGCTGCCCTCTGCATGGATTTTCAATTGCCACAAGTTGGCTACCTTACACGCTATGAATGGTTGAATTTCATTGAGATGCACCTCAACAGACATTCTGCGCAACTAAGTCGGATGAAGAGCCACCTCGCGACTAACAAGTAAACATGCCCTAATGCACGCACGCAGGTGATGACTGGAGACAACAGATAGATCTACTTCGTTGATTAATTCGTCCGGTTATGCTGGTTGCCTTTTGGACCTGATCAGCCTTACGGAAGTATAAATAAACAAGATGGCCACGAGCGAGAACGCCATGACAAGCAGCGTGTGCTTCATGAGAAATCGCTCATTCGAACTATCAAACAGTCCTGTCATCATTGCAACGAATTCCGGCAATGGAACAACGAGACATAAAAAATTCATAATCAGGAAAACACGGCTGACTTTAGCTTTTAGAAAATTTCCACAGAGGGTAAGCACGAGTGCAATGATTGGATAAAGTAGTAGCAAGGCCGGATCGATACCCACAAATGCACGGATAATGAACGTTAAAAACCATAAGCCTAATGCTGTGATGATGTTAATTGTGTTCGTCACGGGTAAATGTTTTCATAACGGAGCGCGTAAAAAAGTCCGTTTAATTCTCCTTTTCATTCATCGGCTGAATACCGCGTACTGTAATTCCATCGGCAACTTGAATATTACGGTGCGGAAAGGGATTAGCCTTTCTCTGTGCCGCCTTTCCATGTCAATATGAGCCCAACTTTTTGATGAAAAAACACCTCTTGTAAATAAAATTTAAACATCTTTATTCGTTTGTGAATCAAGCACTTATTAAAGGTCGCTCATTTTTCATTGCAAGTCTCTGTCAACGTGTGGTCACAGATCGCCAGCGATTAGTATTTTAATGTTTTAAGTTTGCGCTTTTTTGAAACACCCACTATCAATTCGCGATCTCGTTAACCTCCTGTACCAAAGCAGAGATGTTGTCGAACTGCTGTTCGGCAGCAAAGACTCGGTTAACAAGTCAGAGATACTCGCCCGCGATGACATGTCTGACGAGAAGCTCGAGAAACTGGTGATGTACGAAATCATCCACGAAAACAATAATGTGATCGGACTGGATGATCGCGTCACAACGTTTATCGAGGAATTTTTGGAAATTGGTGAGGTCACAACAAGTTTTATCAATGACAACATTCAGTCATTAAATGAGAATCTGAAATATTACCGCATTGACAACAATTCAAAGTTTCTGCGAAATATCAAGCGATCGCTTAAAAAGATCAACTCGACCACGTCACGTGAAGTAATGAAACTTCACAAAAATATTGACGACACCTACAAGAACCAGGACAACTATCTCGTTAAGCTGCAGGAACTCGACAAATACAAAGCTAAACGGGATGATATCATCAACCTGATAAAAGAATCTGAACAGATTATTTTCGAAGCACAGGGATTTTTCAATACCATCATCGATGCGGAGCTGAACTCTATTGTCATCGACCTCCGCTATGTGCTGGTCAGGAACCGCGACTACCTCAACGAAATCCAGTCGCAGATCATTGATTACATCAACAAAATCCAGTACCAGGCCGCGATCTACAAGAAAATTCAGCGGTTAAAGGAATTGAAAGATTACGAAGAGCTGAAGTACAAAACAAACTTTATTGAAGTCGTATTGGACACGAAAGGGTTGATGTTCCAGCGAAGAAGTCTGCTGAAGTCGAGATTGTCACTTGACTTCCTATACTCAGACCGCGGCTATGAGATGGCACGGAAAATCGCGACTAAGCTGGACCTGCTTCGCAACTCCGGCCGCAAGCCTGCAGGAAAGATGGTCGATGGATTCGACCAAACTATGCAGGAAGAATCCACCAGCCTCAACATTGAAGGCCTTGTCGATAAATTCATGTCGACCGACACCGACCTCTTCCAGTTTATCATGAATTATAAGTTCCCGAAAAAAGTCGGAGACCTGACGCTTGAAAAGAGGATTTCGCTTTATGTCGGGATATCGATTGACTACGACAACAAACTCCTCTTTGCCGGCAAACTGGCGCAGATGGACTACGTCAATGAAAAGAAGCAGAAGCTGAAACTCGGCTATGCGATCATCAAACCAAACCGAAAGCACGTACATGAATAATATCCCAAAACAAACACCGGAGATCTTCAGCATTCTTAGCCGCGGGCACTTCATCAGCTCAAACGGCAGCAGGGGAAAGCTGTACGACATTATCAGCCACCAGGAGAACTATCCAGTCTTAAAGGAACTATTCAGCCACACCGGATATGTGCTTGAACATGGACATAACTACTACTATTTCAGTCAGCCGGATGAACCCAATCAATCTGCCGAGAAGAAACTCGAACAGTTTGCGTATTACATCGATGTCATGGACTTCTTCTCATCCATGGATCAAAAGCCGACTGTGGGCACGCGCTACCGAATCACGCAGATCGCTGAAGAATGTTTTTCCAACGAGCGGTTAAAACAAAAGATCGTTGCGCTCTCACGAAGAGAAAAAATGGTTGATAAAGTTTCGGAGATTGCCAATGATTTGGCACAGTCAGGTTTTTTTGAACAGGAAGATGAAGATACCTACAAGGTGATGGACGCGATTCACTACCTCGAACAGGTGATCTCACTCATAACGATCGAGGAAGATGGAAAATAAACGCATCCTTAACCGGATCATTTTTATCAATATTGCCAACACGGACTACTCGGCTGTAGAGATCGCAGGCAACACATGCTTTGTCGGAACCAACAACATGGGGAAGACAACATTGCAGCGTGCAATCCTTTTCTTCTACAGCGCGAATACCAGGCAGCTCGGAATTTCCACATCACAGAAGACCTTTGAAGACTACTACTTCCAGTTTCCCAATTCGTATATCATCTACGAGCTGGCTACGGAGGAAGGGTACTTCCACGTGATGGTCTATCGCAACACTAAGCTCTTCTACCGCTTTGTAGATGGAGCCTTCGAGCAGGAATACTACATCACCGACAAAGAAGCACTACAACCCAGGGCAGTTCTTGCCAAGCTTAACGAAGCGAAGTTAGACTACAGCGATCAGATCGAAACATTCGAGCGCTATCGGAACATCATTTATGGAGCAGACCCTGACAAGCGCTATAAAAAATATGCGTTGATGAAGGGCAATGCGAACTACCACAACATTCCGCTTGCCATTACCTCCATCTTCTTAAGCTCCGAGTCGGTAATACGTGCCGAGTTTGTGAAAGAGTGTATTGCCAATGCTATTGGTTCCAAACATACTACGATTGAGCTTAAGACTATCGAACGCCAGCTGAGACAATTCACGGAACGTTACCAGGATATTGAAACCTATTTCCGCAAGGAGAGCGGTCAGCGCAGTGACCTCATCCGCGACAATTTTTCCAACATTCGTCAGCTGAAGGTCAGGCAAAAAACATTGGCAACAGATCTTGGCGGTGCACTTAAGTTTGCGCTTATTCAGAAAGAAGCGATTAGTAGCACCGTTGATGAAAAACGCCAAACGCTGGTGAATCTTGAGAATGAGTTCAAGTCGCAGGAAGAATCGCATCGCGAGCGGAATAAAGAAGCACATCAGGAGATCGGAGCACTCCGCTCGAAACTAAAGGAATCTGATAAACGCCTCAAAGAATACGAAGAAAAAGGAATTAGCGACTTACTGCGAGAAGCTAACGATAAGCCCCAACTGACTCTTGACCTTCAGGCGCGAGAAAAAGAGTACGCTACGCTGACGGCAGGATTTAGCGACATCGAACAGCAGTTCAAAACGTTGTTCGATGCGCTGGACAATGAACGAAGGGAGTTTGAAGTTGTCTTGCAAACACAAGGCCTGTCTCTTGACAAGCAACTGCAGGAAGAAAAAAACAAGCTTCGCGACAATTTTCTCAAAGAGAAGGAGCAACTCCAGGCAGACCAGCGCAAGACCATCGACACCTTACGGGAACAAAAAAGAAGCCTGGACCTGAAACTCAATGACGCACAACATCAGGAAAGGCAGCTTCGTGAACGCGTGTACTTTGCCAGCGATATAAAGCTATTGACGGATAGCCTGGCCGTGATCCAGAAGGCACAGCCTGAACTCACTTCTCGACTGAATATAAAAAATGCTGCGATCGATTCACTGAAGAAAGAAAGCACGCACATTACCGAGCGCAACAGACTCACGTCCGACCAATTTGCTAAGGAAAATCAAACGGAGATCGCCAGGACGGAAGACGATGTAAAAAAGATCGATGAAAAACTGTCAGCACATCAATCAGCATTTTATGGCTTTCTGCAGGAGAATTATCCAACGTGGTATGAAACCATCGGGAAAGTTTGTCGCGAAGAATTGCTTTTCAGCAAAGAACTAAGTCCACAATTGGTGAAGAAAGGTGCCGACTCGTTCTACGGCATTAAGCTTGACCTGTCGGCTGTGAACATCTCATCCAGATCGGTCGATCAGTACGAACAAGAACGAAGCCAGCTACTCGAAAAAATTTCCGCTCTCCATAAAGAGTTTCTCGAGTTCCGTGAGCAGCAGACGCGCGAGGAACAGGCTGCGCTGGCGTCCATCAGCAAAAAGATAGCGCACCTGAAAAACGAGATCGCGCAGGCGCAATACGAACTCGACCAGCACCAGCAGAAAGCCCGCCAGTTCGAACTGGACCTTCACGAGCTCAAACGGAAAGGTGATGAGCAGCGTGAAAAAGACCTCATTGCAAACTACGGCATGCAGGATACTGCAAAGGCCGAACTCGAAGCAATCGAAGCGAAATTGAATACGCTCAATAGCGATCTGCAGCGAAGTCTTATCGACCTGGAGGCACGATTCAATGAAAAGTATGTAAAGCTGACAAAGACGTTTGACAAGGAGACCGAAAAGATAAGAGAGCAAAAAGAAGACAAGATCGAAGA
>DASWTM010000375.1:0-9617 GCA_036402115.1 Chryseosolibacter sp.
CTGTCGTGTTGATTTTTTGGTGCTGCATTTTCTGAAGTGCCTAACCGAAGTAACTGAAATTCCTTAAGAAAAACTAATTCAATCGATTTAGATTATATAAACAAAGGAAAGACGCTCCATATTTTTCGGTAAGCGGCAACTTAGGTTTGGACACGGTTTATCTATTTTTGCGGGCATCAAACCAATATTCCCAAGATGACTCGCGCGCTGCTTCTTTCCAACTCTACCCTGCCCGGGACAGAATTTTTTACCTGGCCACGACCTTATGTGAAAGCATTTCTTGGCAACTCAAAAAAGAAATTGGTCTTTATTCCGTTTGCCGCAGTGACGCTATCATTTGATGAGTATGAAGAAAAAGTAAAGGAAGTTTTTGCTGATATGGGATACGATATCACCAGTGTGCATCGACTCAGCGACAAGCCTGCAGCAATTGAAGAGTCTGAAGGTATTGTAACTGGAGGCGGTAACTCCTTTGCCCTGCTTCATCGAATGTATGAGTACAAGCTGATCGAACCAATTCAAAAAAGAGTTCGCGATGGAGTTCCGTACATCGGCTGGAGTGCGGGTGCAAACCTCGGTTGCCCGACCATCATGACCACCAACGATATGCCCATCGTACAACCTCCATCGTTGCAGGCACTCAACCTCATTCCATTTCAGATCAATCCACATTATCACGAATTAAAGTTTGAAGGTCAGGGTGGTGAAACCAGGAAGGAGCGCCTCGAAGAGTTTGTAGCATTTAATCCTGAGAAGAAAGTTGTTGGATTGCCCGAAGGAATGTTGCTCGAGCGAAATGGAAATTCGCTGACGATCAACGGTGCACAAGATCGCACGGCACGACTTTACGAAAACGGCAAGGCGATACAAGATCTGAAAGCAGGCCAGGACTTATCATTTTTACTTGCCTGATCTAATCGAAATCATTTGTGAGTCCGACTCCGCGATTCGGTTGCAGCAAACTGTTATCCGATAAGGCAAAAAGGAAGCGCCCATATTGGGTGATGACACGTTCATTCTTGCTGACTAATTTCCGTAGTTAAACATCCTTCGCCAATGACGATAGCTAGAGGATTAATAAGCGCGGCCGTCTTTGCGTGGTCCTTATCGCAAGCGCAGTCAACCTGTGAAAATTTTCATCCTCACTACTCACCTGATAACAAGAAAATAATTTTTTATGGCGTGCGTGATCAGGTTCATGGCATTTTCATCGCTGATCTTGCTACGGGAAAGTCCGAACTTATTTTTGATCGTCCTTACCGAGATGCTCATCCAACGTGGTCACCTGATGGGGCAAGCGTATTATTTCAAAGTCAGCGCGACAGCGCGTGGTTCGTGGTCGACATCTGGAAAAAAGAACTGGCCACAGGCAAGCTCACGCAGCTGCAAGGATTTGCTGGAGTGCCAGCGTATTCACCTGATGGGAGAACCATTCTCTTTCAATTCAAACCTGCCACTTCCGAGGAGAGTTATGAAAAAAACAAATGGCATATCTGGACGATGAAGGCTGACGGAACTGACCAGCGACAACTGACCCATGGTGATTTCAACTGCCAGGTTCCATCCTTTTCGAACGATGGCAAGCAGATCGTTTTTTATTCGGATGAAACCGGTAACGATGAGATCTATACGATGAAAGCCGATGGATCAAATCACCAACGGCTAACGAACCATAGCGAGACAGACAACGCCCCCGCTATCTCTCCGGACGGCAAGATGATCGCGTTCAAGTCGACTCGGGAAGGCCCTCGCGAGCTTTACATTATGAAGGCTGATGGATCGCAGGTACGAAGGCTCACCTTTGGGGAGGATTCGCATGGCGCTCCGAAGTGGTCGGCTGATGGAAAAAAGATCCTGTTCCACTCATCGGCATCAGGTGTCGGGCGAATTCTTACGCTTGACGTAGCAACGGCCACTGTCGAACAGCCAATGGGTTGCAACATACCATAGCCGCACGTCTCCGCAAACGTTCGTTATCAGGTACTTGCACGTAACAGGTCAACGACTTCGGAAGTGAAAATTTTTTAACACATTTTTCATTCTCCAATTGCACTATTCTGGTAGATTTGTACTCAAATAACAACAACAACCATGTTTGAGCAATACGTAGGAAGCGGAGCGAATCTTTTCTTTGCCATCGTAGCGGTCCTGATCGGTTTTGGGGTAGCACTAGGCTATGTTGACTTTCTGAAAGTGAAGAAAGAAAACGAGAAGAAGGACTAACCGTCTCTATAACGAATATCAAAGAAAAAGCCTCGCGATATTCGTGAGGCTTTTTCTTTTTAGGAATTGGGCATCCCGACAGCTATCGGGAGGAATTAGGCATTAGGGAAAAAGGTGCCGCGATTCTTACGACCCCTCAAGCCAAGAACCTATCTCCCCGAATTTGCCGCTGAATAGGGAGATTTATATACTTTTTCAAATTCCTGCAGGGCGTTCTCACCTTTTTTGAAGTGATCGAAGGCGAAGTAGGTCAGCATTTTATGGACTTCGTCTGCCTTGCGATATCCTGCAACAGGAGATACCGATTTGAAATCTTCTTCGACCAGCACCACCGTTGGGTAACTGAGTTTATTATTCAACAGTGCGGCTGCGAGTTGATGGGTTCCGCCATTGCCTTGTGCGATAAATTTATAGGTAACACCGCGGAAGACAACATCGGCAGTCTGCTCGGCATTGAATTTCACGGGGTAGAAATGCTCGTTCAGAAGTTTGGCCACCTCAGGATCACTGAACGTGTTCTTATCCATCACTTTACACCATCCGCACCAGTCGGTGTAGACGTCAATAAAGATCTTTCGCTTTTCCGTTTTGGATTTCTCAACCGCCTCTTCAAACGTCATCCACTTTACTGCACCGCCTTCAACCGGATCGGTGCTGGCAGACATTCCGCTGAGCATCGTTGCTCCAACGAAAAAGAGCATCCCTGAAAGTATTTTTTTCATAAGCCGTAATTAGTTGGCTGGTAGTACAACAAATTTAACAAAATGCCGAGTTTATAGTTCGTAGTTTAAGGTTTGGAGTGGCAAAATGCCCCAAACCACCTGATATTAACGACAAACTACAAACGACAAACTACTGGCGTTAAAACTTTCGACAACATAGGTTACATCTTTGATAGAAAACCATGAAGAATAGTAACCTTAAGCTCAAGTCGTGGTATTATGTACGGATCTGTTGAAGCGAACTGTTCACCAGTGAACAACAGATCAAGTGAAAAAGCTTAAAATTTCGTCAAAAACGCATATTTAAACGAGTGGCACAGCGTTAGCAAAAGAAGCACAAAATGAAAACGAGAATCACGATAAAACACATAACACTGGCGGTCGGCATCCTTGTCGCCCTGCTCGCTGCGATGATGTTTTTAGTGAACGGCTCGCTCCCACTTGAATCCAGACACGCAGTTTCCCTGCCTACATTTGCACTTCCTAAAACCGTCCCGGTATTTATCGAGTCGGTAGTGAAGGTTTTCTTTTGAGATAGACTAGATCGGTCGAAACACTGATCATTCAGGCCCTAAGAGAATGTCTTGCCACAATCCTTTTTCTTCGAGCTTCTTCCTCGTTTCTTTATTACGTTGCCAGAAACTGTTCTCGATATCTGACACCACTTGCCTGAACTCAGGCAAATGCTTCATATCCGCAACAAGAGGATCTTCCTTCAACAATAGCGCCCAATAGATAAAACTGTCGGCCTTTGAAAATTTTTTGAGGTGTTCAATGCATTTTTTCGATTCGCCATGGTGCGCGTAGTACATCGCAAGTTGCAGATCGTGATATATCGTTTCATCCTGATCCACATAACCTTTGTACTTCTTCAGGAATTCTACGGCCTGTTCTTTCCGGCCTACCTTATCATACACAATCGACACCGTCAGGTATTCGTTCCTGTAAAGATCAAGATGTTGCAGCTGCATCAACTCCAGCATTCGTCTGTAATACTTGTATGCCGCCTGGTAATCTTCAAGGCAGTAGCTTAGTCGTCCAAGTTCTTTAACGATGTCAACGCGACCAGTATCTTTCAACCACTCTTTCACAACCAGATCACGAGTCAGCTTGTAGTCATTATTCTTGGCGAAATGGAAAAGGGGTTTAATGTATCCTGCAAAAGGGCTTTGCGGATTATAGGCGTATGACAAATCAACATACTTGATGGCCTCATCAACAAAACCATTTTGAATTAAGGCATTGCTCAGGTGAAAATATTTGAAACTCGCGGTAGCAGAATCCTGGTCAGGAATAATCAGCCTTACGCCATGCAGCGCATATTCGAGATACTTCGGAGGATCGGCTACGTGGATCGCGTAGAACTCCGTCAGAAAGTGTACAAGCAATCCGGAATTCGGATCGTCTTCGAATGCTTTCTCAAAAAACAAAACTGCCTGTTTGTATTCGTGTTTGCCTGCGTATGACAATGCTTTCGCAATAAGACTTTCAGAAAGCGTTGGGTCGTACAACATCGCCTTGTCTGCAAGTTGATCCACGTCATCGAGATATTTCTTTTCGAGCTGAAATACATCGAGGTAATAGTAGACCATCGCCAGCGTTCCATACGCCATGGAAAATTTGTCGTCTTTCTCGATCGCTGCCTGAAAGAACGGTACCGATGCTTTTAAACTCGCGGGTGAGCTCTGGTAAAACAATTCTCGAGCCTTGAGATACAACTCATACGCTTCAACATTCTCAGTCGGCTTTTTGGTAATCCGTTTTTCCACTTCAGGCGTAATAATCACCTGTATCTCCTGCGCGATGTTTTTCGCAATCTCCTGCTGCAGTTCAAAAATGTCTTTTACTTGTCTTCTGTATTGTCTTGCCCAAAGATGCTTATCGGTCCGGCCATCGATAAGCTGAATATTTAGTAGAATCTGATCGCCAATTTTCTGACCGCTGCCCTCCACGAAGTAATTCACATCAAGCTCACGCGCCATCTCCGGAATTGATTTAGAGGTATTGCGATATTTTTCTGCAGACGTCCTGCTGATCACTTTCAAATTTCGCATGCGTTGCAGATTGTTCAGTGTCGACTCCATCAATCCGTTGATGAGATACAGGTTGGTGGAATCGTTGCTGTCATTCTTAAAAGGAAGAACCGCGATGGACTTGTCAACGCTGGCCGCGGACGATTTCGGCCACAGTGCCCAACTCGCGAAGGCTAGCAACACAATTCCAACGATAGCGATACCCGCAAATAGCCACACACGTTTACGAGTAGGTGGCTGATCATCTGGCAAAATTCCGACAGGAGTTTGAACCGGTTCGTCCGCACGTTTCCCTACCTCACCTGGCGGATATCCAAAATATTCACGAAAGCATTTTATGAAATATGATGTGCTGTTAAAGCCAACTTCGTGTGAGACCTCCGACACATTGAGCTTGCCCTCTTTCAACAACTCCATTGCCCTCTTCAGTCGGACCTGGCTGATCAGCTGGCTTACGGACAGATCCGTTTCTTTTTTCACTTTCCGCAGCAGGTTTGACCGGCTCATGTTCATCTCGGCCGCCAGTTCAGACACGCCAAACTGCTCATTCGACATATTTTTCTCAACCAAAGCGTTGATCTGGCTTAAAAAATCGCTTCCGGCTTTCGCGGATTCAGGCATTGCGCGTGGGTTTAAAAAATGCGTTTTCAGCTCAATTTACCGCGATTTGCATCAAAATTTATATCGCTGCGCCATAATTTATACTCGTTCCCGCAAAGTTTATGGTTTTGGCCGCATAGCTATTTAGCCTGCGGCAGCACTTCCCTCCACCTTCGCATCATCGATTCGAACAATTAAACCATCGACTATGAAAACTCTTAAAATCACTATGAACCATGTATTAACAACCCTTCTCGTTATCGTCACGCTCTTTATTATAGAGTCGTGTGGAACAAAGGCCGGTGATGCTGAAACCACTAAAGCTGAGACAAAAGCTCCGGAAATTGACATCCACACCGCTGTGCTGACCGATAACCTGGAAGCACTGAAAAAACACATAGCTGCAGGAAGTAATATCAACGAAAAAGATCCTTTTGGAGGATCGAGTCCTTTGATCAGTGCTGCCGTTTTTGGAAAGACAGAAGCTGCAAAGATCCTGATCGATTCTGGCGCAGACATCAACTTCCAAAACAACGATGGGTCTACTGCTCTTCATACCGCAGCATTTTTCTGCCGTCCCGAGATCGTGAAGATGTTGCTCGACAAAGGCGCTGACAAATCCATCAAAAACAAATTTGGCGCGAGCGCTTACGAGTCGGTTGCTTTTCCTTACATCGATGCCAAGCCAAGCTACGAGATGATGGAGAAACTACTCGGCCCAATGGGGCTCAAATTGGATTACGCTTACATCGAGAAGACGAGACCGGAGGTGGCGGAGATGTTGAAGTAAAAGCTGCAAGCTTCAAGCTACAAGCTTCAAGTTGTGAGTAGTCCTCAACGTTAGTCACTATTAATCACGACTGCCAATTGCTTTGATCAATATTTCAGATTGGTCTTACCCAGGCTTGAAGCCCCTTGAAGCCAAACCTCAAACGATGCCAAGCTACGAGATGGAGAAAGTACTGGACCCAATGGGGCTCAACTGGATTACGCTTACATCCAGAAGACGAGGCCGGAGGTGGCGGAGATGTTGAAGTATAAGCTGCAAGCTTCAAGTTGTGAGTAGTCCTCAACGTTAGTCACTATTAATCACGACCGCGAATTGCTTTGATCAATATTTCAGGTTGGTCTGACCCAGGCTTGAAGCTTGAAGCTTGCAGCTTGAAGCCAAACCTCAAACGACACAGTAATCGGAATAACTAAAATTGAACCAAACAATGTCAACACTAACCAGAAGATACGATATCGATTGGCTGAGAGTGATCGCCATCGGATTGTTATTGCTCTATCACGTGGCCATCGCTTTTCAGCCGTGGGGAATTATGATCGGCTTCATTACGAACGACAAGCCCTGGAATGAATTGTGGCTGCCGATGACGATGCTCAACGTGTGGCGTATACCGTTGTTGTTCTTCGTATCGGGCATGGGGGTATACTTCGCCATGCGGCAACGAAGCTGGAAACAACTCCTGGCCGAACGCAGCACTCGAATACTCGTACCGTTCCTCGTTGGAATAGTTGCTATCGTTCCTGCCGGAACCATGCTGTGGCAGAAGTACAATAACTTTCCAGTAAGCTACGCGCCTAACCCCGGGCACTTGTGGTTCCTCGGAAACATCCTTGTATACGTGTTGCTCTTTTCTCCTGTGTTCTATTATCTGAAAAAGAACGCAGATGGCAGCATTGCAAGAAGTATTCGCTTGATGATGAGTAACCCGCTCGGACTATTGCTTGTTATACTTTGCTCTGTCGCGGAGGTGCTATTGACAAAACCGTTTCCATTTGAACTGTATGTGATGACCTGGCATGGATTCTTCCTCGGCATGGTCGCATTCTTTTCTGGCTTTTGCTTTGTGTTCAGCGGAAGCGAATTCTGGAACATGATTGTTAAATGGAGGTGGCCATTGCTTGCTCTAGCCATCACGTTGTTTACCCTTCGTCTCAGCGTTTTTGACTTGCGGGCACCAGCATATTTTATTGCCATCGAATCCGACTTCTGGATCTTCTCCATACTTGCCTTTGGCCACAAATATTTGAACCGCTCGAATGCCGCGCTCACTTACCTAAGTCAGGCCGCGTATCCGATTTATATAATTCACATGCTTGTTTCGTATGTGGGATCAATACTGATCTTTCCACTCGATATGCCGGTGGAAGTAAAATTCTTTTCCGTATTGATTTTCACTTTCGTGGGATGCTTTGCGGTGTATGAATTGTCAATCCGAAGAATAAATTTCGTGAGGCCGCTGTTTGGTGTGAAGATGAAAGAATACAAACGAGATGCGAAAATCGTCACAGTCTGAAGGACTTGCATCATCATCGCGAACATTGCGTGCCTGCGGTAAGTGAAGAGCTGGGGCCAAGAGAAAACCCGCTACGAATCGAGCACGAAGCTGTTCGATAGCGTGTCTGAAGAAATTATTTTATTCGAAGATCTAATCTTTGTTCACCGCGATGGCGCGATGGCCGCTATGTCACGCGATGGAAATGGCCGCAAGCTTCAAGCCTCAAGCTTCAAGCCGATGAGTGCTTCGCAAAGACTTGCAGCTTGTAGCTTGTGGCTTGCAGCTCAACTCGTGCCTCACTATTAATCACGATACGCATAATAACTCAACACCACCTCCACCGCTCTCCGTATCGCTTTATTAATCGGATAAAACTCCCTCGCCAACTCAGGATCAATTCCGTGCAGGTGCATATAGTATTGATTCATGACAGGAACCGGTCCGCCAGCGGAAATTGATTTTTCCGCGGACTCATATGCATCCTTTTGTTCTGTTTTGATGATCTGACAAGTGACGAGTTCTTTCCCGCCATATTTATTGACACGGGCCGAGTATCCGAACAATCGGCAAATCAATCCGCGGTGAACATATTCGGAGCACAAGCCTGCTCCTGCCTGGGTCGGATTCAAAATAAGGCAGAGCTCATCGTCACTGACGCGCAGCCTTTCATACCAGGCATCCGCGAGATTGTTCTCATATAAGTAATGAGCGAACGGCAAAAATTCAACGGGCGTGGCTTCGATATCGGGTTTGAAGCAACATTTGCCGCAGCCGAATTTGCAATGTAAGGTTGTAGCCGTTTGGAACGTGTTTATCGCGGCATCCAAATCGTGGAACACGCCCTCCACTGCCCTTACCTTGTCAATTAATTCCATGAAGGGGCAAAGCTACGAGGAGATTAGTGGTTTTGGTGAAAAATATATTCAAACGATTGAAAAGGCGGATGGGGAATGGGTGAAGGGCGATGGGTAATGGGCGATGGCTGATGGCGGTTCCGTCATAGGTGATTTTACCGTTGAGGCAAGCAATTTCTCATGCACGCTCCACCCATAACTCATAACCCATTACCCATTACCCTTTGCACGAAAATGGAGCATAATTCCCCGGTTTCTGTTTTAACCGCGGATGTGAGAATAATGGGCCAAATAATATTTTAAAACCAGAATTAGCCTTAATTTTGGCGGCCTTTAAGCATTAATTATGACGAATACTGGACTGGTTGATTACCTCCCGATATTGCTGATGTTCCTGTTGGCGGCCGGGTTTGTGGGTGTTACGATGGTGGTTACGCACTGGCTCGGACCAAATCGTAAAACGAAGGTAAAACTGCAATCTTTTGAGTGCGGAATCGAGTCGAAAGGCAATGCGCGTCAGGCATTTCCAATCAAGTATTTCCTCGTGGCAATCCTGTTCGTTCTCTTTGATGTGGAAGTGATTTTCATGTATCCGTGGGCGGTTAATTTCAAGGAATTCGGAATTCCCGGCTTCATTGAAATGATCGTTTTCATTGGACTTCTCCTGGTCGGCTTCTTCTATATAATAAAGAAAAAAGCGCTGGAGTGGGAAGACTGAACAAAAGGCAAGCTCCTGTAGTTTTATAGGGGGAAATTCAAACTGAAAAACATGCAGACAGCAACTGAAAATAAAATTACACTCGTAGAAAAACCGGAAGGCATTGAAGGTGCAGGTTTCTTTGCAACCAGCCTCGATAAAGTCGTGGGTATGGCGCGCAAAAATTCCATCTGGCCGCTTCC
>DASWTM010000376.1:0-6716 GCA_036402115.1 Chryseosolibacter sp.
CAATGGAACCATCAGTCTTAAAAGAGGAAGCCTCTTCTTCACCGATGGACACTTGTCCGGAGGGTCTTTCGTCATTGACACACGATCGATTCTGATCCTGGACATCGCTGACCCTGCAACCAACGCGCAGTTCGCCAGTCACCTTGCTTCGGACGACTTCTTCAGTAGTCAGCAGTATCCTGAAGCATTGTTTGAAATAGTATCAGCGGAGCCTAGAGAAGCCGGATCATATCATGTCGTTGGAAAACTCACGATCAAAGATCTCACCCACCCTGTCGCTTTCGATGCTCACGTTACCCGGCAAGATCAAACCATTCACGCTACAGCCAAAATCACCATTGATCGTACGAAGTTTGGCATGAAGTTCCGTTCCGGCAACTTTTTTACAAACCTGGGCGATAATCTTATTTACAATCACTTTGACCTCAACGTTACGATTAACGCGGAAGCCAGTGTTGAAGTGGCCCACCTGTAAACGCGAATGCTATGCCGTACATTAAAATTGAAGTTACACGCGAAGGTGTAACACGCGAGAAAAAACAGCAGTTGATCAAGGGTGTAACCGAGGTCATTACGAATGTGCTCAACAAAGATCCTCACCTCACGCATGTCGTAATTCAGGAGGTCGACCTGGACGATTGGGGATATGCTGGTACACAGACTTCGGTGCTTCGTGAACAGGGAGTTACTGCTGAAGCAAAGTCTTCACGATGAATTACAACAAATGAAAACACAACAAGCATCCGAAACTGCTGTGATTGCGCAGGCGATTGAACTGGAATATTTTCACGGGTTATTCAATGGCAACGTTGAATTGCTTCGGAAAATATTCCATCCAAATACCCTTCTGTTTGGCGATGTTAAAAATCAACCGTATGCCAAACACCTTGACGAATACCTGGATGGAGTATCAAACAGGGTTGCTCCAAAAGATTCCGGTAAGCCCTTTGAAAGTGAAATTCTCGCCATCGATGTGATCAACTCGATTGCCGTGGCGAAAGTGAGGCTACAAATGTATGACTTCAACTATTATGATTTGCTATCTTTCCACAAGCTTGACAACAAGTGGAGGATCGTGAACAAATTACTGACGCACGTGGACACTAATTTGAAATAAGGATGTGGAACAAGACGAGGATAACTGAAAAAATTGGAATTCAATTTCCGATTTTGCAAGGACCGTTCGGTGGAGGGCTGTCTTCCGCTGAACTCGTTGCCACGGTGTCGAACCTGGGTGGTCTTGGCGGATATGGCGCCTACACCATGACTCCTGACGAGATCTATACCGTTCACAAGCAAATAACTTCATTGACAGCGAAGCCTTACAATCTTAATCTGTGGGTATCGGATACCGATGCGCCAGAGACGCTGCTAAGTGACGAATCATATGAAAAAGCGAAAGCTCACTTTAAACGATATTTTGATGAAGCCGATATTGCTTTCCCACCAAAGCCGCCTGCGTTTAAATCGAGGTTCAAAGATCAGATACAAGTGATCCTTGATATTAAACCCGCGGTGTTCAGTTTCATGTTTGGGATTCCGGACCAAGAAATCCTCGAGCAACTTCGCAAGAGGTCGATTTCGCTTATTGGCGCAGCGACAACACTTGACGAGGCGCTCGCGTTGGAAAACGCTGGTGTGGATATGATCATTGCTTCAGGCTTTGAGGCCGGTGGTCATCGCCCCTCTTTTCTCGCCAGTGCCGAGGAGTCAATAACCGGTACCTTTGCCCTGGTTCAGATTATTCGTGAGAAAGTGAAAACTCCCGTTATCGCTGCGGGAGGAATTGCGAATGGGCGTGGCGTTGCAGCAGCACTCACCCTTGGTGCTGAAGCAGTACAGGTGGGCACAGCGTTTCTGGCCTGCGATGAGTCAGGAGCGCTTCCCGTGCACAAGGCTGCGTTGTTCTCCAACGATGCGAAGTCAACCCTGCTGTCGAGAGCGTTTACAGGACGTCTCGGTCGAGGCATCGCGACAAAGATTGCAAAAGACTTGATTGGCAAGGAAGATAGCGTGTTGCCTTTTCCTCTTCAGACGAGGTTGATGGCGCCACTGCGGCAAGCCGCGCTTGAACAGCAGAAGCATGACCTCATTTTGTTTTGGGGTGGACAGATCGCACCTGTCTTAAAGCACAGGAAGGCTTCTGACTTGATGCACTCGTTGATTAGTGAGACGAATGAGTTAATGCGAGGCTGACGTTTGAAGTGTATGCTTTGGTGACGTTAGTTCTTTTTCCGGTATACAACGGTGTCGCTGGTGATTCTTGGCAGTATCACTCCACCGGTGTCCACCTGTAATGATGGAAGGCTTTGCCGCAGCCTAGCAACCGTTTCACCGGTAATATTTGTCTCAAAAGCAAAAACCTGCTCAAGGGCAGGAAACTTTTTTGGGTCAATGGATTTCTCTCCTACCGTGGTAAACACAACATTTAGATACTTAAGGTTCGGAATGACTTCCAGCGCTTGAAAACTGCTATCCTTTACGTTGGTGTGATCGAGATACAGCGACACGAGATTTTTAAAGTCGTTCAAAAAACTCAGGTCGCTGTTATCAAAGCTACAGTAACTGAATCGCAGGGAAACAACCTGATCCTGAAGGGAGGCCAGCGCCTTCAGCGACTCGTTTGTTACCGTTCTCCTATTTGAAAAATTCACGTAAAGAAAATTTGAGTTTGCTCCCATGGGCAGTGCGATGATTCCTGATTCGCTTAATCTTTTAAGCGCACCTTCGCTCGCGGGTGACACATCGACTGCCGGCAACCAACTATCCTTTCTTATGCCATCCGAAAGGAGGTTGACAAGTTCAATCGCCTTCTTTGGATCCTCGAGCTGTTTTACTTTTTCATCGAACGTTGCACCTTCATTGATCCACAGACGGATCAGGTCGAGTTCGGCTGAACTTGGTTGTGGCTTTTCATTGGGTGGCATGTGGTCTTCATGTTCATGGGGAAGCATCATCCGCGCGAACAGCGAACTTGAGTCTGCCATTCCTGGAAGCAGCACTTTTCCATCTTTCCCGCCTTTCAAAATCCACTGTGCATCATCGAGTCTTAAGTCACCTTTTTGTTTTGCTGAACTATGGCAGGGATAACATTTCGACTCGAGAATCGGTTGGATCACATCCGCATAAAGGACGGCTTCATCCGGCTGCGTCATAAACTGAACTTTTGAGATAGGATCGACTTTCACTTCACCTGTGAATTCAAATGCATTGGTTAAATAATCATCGCCATGTGTGAGCGAACCACCGAAATGCCCCGCGAGCGAAAGAACAATCAAAAGTGGAATAAAGAGAAAAAAGCGAACGGGCCTTCTCACACGTTGCTCATACTTGAGGATTGTGCGATGGCGCCTTAGGAAATACAATCCGAAAGATAAAAGCATCGTGACAATCCCAAGATACTTATGGTAAGCGAGGGTCGTGTCTTCATATCCGCCTTCCTCTGAAAGCGCGAGCCCAGTTGCGCCAGCGAGCAATGAAACGAATGCACCAAACAAAAGCGCGGGTTGCACTGCAATGCCAAGCCTTCGATACGATCTTCTGAGACTCAACGCTTCGAAAATAAAGGCAAGGACGAGTGAACCAATTGGAAGGTGAACGATGAGCGGGTGAAATCGTCCGAATGCGCTTAGAAGTTGTTCCATGTACGAATCAGCTGCTGCTAAGCTACAATTTCCTGAATTACTTTTCCTGAGACATCGGTAAGGCGGAATGGTCTTCCCTGGAACTGATAGGTCAGCTGTTCGTGATTAAGTCCCAACTGGTTCAGTAGCGTTGCCTGGACATCGTGAACGGAAACTTTTCCCTGTATTGGATAATAGCCGATTTCATCTGTCTCTCCATACGAAACTCCTTTTTTAATTCCACCCCCTGCCATCCACATGGTGAAGGCTTCAACGTGATGGTCACGGCCGAGATAAGGATTCGTTACATTCTCGCGATTCTCCTGCATCGGTGTTCGTCCGAACTCTCCGCCCCACACCACGAGTGTCTCTTCCAGTAGTCCGCGCTGTTTTAAGTCAAGGATGAGTGCGGTCATTGAACGATCAATCTCCAGGCATTTATTTCGGAAGCCTATATCGATCGCGAGGTTTTCGTCCGTACCATGACTATCCCATCCCCAATCAAACAGCTGCACGAAACGCACACCTTGTTCGACCAGTTTTCTCGCAAGGAGACAATTGTTAGCAAAGGAAGCTTTTCCTGGAGTTGTGCCGTAGAGCTGGTGAATGTAATCTGGCTCTTTGTTAATGTCCATCACTTCCGGGACAGAGATCTGCATCCGGAACACCATCTCGTATTGGGCGATGCGTGTTAGCGTTTCGGGATCGTGGAATTCTTTGTGATGAAGTTTGTTTACATCATTGATCGCCTGAATCGACCTGGATTTAAGATCGCGATGTATGCCCGGAGGATCACTTAGGAACAGTACCGGATCTCCTTCCGACCTGCACTGCACACCCTGATAGATCGAAGGAAGAAAGCCACTTCCCCAAACGCTCTTTCCGGCATCCGGAGTTTTTCCACCGGATGTAAGCACAACGAAGCCAGGAAGATTATTGTTTTCAGTGCCGAGTCCATACGTCACCCAGGAGCCGATCGAGGGCCTTCCGAGCCGGGGCGAGCCGGTCTGCACAAACAGCTGCGCAGGTGCATGGTTGAATTGGTCAGTATAAACGCCTTTCAAAAAAGAGACTTCATCGGCAATGGTAGCAAAATGCGGAAGGTGGTTCGACACCCACGATCCCGCATCACCGCGTTGAAGAAAATCGGCTTGGGGTCCGAGCATTTTTGGTGTACCACGGATGAAAGCGAAGCGTTTTCCCTCGAGCAGCGAAGGTGGACATGCCTGGTTGTGCAGCTTTTTCAATTCCGGCTTAAAATCAAAAAGCTCAAGTTGTGAAGGAGCTCCAGCCATGTGCAGAAATATTACGGATTTGGCTTTTCCGGGAAAGTGCGATACCCGCGGAGCCATCGGGTCAGTAATGAGCGATGCCGCAGCATTTGGTTTGCTACAGCCTCCTAATAAAGAGGCCAGCGCAACGGATCCGATACCCGCAGCACTTTCCCAAAGGAAATGTCTCCGTGAAATATTTTTTAGTTCTTCAGCGCTCATGTTATTCTTTCATAATTACTTCATCGAGATTCAACATAGCATTGGCCACAACAATCATGGCCGCGTAATGTGGTGTTGCAGCGCTGTCTTTCGTAAGCTGAGCAACAGCTGTTGGATTTTTGCGATAGGTTGCTAAGGCTTCCTCATAAAAATCATGCAAAACGGCCAGCTTGTCTTCGCTGATATCTTTAAACAGGATCGTCCGATACCCATCCCGAATCTGCTCCTTTGCATTTTCACGCTTGCTGATTTTTTTTGCAAGCTGAGCTGATGCTTCTACAAATACAGAGTCGTTCAACGTGACGAGTGCCTGCAGCGGTGTATTGGTTCTGATCCTACGACTGAGGCAAACCTCACGGCTGGATCCATCGAACAGCATCATGGATGGATATGGGCTTGTCCGTTTATGAAAGGTGTAAATGCTTCTGCGATACTGATCTTCACCCGCACTCTTCTTCCAGTATGCTCCGCTCCACACCGAGTTCCAGATTCCCGAAGGCTGATAAGGCATCACACCCGGCCCGTACATCTTGTCACTGAGAAGTCCGCTGACCTGCAGCGCCTGATCGCGCACTTGTTCTGCTGAAAGTCTTACCCGCGCGCCACGCCCCAGCAAACGGTTGAACGGATCTTTCTCCAGCTGTTCCGGAGATACATGCGAATCCTGGCGATACGTAGACGACATGACAATCTTTTTCACCAGTTCCTTAATCGACCAGTTGTACTCCTCCATCATTTGAATCGAAAGCCAGTCGAGGAGTTCCGGATGGGATGGTGCTTCGCCCTGTGAGCCGAAATCTTCCAGCGTTATCACGATCCCATTTCCAAAAATCTGCTCCCACACGCGATTGACGATCGTGCGTGCAGTCAGGGGGTTGTCTTTACTCGTCAGCCATCGGGCGAAACCTAAGCGATTAAGCGGTTGATTTTCTGGAAAGTGATTTAAAATAGCCGGTGTTCCGGGATCTACCTCCGCTCCTTTCACCAGCCAGTTACCTCGCTCAAACACCGTTGTCTTCCGCTTTTGCTCCTCGTTGTTTTCAATCATGATTGGCGTGTTCTCGACTTTTGAGTTCACTAGTTCAAGAAAACTTTTATCAAGCGAAGGTGTTGGTAATGCCTCGCGGAATGCAAACCACTCGATGCTGCTTACGGGTTGATTTGTTCCTCGCAGCGACTTGTTGTCGAGCAGAAAATAGAGATCATGCTTTCCTGTAGTTGGTGCCAGATCGATGGAGATAGCCTTGTATCCCTTCGTTGTTTTTAAGGGTATGGATCCGATCACCTTTCCGTCAGGCCTATCAGTTCTGACCTGTAACGTTCCTCCCTCATTCCAACATGCGTAATTGATCAGAAGATACTTCTTGTTTTCAAGATTGATGTTCTTCAGCCGCGCTCTTCCACCCGCCCTCACGCCAAGCATCTTGGTATCGATTAATTCAGCGTTCACAAAATCATCGAAATCATGCGGATGGTATTTGGGCTCGAGTGTTCGAAGAAATCTGTTGACTTCTGCTGCTTTCTCCGCTGATGTATTTTCTTCAATCCATTTTCGGATAGCGTCAACTTTCTGCTGGTCTTCCTGCGTGTAGGTTCTTAA
>DASWTM010000377.1:0-26737 GCA_036402115.1 Chryseosolibacter sp.
ATAACCGTAAAATATAATACCTTCAAAGCAACAACCTTCGAAGGCTGTACCCACTGTCGCCAGCGAAATAGAACAATACCGAAAAAAGAAAGAACATAAACGAATGCTGAGCATCCGTCAGGATTTTTCCACCTCCCATCACCACAACGATGAAAAGAAACGTCAGCATTAGTAAGATACAGGCGGGTTTCAGAAATAATCCGGTGATGAACGCAACACCGCCAAGAAACTCTATAATCTTTCCAATATAGGGAAGCACTAACGGAAAAGGAACACCCAAGTCTGCCATCCAGGGACCGTATTCGCGCATGTCGTCTGTTTGAAAAACCTGTGCTCCATGGATCACCAAAAGCACTCCGACAATAACGCGTACGCTGGCAACACCTGGTTCCGATACCTTCACGGACGCTGACTTCTTCATAGGCTCGATTGACTGACTACCTCGACCAAGTTACGAATTACTTAAGACATGATGTTATCAAGGAGTGCCCAAAAAAAACGCAAGCTGCTCTTACGGAAAGCAGCTTGCGCTCGTTAGTTGTAGTTGGAAAACGGTTTATAAGGTTGTCTCAGATGATGCCGTAGTGTTACACTCTCTGAGATACATTACATCCGGTGACTGATATTAAATATTTGTGCCATATTCAATTATGATAATCACGGAAGCATCCAGCCAAGCTGACCATCTTTTGTCTGCACGTACAAATAATTCTGAAATGTAGCGAGCACCTCCACCGATGGATGACGTACTTCGGTGATCGGTGCAGATTCACCTGACGTTGATGCAAGCAAGGTCACTGGTTTCTTGAGCTTGCGCTTTTTACCCCTGGTGATCGGACCGACCAACGATTTATAAACGAAGCCTTGCCGGTGATCGGGAAGCGCGATACGATACCAATTACTACTTTCAGCAATCACGCGTACAAATGTGTTCTGCATCAACTTATCTGTCAATTCGTGCTTTTCACCGGGGCCATTTCTCAAGTTAACGCTCTTCGCTACTACTCGGTAGGCCAGTGGATGAAACGTAGTATCCCATGGTAAAGCTTCAGCAACGCGATCCAAAGTCTGTATGTAACTCAATGGATCTTTGGCTCCGCTTTGATACACACCGAAGTGAAGGTGTGGTGGCGTGAATCGCGCGTTGCCGGTATTGCCAACCGTTCCTACCATCTCACCTTGCTTTAGCTTCATTCCTTTTTTCACTGCCTGGGAGTCAAGATGTGCAAAGTAAAACGAGTGACCTCGCTTGAAGTCCTGCAGCCAGACAACCTTTCCACCAAGCTTACTTGTACCCACCCGTGTTACAACGCCATCGGTAGGCGCAATCACAAGTGTGCCCTTCCTGGCAAAAATATCTACACCTTCGTGCTTGCGCTTTCCCCCATCTCGGGAGGCTCCATAGAAACTTCCAATACTCTTATTGCCGGCACCCGCGACTGGATTAATGAGAACAGGTGTAAGCGAGACACCAATTGTATAATAAGCATCAACAAGAAGCTCCGGTTGGATCCGAAGCAGGCACGTGTCGCGGCTCGTGAATTCATAAGTAAGATTAAGCGCAGAGTCGCCATGTGCGAGGGTTGTCCATGTCTTGTTGCGCCACACAAAGAGATCTGTAAAAACTTTCGGAGACGCTTTCGGCAAGACCGATCCGTTCACCGTGAGAACCTGACCTTCTTGTGCTATGAATGAATACGATCTTGCATCAGGTTCGCTTCCACGAAAATAGCCGGACTCGCTATAGGGAAGTGTTACACTGATCGAATCATGTAATGCACGTTCACTGGCTTTCATCCACAACGCACCAAGCGCTGTCTTGTCGAGTTCAGCCGCTTCCAGTGCGTGGAGGTAGCGCAACGAAGGTGCCTCCGATATCGCTGTTCTTTTAAGAGGATTTATGCCCTTACATCCGAAAAGGATAACGAGGGCCAAAAACGAAAATAAAGTGCGCATGTTTCCAAACGACAGACACGCGCGTTTAGTTTGACAAACGTTGAATGAATTTTTAAATCGCCTTCACTAGCCTAAAGGGAAGCATGAGAATAGCGCCCACTAGTTTGAACACCGCTGTCACTGTTAGGCCTACCAGCCTGAACGGCAGCAGGATCAGCCAGATGATTGGAAAGAAGATGAGGATGAAAATCGCGATGGGCCAGCAAAGAACGAATAGGAGGCACCAAAGAACGACCGCAAGAAACGTACGCATAAATGTGATTTACAAAACAGCAGTTGCAAAGGAGCGGCCAAAATTCAAACCTTTATAACGCGTATGAAAACCGCATCGATACTCCGCGGACTATACAGAAATGCACATCTCGGTGTTCACTGTTGTACACCTCAGGGCTCGTAGAAGAAGCTTAATTCATCGCCATGAACACCGGCAATCAGCAACGTGCCATACGCGACTTCACCGGGCTCTACAGTTCTATTCCATATGGCACTTCGATCGAGATTTTCGACATTGATACGGTTAGCCTTGCTTGCCCGAAGCGCATTTCCGATTCCAATGACCGCACCCACCGGCAGAAAAATCACATTGGTGTCTATGTTTCCATAGGTGTCTGTTTCCCATGTAAAAATCCATGGGCCGTATAATGCGTGTAGCAAGTGCCTACCTGTGCCCTGCCTTACTTTTTCCCCATACTCCACAGGTGTATACAAACGTCTGGCGACTCCGTTGGGCCCGAGTACTCTAAAGTTTTCCGGATAAAGTTGTATTGTCTCACCCGTCTTGTTTTCTACCCGCACGGCTACAGCAATCATCCCGAACTTCTTTTCCTTTTTCGTATACCACCGGTTCCTTGAGATGTACTGGAGGTTATGGGCATAGCTTACCTGAACACCATTGCTGATCTGATCATCGTCATAAGAAAACCGCTCAAGCACCACTGGTTTGTATGTTGAAGAGCAGGAGGAAAGCACGACAGGAAAGAGAAAGAAAAAAAACTTCAAACACGCAGGCAATTTCATCGGACTAGTCAGGGTTTTGCCAAAGATACAAATTATCCAAAAGCTGCTTCAGCTGCCACTAAAAAAGCCACCATGCTAATAATACGCATGATGGCTTTTATCCGTAAGGAAACTAAATTATAACGAGTTGTTTTCGCCCATTGCTTCTACGTACAATTCAATATTTACAGTCTCCGAAATAAATTTGTCGCCCAGCGTCTTATCATTGCCATAATTCATCTGCCATTGCCTGCGATCGATATCAAAATTAGCTTTAGCTTTTAATGTATTGCCGTCAAGATCAATACGTGCGGGGAATGTGATATTCTTAGTCACATCCTTTATTGTCAGATTTCCGCTTACGCTGAAGTTCGCACCTTCGATCAACGACTTTTCGCCATCCTTTGGCTCCCAGGGAAGGACGTTCGTAATTTCAAATGTTGCTGTTCCAAACTTTGACGCATCAAAAAAATCACCACTCAAGAGATGAGGACGCAACTTTCCTTCAATATCTTTTCCCTTTTGCTCCATTTTCATGGAGTTAACGTTGATGACAACAGTGCCACCCGACAGAGAATCGTTTTTAACTGCTACACCACCATAGTTAAGCTTGAAGGTGCCGGGATGATTTTTCCCAACGCCATTACCGGTGAACCTGACATATGACCTTGCGGTGTCAATCATGAAGGTCTGACCAGTCGGCACAACAGCCTCCTCCTTCTCGGTGATCTTTGCATCATCGCCTTTCGGGGCTTTTTCACAAGCGGCTGCAAAGAATATAACAGAACCAGCCAGCAATAAGTTGGAAAATTGTTTTTTCGATCTCATTTTGTAAATACCATTTGTAGAATAGCAGTTGATCAGAAAAAACATGTACCCAATCAAGCGACTGGCCTTCCGATTTAAAACGGTGCATTTAGCCAGGTGCAATTGGAAGCAGCAACACAACCGTGGTACCCCTACCCTGTTTTGAACTGATGTCAATCGTGCCACCGTGACGATGCATGATTTGTCGCGACAACGTAAGACCAATACCAGAGCCGTGTTCGCGCGTTGTAAAAAAAGGGATGAACACTTTATCCAGCACATGAGCAGGGATTCCAATACCGTTGTCTTGGATGCTGATGGTTGCTACTTTTTCATCGGCTCCCAGCTCAATCGCTAATTGCTTTTCTTCAACGCTCGCCACCGCATGAATAGCGTTTTTAAAAACATTTATGACAACTTGTTCAATGAGCGAAGGATCTGCCTGAACGCGCGTTGACTTGTACTCGAATGCGACATTGACACCAATAAACTCCGTCTGCATCAGGGACAGCACGTCACTTATCAACCTCCCCACATCAACACGCTCGAGTCTGGGTAGTGGCACCGTACTGATCGTTCGGTACCGATCGACAAAGTTCATCAGCGATTGCGATCGCCTCGCCATCACGTCAAGGTTATGCTTCGCTTTTGATACAACTTCTTCATTGCTTTCGATGCGATCCAGGTACTTGCTCATGCTTCCGGTAAGGGAATGAATGGGTGTTATGCTATTCATGATTTCGTGGGTAAGCACGCTGATCAGATCTTGCCACGACTGCAACTCGTTTTCTGCCAGCTCGGGATTTATGTTGATCAAGGAAAGCAAGAATATTTCTTTTTGATTGATCACTATCTTCGAAAGCCTTGCCGATAATTTAAGCGATTCATGACGAATGAGTTTGGGCTGACCAAGCGCAAGATGCTTAAGCTGCTCGGCAAATTCCGGATGAGAATTACCTATGTGATTTATATTTTTCAGGTGTGGGTAACCCATGAGTTTAAGCACCTCGTCATTAGAGAGCAAGATCTTTCCCTTATCATCATAGGCCATCAAACCGACCTGCGCATTCTCAACTATATATTTAAAGTACTGATTCTGCTGAACGAATTGTGATTGAAGGCTTCGGACATACGATGAAATCGAATTCAGCATCTGATACAGCTCAAAATAAGGATCCTGTCGATCTACCATGGGGTAGCTGACGTTATAGTCACCGTGCCTCACAGAGTTTGAAAATATACGTACGTCCTGTTGCCAGCGCGTCAGGTAGCGGAATAACAAATACGTTTGAAGGAACAACAAACCCACCAGGTTAAAAAAGAGGATCCAGTATTGGCCAATCTGCCAGACATACAACACTGCAAGACAGTTTGCCACGATGAGAATAAGGCGAAGAAGAATCTGAACCTGGTAATTTTTAAATACCATACTTCTTCATTTTATTATACAACGTTTGCCGTGTGATGCCCAGCGCGCGGGCTGCATGCACAATATTTCCTCCATGCGAATTCAACGCATTGACCATTGCATCTTTTTCAATATCCTCCAGCGTTTTTTCGCTGTTCGATGGAATAGGTTTTCCGGAAATAGAAAGTGCAAGGTCATCTGCATCTATTGTATCATGATCACAGAGGATAACGGCCTTTTCAACCGTATGCTTCAACTCCCGAACATTACCGGGCCACGAATACTCAATCATTGAATTCTTCGCCCTCGCTGAGAACTCGAGGGCTGGTTTTTCGTATTTGACTTTAAAGCTTTTTAGGAAAGCGTCCGCCAGGATACCGATATCTTCGGGACGTTCTCGCAAAGGCGGAATGATAATGGTGATTGTATTGATCCGATACAACAAATCCTGACGAAACTCGCCCCTCGCCACACACTCGACTATGTTAGCATTTGTGGCGGAAATGATTCTTACATCGATCGGGATTGATTCCGCGCTTCCAACTGGAGTGATCGACCGTTGCTGCAACACGGTGAGAAGTTTCACTTGTTGAGTAAGCGGAAGATTTCCGATCTCATCAAGAAATAGTGTGCCACGATCTGCAGCCTGGAATTTTCCCTCGCGGTCTGCACGAGCATCTGTAAATGCGCCCTTCTTATGACCAAACAGTTCACTTTCAAAAAGCGTGGCTGGGATGGCTGAAAGGTCAACTGTTGTAAATGCCTGATTAGCCCTTTTCGAAAGTTGATGAATTTGCAGTGCGAACATCTCTTTTCCAGTGCCATTCTCGCCTAGTAACAACACACTGGCATCGGTCACCGCAACACGCTGCAATTGCTCCTGAAGCTTCATCATAACCGGTGACCGACCCGGAATGAACGCATCATCTTTCGCCTGTGGCTTTTCTGGTTTTCGATGTGCCTTTTCAGCCACTGCCGACTTGAGCGTGGCAAGTAGCTTTTGATTATCCCACGGTTTAAGCACGAAGTCTTTTGCTCCGCGCTTGATGGCCTCAACAGCAAGGTTGATATTGCCGTAAGCGGTCATCATAATCACATCAGCTGTGGGATGCCAATGCTTGATCTTCGACAGCCAGAAAAGCCCCTCATTGCCGGTGTTGATTCCCGCTGAGAAGTTCATGTCCAATAAAACAATGTCGAAGTGTTCGGAAAGCAATGTCTCAATCCGATTTGGACTCCTCTCCTTTACCACCCGCGCAAAATCATCCTCAACCAGCACGGCAAGCGCATCGAGCACGTCACGATCATCATCGATTATAAGGATACTGGCGTTTTTCACATCACCAAAGTAATAGCACACCCTTCACATTTCCTTTAGTTACCAAAAAAGAATAGCAGGTGTCAAACGTTTTTACAGGTGGTGTAAAAAAATTAGACAGTTTACACTTCTACTTCCGATCAAAAGCTGATTTTTAAAGCACAAATAAGAATTTTTAAGGCTGGCACCCGGTTGGCACAGGTGCCAGAAATTTTTGATCCTATGCTCACTAACTACCTTAAAATTGCATTTCGCCTGATTACGCGACAAAAGGCATTTGCTTTTATTAACATATTTGGTCTCACTACCGGACTTATTGGATTCATCCTGGTAATGCTTTATGTGCGCTACGAGTTGAGCTTTAATAAGCATCACGAAAAGCTTGACCGGATTCACCAGGTTGTTCGTGATTCATTCCTGGACAACAATGTCTACCACTTCACACCAACGCCCTATCCACTGCGAGATGCGATCGTAGCCGAGTTTCCCGAAGTTGAAAAAGCAACCCGATTTGATGAATGGAACCGCATGATGTTCCGCAACAATGACAAAGTGTTTGAGGAAGTTGTGACCATGGCAGACAAAGACCTGTTCGAAATCTTTACGTTTAAGTTTATTGAAGGAAATGCTGCGACTGCGCTCCCCTCAATTTCCTCGGTCGCAATCTCTAAACGCACCGCTCAAAAATACTTTGGAAACGAACCTGCACTGGGAAGATCGCTCCAGGTAAACGGCAAGTTTGATTTTACGGTGACTGCAGTATACGAGACGCTGCCGATTACTTCATCGATGCGCGCAGATGTTGTCCTTCCTGCTGAGTTCTACAAAGATCTCGGTCGTGATCTCACCTCGTGGGGCACCAATGCATACAACCTTTTTGTCCTCTTACGCGAAGGAACAAACGTTGCAGCCTTTGAAGAGAAACTGAAACCACGTCAGGGTAAACAGCAGAATATTGACAAGCCGGACGAACTTTTTCTTCACGCTTACAAAGATCTTTACCTTCATAATTTTCGTCACAAGGAATGCCCGGTGATCTATGTTTACATCTTTGCAGGGATAGGCTTTGTTATTCTTGCACTCGCGGGGATGAACTATGTGAATATCGTTACTGCTCGTTCCGTACAGCGCGCCAAAGAAATTGGAATTCGGAAAAGCATCGGTGCAGGAAAAAGTCAAGTCGTGGCGCAATTTCTCGGAGAGTCGATTTTATTCGCACTTATCGCCTTGAATTTTGCCGTGCTTACGGTTGAACTCATTCTCCCCTGGTTTAACACAACCATTCAAAAAGAGCTTTCCATCGAATATTCGAACCCGTTGATGATCCTTACACTGGTTGGAATAGCGGTGTTTGCAGGGCTTGCAGCGGGTGCTTACCCTGCATTCTACCTCGCGAAATTCAATCCTGCGACCGTGCTGAAAAATTCTGGCTCCCTGAAAGGCGGCTCTTTTAAAAGCGTGCTTGTCGTCATTCAATTCACGATATCCATTGCATTGATCATCACGACCATCATTCTGAATAAACAATTCAATCATTTGCTCCGGCTTCCCGTGGGATTTGCGAAGGAAAATATTTTCTATTTCAAGCTTGAAGATGAGACGAGTACTCAGTTTGAGAGTTTCGCCAAAGAAATGGAACAGGTCCCGAACGTATTGAGCGTTACTTCCGCTCAGCATATTCCAACCGAGATAGGTTCGAATGGCGGTGGCTTTTCGTGGGAGGGCAAAGATCCTAACACTGACGTTCTGATCAGCATGACCAGTGCTCATGACGCATATCCAAGAGTATTTGGAATGGCGATGGTTGCCGGCCGATTTTATCAGCCTGGTGAAGTGGTGCTCGATACTGCCAACAGGATCACGAAAGTAGTCGTTAATGAGCGCCTGACCGACATCGCCAACCTAAAGGATCCCATTGGGAAATCAATATCACGAGGTGGCTGGCGTTTTGAAATAATCGGTGTGGTAAAAAACTTCAACTTCACCTCTATGCGTAAGGAAGAAGGTCCCCTGATGATCTTTTACAATCCAGTAACGCAATGGGGCTTTTTGAAAGTACAAGGCGATCGGGAAACGGTTAAGAATGCCATCATCGCCAAATATTCAAAGCTGTATCCACAGTATCCACCAAACTTTCAATTACTGGAAGACAAAATTGAACTATACCACGGCAGAGTCAACCGTATGACAGCTCTGTTCAGTTCATTTTCGTTGATGGCGATTCTGATTTCATGCCTCGGTCTGTACGGACTTGCTTCATTTATTGCCGAACAACGCAAGA
Source organism: Chryseosolibacter sp. (assembly GCA_036402115.1). Lineage (GTDB taxonomy): Bacteria > Bacteroidota > Bacteroidia > Cytophagales > Cyclobacteriaceae > Chryseosolibacter. The sequence continues at coordinate 8,767 of DASWTM010000377.1, forward strand.
AAGAAATGGGCATCCGCAAATCATTAGGCGCGACTACCACAGGTTTGTCATTGCTGATGCTGAAAGACTTTGCGATCTGGATACTCATCGCCAACGCAATTGCCATTCCATTGGCATGGTACTACGCAAACGACATGCTGTCAACGTATACTTTCAGAACTGAAATATCGTGGTGGATCTTCATTGTTGCCATGGTGGCCTCCACATTGATCGCACTCGCCACCGTGCTAGCGCAGGTGCTGAGGACGTCTACGCAGAATCCGGCTGCTGTACTAAAATATGAATAGAGGAAATCACCAATAACCAATAGCTAATACCAAATAACCAATAATCAATAATCAAATTTCAAACGGAGCGGGCCGTAGTTGCTCAAATCGTGCTTCGTTTTCGAGTTCGAAGTTTTCGCGTGCTGAAGTCGCTTATGCTGGACGTTTGGAATTTGATGTTTGGTTATTGGTGCTTATTTCGGGGATGAGTCTTCATTTCGGCAAATTCGACTTTCAAAGCAATTTTCGTCCCTTTACACGAAACATGCCATCGAACATTTCGCCATCTCAGGCTTTCGCCAATCGTTATATTGAAATTTAGCTACCCTTGTCTTTTCCTGAAAAATCCTGCTTAACTTTGGCCTCTGAAAACGTTTGAAACATGGCGCAAGTCGAATTGGTGATGCCTAAAATGGGCGAAAGTATCATGGAAGCAACGATCCTGCACTGGTTGAAAAAACCCGGTGACAAGATCGAGCAAGATGAGTCTGTTCTGGAGGTTGCTACCGACAAAGTCGACACCGAAGTTCCTTCCACCGTTGCTGGAGTTCTGAAAGAAATCCTGGCAAAAGAGGGCGAGGTCGTTAAGGTTGGTAAACCAATCGCCATTATTACTTCGGATGCGGAGGTCGAATCGAATGTTGCACCTATTGTCCCAACCCCTGCTTCAACATCGGCTGCGGTGAAAGAAGTATCAAACGGATCAAACGGTTTTAGCGCGAGCAACGGTTCGCATGCAACTGATTTCAAATCATCAAGCCGCTTCTATTCACCGCTCGTTAAAAATATAGCCAAAGAAGAAAATATCGCTGTCGCGGAGTTAGAAACTATTCCAGGATCAGGCCTTGAAGGACGAGTTACCAAAAAGGATATCATGAACTACGTTCAGCATCGTAAACTTGGTGCCACTGTTCAGGCCGTACAGCAACGTGTTTCCGTGGGAGCAACGCAACAGGCGCCTCCACAACGCGTGCCGGTTTCGATCAGCGGTGGTGACGAAATCATCGAGATGGATCGCATGCGCAAAATGATTGCCGAGCGCATGGTGGACTCCAAACGAATTTCTCCACACGTAACATCTTTTGTTGAAGCTGACGTAACGAATATCGTTTTCTGGAGGAATAAGGTTAAGAACGAATTCCAGAAGCGCGAAGGTGATGCACTTACCTTTACACCGATCTTTATCGAAGCGGTGGCACTTGCAATCAAGGATTACCCGATGATCAACGTGCAGGTTGACGGTGATAAGATCATTAAGAAGCGTGATATCAACATCGGAATGGCGGTAGCGTTACCGTCTGGGAACCTCATCGTACCAGTCATCAAAAACGCTGATCAATATAATATTACTGGCCTTGCGAAAATTGTAAACGATCTTGCAAGAAGGGCACGTGAAAACAAGCTCAAGCCAGACGATCTTGCCGGTGGAACGTTTACCGTATCGAACGTTGGCTCTTTTGGCAACGTGATGGGAACGCCAATCATCATGCAACCTCAGGTGGCCATCATGGCCCTCGGTGCAGTTCAGAAAAAACCTGCAGTGATCGAGACACCGTATGGTGATGCGATTGCCATTCGCCATAAGATGTTTTTGTCACACTCGTACGACCACCGCGTTGTTGACGGTGCACTCGGGGGAAGCCTTGTGAGAAGAGTGGCCGACTACCTCGAAAAATTCGACATCAACCGATCGATATAACAGAGAAAAACGCATTCAATGAACCCTGAAGTTTTTGTAAAACGGTCAGGGTTTTTTACTTTTAGAAAATGGCGAAGGTCATATCTTTTATTAGCAGGAAAGGCGGCACCGGTAAAACTACCAATGCAATCAACCTTGCCACTACACTAAGTGCTCTCGGAAAGCGTGTCGTGCTCGTTGAAACGGACACGAATTACACGCTTAACACACTGCGCAAAATGGAGATCTTTAAGTCGCAGGAGAAGGACAAAGCGTTCGGAATTCTCGGCTCCCAGGATGATGCCGTTGCACAGGAACTCATCGAGCTGAAAAACAGCAGGAAGACGGATATCGTGGTTGTGGACAGCGCTGGCAAAACAACGGATGAAGGAATCAAGAAGCTGTGCCTGGTCAGCGATGTAGTGGTAGTACCAACGAGCCTTACGCAGAACGACCTGCTGGTCACCTATCAAACCGTGACAGACTTAGCACCCGCTCGTGAATTAAATCCACAGCTTAAAATCCTGATTCTTCCTAACCGCATTCACAGCGGCACGAATCTTTTTACTGTAAGAGAAAGCCTGAAGAATCTTGACGCAATCATCTTGCCGATCATTGTCCCTCAGAAAAACCTGTTTGTAAATTTCAGCACCATTGAAGCCGAACAAGCTTACGCGCCAATCGCCCAGGAAATATTAAAGTACTTGTCATGAGTAAGAAGAAGAACACCCTGAAAGACCTGGACGAATTCCTGAAACAGCAGGCTGCAACGTTAGTCTCTCCGTCACGGCTCAGTGATCAGGTGGACCAAGCCGCTCCGGTACAGACGTCTGAAAGTAGTATTGAGCAAAAGCAGGACGACTCTTCTCAAAAAACTATTTCTTCAAAGTCGATCATCAATGACCTGAAGCAGCTGGCTGCGATAAAAGGCGAGTCTTTTAAAGATGAGTTTTGTTCGATCATTCTTGCTGTGATGGAAGGCCAGCAGGAATATTCACCGGAAGATAAAATGCTTATCAATACCGCCCTCTACCTGCAACACGGGTCAAACTGGAAAGAGGCGATCCGAAGCTACTGGAAGAACAAAAATTCATAGTAGCATCCCGGGCATTGCCAGGGCAGGAAAACCTATATTTGCCATCACTAACAACCGTCATGAAACGAGCGCGTTTGATGACTTCACAACATAATTATAGCCTATGAAATTCGGAACAAAAGCAGTTCACGCAGGCGTTGCGCCTGACCCGTCAACGGGAGCGATCATGACGCCAATTTTTCAGACGTCAACATACGTACAGGAAGCACCCGCCAAACACAAGGGCTACGCTTATGCCCGCGGAGCCAATCCAACGCGAAATACGTTGCAGAAAAGTCTAGCAGCGCTGGAAAATGGAAAGTTTGCGATCTGTTTCTCTTCTGGCATGGGCGCAACTGATGCCGTTATCAAATTATTGAATCCAGGCGATGAAGTCATCACCAGCAACGACCTGTATGGTGGTTCATACCGGATGTTCAAGCGCGTTTTTGAAAAATACGGAATCAAATTCCATTTCATCGACCTCACGAAGTCATCGAACATTGAACCGCTTGTCAACGACAAGACAAAATTGTTCTGGCTCGAGACGCCAACTAATCCACTGATGAATATTGTTGACATCAAGGCTTGCGTTGCCATCGCGAAAAAGAAAAATATTCTCGTTGCCGTTGACAACACCTTCGCATCCCCTTATCTCCAAAATCCTCTCGACCTCGGAGCCGATATCGTGATGCACTCCGTGACAAAATACCTGGGAGGCCACTCGGATGTGATCATGGGTGCATTGGTATTGAATGACGAAAAACTCTACCAGGAGCTGGCGTTTATTCAAAACTCATGCGGTGCAGTTCCAGGGCCACAGGATTCATTTCTTGTTCTACGCGGAATTAAGACCCTCCATCTCCGCATGGAACGTCATTGCTTAAATGGAAGAAAAGTTGCAGAATTCCTGAAGAAGCATCCAAAAATCGGTAAGGTCTACTGGCCAGGATTTACGGATCATCCCAACCACGAGGTAGCAAAGTCGCAGATGCGCGACTTCGGGGGCATGTTGTCATTCACTTTAAAAGACGATAGCATGGAAAAAGCCAGCAAACTTATGACGAGCGTAGAATTGTTTTCACTCGCAGAATCATTGGGTGGCGTTGAGTCGCTGATCAATCATCCCGCATCGATGACCCATGCCAGCATTCCGAAAGAAGAACGATTAAAGGCGGGCCTGGTGGATTCGTTGATTCGCTTGTCTATTGGTGTGGAAGACCATGAAGATCTGATTGCGGACCTGGACCAGGCACTCGGAAAGGTCTGATCGTGTAATAACATTTTCCTAAATGACATCTTTACCCAAGTGAGGATGTCATTTTTTATTTTTCACTTGTCCATTTTTTGATTATTCATTTTCCGCAATACGTACTTCTACTGAGAAATTCCATCTAACGGTTCCGGTATACGCATATTAGCGTAAAAACCTGTTGCAGCTACTAATGTAATGTTCACAAACAAAATCAAAGCCTGCACCTCGCGTTGAAAGAATACATTTGTCAAAAACCTAACTAACGTATATGACAAAAGTAAATTTGATGAAGGAACCCTTCGTTGAGATCTATCTGGACAATGCAAATAACGTTATTGTTGCGAAATGGATCGGCTTCCTTAAAGCTCAGGAAGTGAAGAAAGGATGTGCTTTCATGACTGGGTACATCAAAGAAAACGGACTGAAAAATCACCTGAGTGATCACCGTCAGTTGAAAGTTCTTTCAAAAGAAGTGCAGGACTACCTCGCTATGGAATGGTTTCCTGAAGTTGAAAAGATGGGCCTTCGCAAGGTTGGTGCCGTTGTTGCCCAAGATGTATTCGCAGCTGCAAGTGTTAACAAGGTAAACAAAGAAGGTCAGGTAGGAAATCTGAAGATCAACATGTTTGACTCCGAGCAATCCTGCGTTAACTGGCTTTTAAACTGATAACTAAAGTGAATTCAAGTACGTTCGATTCCGAGTTTAACCGCTGGCTGGCAGGAACCGAAACGATTGTAGCACTCGATCCGATTCGTTTCGATCAGAAAATCGATTTGTTACATTCCTTCAATCAGAAAAAAATGACAAAGGAGATCGTGCAGATGATGTACGATCTTCTTCCATTGCCTGACGCACTCGAGGCTTTTTCCTACGAAGAAGCAATCGCGTGCATGCGCGACCTCGGCATTTTTATCGGTATCCTGAAAAAGCAAGGAATTGAACCGGTCGAAGTAGTTCCAGAACTGGAATACGTTCTACTCGTGCTGATGGTGAAAACAAATCTGCCCCCGCGCGACACGTTACTCCACTACACCTCCTGGAATCCAACAGACTTGCGTATCCGAACATATACCGGTTTGGATGATGAAAAGCATTTGATTCAAAGCGTGAAAATGGCGATGCCGGATTTATTCCGTGCGATCCTTGATCTCGAGAAGCTTCATCACGTCAATATCGCTGATCCACTTTTCGCCATTCTTTGCCAGGATGTGCAGGAAAAGATAAGCGCCATGGTAAAAGGAATCGTTCACGCAAAGCGCAACGTATCCCCTGCAGTTTTTGCAAACGAACTGCGCTTTTACTACGATCCGATAAAGGTCGACTATGGCAAAGACTACATCGGCCCGGGAGCTGTAGAGATGCCGATGTTTGTCTTCGATCACCTGTTGTGGAGTTGTGATTCAACAGATACGGAATACTCGAAATTTAAGGAAGGGTACCTACTCTATAATTTGTCATTTATCGGTGAGATCTATTGGAATTTCAAAGGCAAAGCCTCACTCCTTTCGATCGCGATTGAGGAATTGAAGACCACTCCTACCGCAGATGTTCTCCGGTCAGTGTATCAGCTTCAGCAACTTGGAAACATATTAAAGAGTTTCCGCATGCCTCATAAGAAACTGGCAGAAAACGCTTATGCCCATGGTGAAGAGCATAACCGCACAAAAGGAAGCGGAGGGTATGCGCCTACAATTCTGGACCAGATCCTGCGATTGCAGAACGAACGATTTGCGGCATTGCAAGCTGCGTTGACCCGCGGAGAGAGCGTTTCAAAGTAATGTGTTCACGTGCTCTGCTCATGTGCTCATGTCAGCCTGTCCGAATAGCCCTTGTTGGAGATCACTTCTGACAAGCTACATACATGAGCACCTGAACACTTACACACCTGAGCACAATTAGTTATTCGTCTTCAGTTTCACATCACCCATCGGTTTGATCGGATTCCCGTCAGGATCGATTGCAATGATTTCACTAAAACCAACTTCTTTCAGCCCTGACATGATCTTCTCTTTGTCTCCCACGACAAACCAGGTCAGCTTTTCCGGACTTACAATTTGCTTGCTCACTTTTCGCACTTCGTCAAGTGTTAATGCACGAACATTTTTGTCGTACGTCTTGTAGTAGTCATCGGGAAGGCCGTATTTTACAATCTCTTCAATCGAGCCGCTTACGGCTCCGTTGGTTTCCCATCTTCCCGGCAGCTGCAACACGGTGTTGTTCTTCGTTCTGTCAAATTCCTCCTGAGTCATTGGCTTATCACCAACAAAGGCTTTGAATTCCTTCATGATTTCCTGAACGGATTCTTTCGTCTTGTCGGTTTGCACAGGAGCGTACGCCAACAGAGGACGCTGTCCTTTGGCATCCCACACAAAACTGCCCGCTCCATACGACCAATGCTTATCTTCGCGGAGGTTCATATTTAAACGGGAAGTGAAGTCACCTCCAAAAACACTCATCATTGACTCCCGTGCGATCTCAGGAACTTTGCCGTAAGGATCAACGAGATAACCCACCATGATGACCGACTGCTGCGACTCGGGTTTGTCAATCACATACACCGTGTTTGTTTTTGCTTTCGCAGCTGCCGCTAAATTCTTTTTCGGAACTTCGCCTTTCTTCCACTTGTCAAAACGTTTCTCTAACCCATTGACCAGGTCTTTCATTTCGATATCACCTACAACGACCAGGGTTCCGTTGTTCGGCTTGAACCAGGTGTCGTAGAACTTGATAATATCCTCTCGTGTGATTGAGTTTACTGTCTCAACGTACCCGGTACCGGTCAACGGATTACTATAGGCATGGCCCGTTCCATACAGGTATTTGGGAAGGGCACGCATTGCCATCTGAAACGGCTGCGTTCCTTCACGCTTGATCGAGTTTAGTTGCTGATCGCGAAGACGCTTGAATTCGTTTTCTGAAAACGCAGGATTCAACAGAACATCTGCATATAGATCGAGTGAAGGTTCAAGCGTAAGCTTCAGTGTGCTCATGTAAACGTACGAAGCATCCAAATCAGAATAAGATGAAATACTTCCACCCAACGTTTGAAGTTTATCGCTTATCTCCAGCGCATTTAATGTTTTTGTTCCTTCGTCCAGCAGGTTAAGACTTAAGCTTGCTGTCCCGGGTTTGGCATATTGATCCGCTGCATATCCCGCATCAAGCACAAGGTTCATCGTCACGTTAGGAGTATTTTTCCGCTGTGCAAGCACAACCTTTAATCCATTTTTCAAAGTCGATGTTTGCAGGTCAGGAAACGTTGAAGCAGGCTGTGTTCCAAGTGCGGGCACTTTTGAGCGGTCCGCTTCAACTCCCGTTATCTGGTACGTTTGGAACGGAGTGCAGACGATGGTATGTTTTCCTGAAGTGAGCCAATCTTTAATGGCTTTGTGAACATCGGCTACCGTAGCTTCCGCGAGAATTTTTAAATCTTGCTTGTACGCATCGGGACTTCCTCCATACACTTCATATTCGGCAAGGATGTCAGACTTACCACCAAAACCACCGATGCGCTCCAGGCCTTTAATAATATTGGCGAAATACTCCGCCCGCACGCGATCCAATTCAGCCTGAGTCGGGCCGTTCTTTATAAACTCATCAAGGATAGCGATGGTTGCTGCCTCCACTTTTGCCGGATCATTTCCTGGCTTCACACGAACCTGTGCAGCAAATCTTCCACTCAGTTCTTGTGCATAGTTGTAGGCACTAACGATCGTTGCAATCTGATCTTCATAAACAAGCTTTTTGAAGAGACGCGAACTCTTACCACTGCTCAGAATCATTCCTGCCAGATCCAGGTAAATCGATTCTTTTGCTCCCCACTGTGGCGTGTTCCAATACATGCTCACGCGCGCTTCGGTAACCATGTCTTCATACGACTGGCGCGTATCTTGTGTTCTCTTCGCAATATTTACTTCAGGTTTTGCCAGCGATGGCCCCGCAGGAATATTTCCAAAGTATTTTTTAACCTTATCGATTACTTCCTCGGTCTTCACATCACCCGCAACAACGAGTACTGAATTGGCAGCGCCATAATACGTTTTAAACCAATCTTTCACATCGTCAAGCGAAGCCGCATTGAGATCGTCCATTGAACCGATTACAGTCCATGAATAAGGATGGCCAGCAGGATATGACGCCTTCGTTGCCATCTCCCATTCCCTTCCATAAGGCTGATTTTCACCCTGACGCTTTTCATTCTGAACGACTCCGCGTTGCTCATCCAGGCGTGCCTGATCGATCACACCAAGCAAATGCCCCATTCGATCAGACTCTAGCCAAAGCACCTGATCAAGTGCCGCGACTGGCACATTCTGAAAATAGTTCGTACGATCAACATTTGTCGTTCCGTTAAGGTCTGTAGCCCCGATCGATTCGAGCGCTTTAAAATAGTCATTGTTGAAGTGTTCGCTACCATTAAACATAAGATGCTCGAACAAGTGAGCGAAGCCGGATTTACCGGTCTTTTCATTTTTTGAACCCACGTGATACCACACGTTTACTGCTACGATAGGCGCCTTGTGATCTTCGTGGATAATCAGACGGAGCCCGTTATCGAGCACAACTTTCTTATAGGGAATATCAACGTTGGCCGGATTAACCAATGCGTTGACCTGAGCGAGGGCACCTGTTGTGATGAACAGTCCCACCAGGGAAAAGAGGATGTATTTTTTCATATAGGGTGTTTAAGGGAAACCAATTTAGTGGATTAACCTTAAAACGCCTAGTCTGATAGAAGGAAGTGCACGTTGCAGGTTTCATGTTGCAGGTTTCAAGTCACATGCTCGGAACCGCTGAGTTGATGCCTTATGATGTGTTTGATGAACGTGTCGCCTGAAGCTTGCAACCCGTTACCTGTTACTGTCAACATCAGTTCACCCGCTCCTGAGCATCATGTTTTTGTCGCCTGATATCGCGACTAGCTTTGTTTTGCTTTCGCTGGAGGCGTGCTCGCTCGCGTTGCGTGACAACGCCATCTGATTTCATTCTCCGTTCCGACCGCCTGATGTGTCGCTGCTCAGCACGAAGTTTGCGCGTTTCGACCCGCGTTAGTTCACCCGAGCCAACTCCCTCGCGAATGCGCGCGCGTTGTGCCTGCTGACGTTCATCCGCTACTGGTGTGCTTTGTGAAAATGAAGTACCGGCTGCGAAAAACAGCAGTGCGAAAACTAATAGAAACGTATTTTTCATGATTTCCGATGTTTGGTGCTTAGACATCGGATGTGCCGAATGGTTTAATGCACCGAATTCGAAATTTCAGCAAACTGCTTTTGTTGTGGGACGCGCACAATAAATTCGCTTCCTTTGCCCTGCTCTGTTTTGAGCTCGATCTTTCCTTTTAGCCGATCCACCAGAATTTTTACAATCGCCAGCCCCAACCCATTTGACGTTTCCCCCGCTGTAGGACGCGCACTGAGTTTCTTAAATTTCTGGAACAGAAAGCCCTGATCATAATTTGAAAATCCCGGACCACGATCCTTCACGCTAATCCAAAATTCATTCTGCGTGCGATCTGCGGAAATATCAACAATTGAATTTTTTGGCGAGAACTTAATTGCGTTCGAAAGCAGATTGTCAAAAATTCGATCAAGATATGACCGATCCGTAAAAATATCTTCGTTTTCGACACGCTTAATGTTAAGATGAATGCTCTTGCTTGCCGCACGTTGTTGAAACGCTTCTGTCTTCTCCAACAAAAACTGGCTGATATCAAATGTTGTATAATTCGGCTCAACGCTCTCTTCGATCATGTGCACGTCAAGCAAATCGGTGATTAAATCAAGCCCCGAACCTGTAGCATCCCGAATCATCGCTAGATAGTTTCGTTGGTCCGGGGTCAATTTGTTATCCATCTCCATCAGGTACAACAATCCCTCAATGCGATTGAGTGGCGACTTCAAATCATGCGCGACAATACTCATCAACGTATCTTTCTCGTGGTTGAGGTCAGACAATTCCTGATTGCGTTTTGACAGCTTGTCATTTTGGGTGACGATCTCACCTCGCTGACTCTGAATTTCTTCATTTTGCCGGATCAACCTCTCATTAATTCCTCTTCGTTTTTTTGCATTTAGCCATTGAAGAAGCCCGAGCATAGACACGAACCCTATGATCACGATGAGGATCAGATTCTGCAGTTTTTGTTGCTGAACTTTAGAGGCGATCTTTTCCTGATCAGCTTTCAGCACTGCATTTTCTTTTTCTTTATGCTGGATGTCGATTTCAAACTGTAATCGTTCAACCTGGCGGGCCAGGTCAAGGTCCTTAATGGAATCCTTGAGAATGAGATATTGATTCTGATGGGTGATGCTGCCGCTCTTGTCGTGAAGGTGCTCAGACACTTTCCAGAGGTTATAGCTCGCCTCCATTTTCGCATTCAGGTCTTTTATACGGTCAGCGATATCGAACGAGAGTGCGAAGTAGTTTTTTGCCCCTTTAAAATCTTTCTTCTCGAGCAGGATCAATCCCATGATCTGATAGGCCTGAGGCATCATCCGAACATTATTCTTCTTTAAGATAACATCTAAACCTTCTCCAGAAATTTCTTCCGCCTCTTTCAGCCGCCCCTTCGCCAGATAACTCTCTGCCAGATAGGTTTTGATTTCAGCCAGATTGATCTCGTCATTGATAGTATGGCCCGTGGAGTCCGCTGATTCGAGGTAGTCGATCGCCTTTTCGTCTTCGTTCGTATCCTGGTAATGACGCGCGATATAAACCAATGCAGACATGATGTCTCGCGGATTTCCTAACGCGAGTCTTATTTCATACGCTTTTAAATAATTCTCCTCAGCTTTCTCGTAGTCCCGCTGAGTCTTATACAGATTTGCAAGGCTTTGATAGGTATAGGCCAACCCTGAAGAGTCGTTTATAGCCGTAAAAATCGATCTTGCGGTAACAAAATAATCATATGATCGCGAGAGAACACCCTGCTCATAAAATAACCTTCCGATGTTGTTATTGGCATGGGCGATCTGCAAAGAATCAAGCTGACCAGTCGCGATTTCCAGCGCTTTCGAATAGTATTCAAAGGCTTTAAGTCGTTCGCCTTTGTAGTTCGTAGCGATCCCGAGAACGTTGACCGATCGTGCCAACCCTTTTGCCAGTTTTAGTTCGTGCCCAAGCTTAAATGCCATTTCACTGTAGTAAATGGTACTGTCAGGGTAGGCAAACCGATATTCCCAGGCAAGGTCATTCAGGGCATCGAAGCGCTCTTTTGTAGCCTGGGCGGGAAGACTGGCTCTTAGTTTTTGGATGAGGTCGAGATTTTGGGAAAATGCCGCCAGAGGCAAAAAAAGCCACAAAAATACAAGAAAAAGGTACTGCTTCACGGGGTTCAGCCTTCTGGGGATTGGGGTTACGACAAAAATACAAAATCCCTTAACGACTTTTACAAAATCAGGTTTCCCCAATTCGATCCAACACACGATTTATGCCTCTTCAAAGTTAAGATCGCGACCGTAAGTTTCATCAATTGCCCGCAAAGCGATAAAAGCGATGACAATAGTACATAGCCCGACTGCTAAAGCTCCATAGATAATTCCATAATTACTGGCTGCCGTTTTCCCTACCAGGGGCACATAATGATCAGTAATGGCATCCCTCAAAAACTTAAACAGCAGTGTGAGTGGGATCACCGTACCACGAATAAAATTAGGAACGGAGGTGGCCACGGTTGAGCGCAGGTTCGTTCCAAATTGCTCTGCTGCAATGGTGACGAACAAAGCCCAGTATCCAATACCAAAGCCTAAGGTGAAACACGTTACGTAAAAGAATTGTGTTGACTTTACGGGTGAAAAAAGATACAAAAGGATAAACAATAGCGTCAGCAGGATAAAGAGCACGACAACCTTTTTACGAGAGCCAATTTTCTGACTCATAAATCCGCTTGAGAGGTCGCCCGCAGCAAGGCCGAGGTAGCTAAACATGACCGCATCGCCTGCCGACACAACTCCCGTGATCGATAGTGCTTTCGCGAACTCAGGCGAAAACGTAATGAGGATTCCAATGGCGTACCAAATAGGCAAGCCGATGAAAATACAACCCATAAATTTCTTAAAGCGACCTCGATTTGCAAAAAGCTGAAAGAAATCTCCGCGAGATATTTCTTTTGCTTTCGTGTGCAAAAATATTCCGGATTCAAAAACACTCACGCGCGCCAGCAGTAAGAGTAAGCCCAGGCCTCCTCCGATAAAATAGGCGATCTGCCAGTCGAAGATTTTTGAAATGAAGTTCGCCAGCACCGCACCCATTAGCCCAACCGTTGCGATAATGGTAGTTCCATAGCCGCGCAAGTGTGGCGGAAGTGTTTCGGCTACCAGTGTAACGCCAGCACCCAACTCTCCCGCAAGCCCGATCCCAGCAATAAAGCGTAGGATGGAATACTGTTCCACCGTGGCAACAAAACCGTTTGCGATATTCGCGAGCGAATACAAGAGGATAGAGCCAAAGAGCACCGAAAGCCTGCCGCGCTTGTCACCCATTATTCCCCAAATGATTCCGCCAACGAGCAGACCAAACATCTGTATTTGCAGCAACTTTTCCCCCTGCGCGAACAGGTCAGCTTCCGGCACGCCAAGCGAAATCAAACTTGGCCTTCTTACAATACTAAAAAGTAGCAGATCATAGATATCGACAAAATAGCCGAGGGCCGCCACGATGACAGGTACGCTAAACAGCTTCTTAAGGTCAGAATGTTGCATGCCGCGAGGTTAAGGTCCCAAGTTTACACGTTCGGAAGCGCTAAAGCAAAGGTGAATTATACGTTTTAAAAGCAGCGACAACGCGCAGCAAGCGAAGTTAACGGCACAAATTGAGATTGGGTACGTCAGTCACAGCCTCATGCTGACTAAAAATACGCAGCGGATCGATTGCGGCTGGCCGTCCGTACCATCAGTAGCGTTCGAAAATAGTAAGACATCAGGTATTGCCAACAGGCTGATAATCTTACATTATCGTATATGGAAATAATGGGAGCCGCTACCCTTCACAACGCTGCCAATACACGCAATCCGGACAAACACCGAACCTTTCGCGCGCTAACCGTGTAAATCATACACTTCATCTGACCAAATACCTACAATTGATGATTGTCGCATTGCCATGCCGTTGCGTATCATTACCAAGAAATATTCTCTGAACATTAACCTAATACCTGGAAGAACATGAAAAGACATGTACTATTAGTTGGCTTTATCTTTTTGAGCGGTTCGCTTTGGGCTCAAAACAAAACGTTGGGCGTTGGCGTGACCACACCGAATTCAAATGCCGCGCTTCACGTTGAATCCCCCACCGGAAATCAAGGATTTATTTTACCTCGTCTCACCACGGCACAGCGCACCGCTACAGGCTTCACAAGTGTACTGGGTGTAGCTGACAACGGCTTGATGGTATACGACACCAACCTTCAAACAATTTTTATATGGGATGGCGCTAAGTGGAAAAGCAGTGCGCAGGTAGCTGGCGGTCCTAAGCTCGTGTACCCGTATGTCGATACCGTTGCGAGTGCTCCGAACAATGCCAACCTGCTGAGACTTTTGTACGCAGGTTCCGCGGCAGAAAACGTGGGCGTTGCTCATTTCGAAAATCTAAACCCGAACAACGGTTTTTCAGCAATCTTTGGAAGAACGAACAGTGTCACCAACGGTGCTGCCGACCTTGTTGTAAATAACCCGGCAAACACCAACGATGCCCTTGGCGTAACCACCAATGGGCTTGGACGGGCAGGCTCTTTCAGCGTGAACAATGCATCAAACCAGAGTGCGGCACTTCATGTAAGTACTAACGGTACACCAGGTGCCACTGCCGTGAATTCCGCAGCAATTCTGGGTGAAACTACAACCGCCTTCTCCGCAATTACCGCGTTGATCCCGCCAAGTGCCAGCACGAGTAACGCCATCAGTGGCATCACGAAATCTACAGATGCTGGGAGTTGGGCCGGATACTTTGATGCGTTGACAGGCACTGCCGTGTACGGCACCACGTCAAGTAATGTAGGCGGCCCACTCGCACCGGTTGGCGTTTATGGAGAAGCAAGAGGAACGGGCTCTGTTGGTGGCGCATTCTGGATTCAGAATGCAACAAATACATTCCCTGCATTGTATTCTAACACGATCGGAATGGGCCCATCCCTTTCAGTAAACCTTACGAACGCATCGAACCCGTCTCCTGCAGTCGTTGCACAAACAAATGGTCTTGGCCACGCTGCAAGATTCACGGTTAACAACGCAAGCGCTACTGTTCCTGCCTTGTGGGTTCAAACCAACAGCACACAATATGACGGTATTGCAGTTCGTGGATTGAGCACAGGTGGAAGTTCTGCTTCCTACTTTACGAGACAGGGAACAGCTGGAACTCCGCAAGCCGCAATGTGGGCGGAAAACAATAGCGTAGATGGCTATGGCGCTTACGTTGAAAGCATCAATTCGGGCAACGGTAATCCAGCGCTCTATGCAACAACGAACGGAACTGGCCCAGCAATTGAAGCCACGACCACGACAGGCTGGACGGCAATCATGGGAGAAGCTGGAGGTAGCGGCAACGGAGTTTTTGGCCGAAGCTTGGGAAGCAATGCTGCCATTTCCGGGGAAACCACGACCGGCTGGACAGCGATACATGCCAGGCAATTGGGCACAGCGGGTAGTGCTGGATTCTTTAACATTGAAAATAGCGCCAGCACACATCCTGCGATCTCCGCAGCTACGGATGGTGCAGGCTCTGCTGCAAATTTCCAAATCAACAATCCAAGCAACACGTTGGCTGCACTTCACGCCCAGACGAATGGTACTGGGCCAGGCATTTCCGCAAACAATACCAGTACTGGTGATGCAGTATTTGCCTTAAAATCCGGATCAAGTGGTAGTGCCGGCAATTTTCAAATTAACAACGGCAGTAATCCCGCATCTGCACTGTTTGCAATGACAAATGCCGGGGGCGGATCATCCATCGGGGCAATGAACACTGGCAACGGCAATGCACTGACAATTTTCAACGGGGGCGTTCGTGTTTCCGTTGAAAGCGTTTCGTCAGGAACCATCGCCAACCGCGCTGCAGCTTATCGTATTACTGGTGGCGGACCGTCTTTCACTTTCGGCTTCGGAACATCCGATGGTGAAGTGTTCATGGTGTTCAATGACTCTGGCGTAGAAATTACCGTGCAGGATGTAGCAATTCCTACCGGAGAAGGACGAACAATCATTCAGTTTGCACCAGGAGTTTTCAGGGGTTTCTAATCGATGTGCATGAGAAAGTATCTTCTATTTATAGTCACACTTATTGCCTGTAATAGCTACGGGCAATTCATCACCAATAACGGCATTGCCATTGCAAACTCAGCGCTACTGACGACCAATGGTGAATGGACTAATGCATCGGGCACGAATATCATCAACCACGGCACAATCCGAACAAGTGAGTCGTTTACCAATAACGGGACGCTTGACGCATCAAGCACTGGTGGTTTCGTTTTGCAATTCGCAAGCACTAAGAATTTTCTTCCAGGAGGTTCGCGGATGGGATTTCTAACCAAAGAAGGCGCTGGCCATGTGATGCTCATGGGAACCGTGGGTGTTAGGGACAGCCTTATGTTGAGAAATGGGCTTATTCAATTTGCTAATGCCACAGATACCCTTGTCGTTGCGGGAAACGCACTCGTCATCGCGTCAATAAACTCATATGTTGAAGGACTGGTGGCGCGTACAGGCGCTGGAAACTTGCTCTTCCCTCTCGGAGTTGACGGAAACTACTTGCCGCTGACGATGAACAAAGTAGCGGCTAAGAAACTGACGGCTGCGGTACAGGCAGCACCTGCGGACCACACCGCTGGACCCGGTGTAGAGGCGCTCATCGGATTCCCTTATGCCTGGAAAGTATCGGAACAACTCGACACGGACACCGCTGCATACGTTGAAGTGAATTATCCCACAACGTTACCCGTAGTCGCAAACCCAATCGTGGTGCGAGAGGTGTCGGGCCAGCAATTTGCCAGCATGGGTGCACGTGTGATCACAACTAATGCAGGCAGGGCAACCGTAAGAAGCTACTCTCGCGGAACAAAAGGTTTGTTCAGTTTAGGTCAAGGATTCCCGGGAGACTTTGTAACAGACTCCCTTGCGTTGGTTGCATTATACAATGCTACCGGGGGGACGCTACCCTCACCGCAAGGATGGACAACAAAGACCAATTGGTTACAGACAAACGTTGACTCGTGGCATGGAATCACAGTCACAGGACGGAGTATCACGCAGGTCAACCTCCCAGCGAACAATCTGACAGGCGATGTTCCGGACCATCTGGTTGACATTCTTTCGTTGCAGAGCGTGAATCTTTCAGGTAATGCGATCGCAACGATCCCGGTATTTACCGAGAATCCTGAAATAAACTCGTTGAACGTGACGGATAACCGTCTCACCTTCGCATCGCTTGAACCAAACGCTGCAGTGCTCGGGCTGAACTACCTCACACAGGCTAACTTCGGAACCGCCCGCGATGAATCAGTTCCTGTTGGAAGTCCAGTAACCTTGGAAGCAAATGCAGGTGGCGCAGGTAGCGTCTATCAATGGAAGCGCAACGGATCAAATGTGCCTGATGCTACATCCCCTGTTTACAACCTGGCGGCTATTGGCAGAAATACGATGGGCGAATATGTAGCAGAGGTTACAAATCCATCATTGCCTGGCCTTGTATTGCAATCGGCTACCATGAAAGTGTTGGCTCACGCCAATGTGGACGGAAAACTTTACATCGATGAACAGACGCCCGCGAGTGCCGGCAGCATGACACTTTTCAAGGTGACGGACACAAAGTTTGATGTGGTGGAAACGGTTGTTGTCGGTAATGATGGAACCTACACATTTGCGAATGTCACGCTGGATGACTATCAAATCAGAGGTTTCGCAGATACGCTCGTATACGCGAATGCACTTCCAACATACTATGAGAGCACAATCTTCTGGGAAGAGGCCGACACGCTGTTCCTGGAAGACAACGTAAGCAATTTGGACATCTATTCGGTAATGGAGCCTGGACCTCCATCGGGTAAGGGCATTATTAACGGAACGTTCGAAGAAGATATTCCTGAAGGATCGGGTGGCAGAATAAAGCTACCTTCACCGGTCAGGAAAGCTGGCGTAAGTGCGAGACGCGTGCAGGCCACAGGTCGCGGTCAGGAAGAAGTGTTAATCCTCGTTGCATACGTCTTTACGAACGACAAAGGCGAATTCACACTCCCAAACCTGCCCAATGGAACGTATCGACTGACGTTCGAATATCCCGGTTATCCGATGGATAAAAACTCCGATGTGACGATTGTGATTGGAGATGGCCTGCAATCGCAGGTTACAGTTGACGCTAAAGTCATCGATGGCAAGATCAACGTCAAAAAACGAATCATCACAGGACTATTCGATTCAGAAAAATTCCATGTAGGACTTTTCCCTAACCCGGCAATCGACTATATTAATCTTTATTTCGATTCCGAAGAACAAGGAAGATCGGTTGATCTCACGTCATTAAACGGAAGAAAATTGATACACCAGCTTGCCGAAGGGAAAGAAGCGCGGGTCAATATTCAAAGTGTTGAGCGAGGCATTTATCTGTTGCGCGTGAAGCAGGGCGGTATAACAGTAAAAACGCTTAAGGTGGTAATCGAGTAGGACAGCTAAAAAGACTCAAACACAATATGAAAAGACTAGCTACAGTA
>DASWTM010000378.1:0-31504 GCA_036402115.1 Chryseosolibacter sp.
GTGATCATCCCAGCCGTCCTTTGCCATAAGTGCAGGAGCGGTTAGGCAGAGCACCGTAGCGATAATGCCAGCAGTCTTCAGATTTTTTGTGAAGCGCGTAAATGTTTCAGCGAGTGCAATCACTGCGAATCCGATCCAGAATGCATATGCGTAGTAGGAACCGGTATAGATGTAGTCACGTTCGCGCGGCTCTGTTGGTGGTGAGTTAAGGTAGATGACAAGCGCTACTCCGGTCAGAATGAAAAGAAGCGCTACTACGACAAAGTTACGGGTGTTATTTACGGACTGATAGAACATCCCAATCAACCCCAGTACAAAAGGAATCATAAAGAAGTTATTTCTTCCTCCGTTTTCTTTAAGGATGTCAGGGACATTTTCAAACCACAAGGAAGGACGCATCCAGTCGGCTCCCTGGTTGTCGCTTTCTCTTCCTGCGAAGTTGAAGAAGAAATAGCGTACGTACATGTGGCCGATCTGATGCTTCAGCAGGAACCAGATGTTGTCAACAAAGTTTGGTTTTTCGTTTTCACGAAGATTTAGAATGTCGCGATAGATCTGCTGATGTGACGGGTCCGTACTGTAAATCCTTGGAAGAGGAGTCATGTCCTTCGGATTGTATTTGTATGACAGCTTCTTGTCGGAAACTTCATACTTCTCCTTTCCTTTCACATAAACCGGATCGCCTTCATCGTACCCGATCAGCTCAGCCGTAAAATACTGGCCGTACAGCAATGGACGGCTACCATATTGCTCGCGCTTGAGGTAACGCACGAAGCTCATAACATCCGAAGGATCATTTTGGTTGATCGGTGTATTGTAATTAGAGCGGATGACAATCATCGCATAGGAAGAATAACCGATCAGGATGAATGCTGTCGAAAGCAGGAATGTATTCAGGATTGGACGGTTGTTCTTTTGAGAATACCGGATTCCATAGACCAACGCACCAAGCACGAGCGCTCCAAAGAAGATAGCACCCGACCCAAAAGGCAACCCCAGGTTATTGACGAAAACGAGTTCAAACGAGCCAGCAAAAGACGGCAGACCCGGGATGATGATATCGTTGATGAAGAAGATGATTAGCAGGCTCATTCCCATGGCGGCCACAATGCCCCAGGTTGTCGGCTTGTACTTCTTGAAGTAGTAGATAAGCGCAAGTGCGGGAATCGTCACGAGGTTCAACAAGTGGACACCGATTGACAAGCCCATCATGTAAAAGATCAGGATCAACCAGCGATTTGCTTTGGACTCATCTTCGATCACTTCCCACTTCAGCATCGCCCACACCACGAATGCAGTGAAGAATGATGACATCGAGTAAACTTCGGCCTCAACTGCAGAGAACCATGCCGAATCGCAAAATGTATAGGCTAACGATCCTACCAGACCTGCACCAACGAGTGTCCAGAGTTTGTCAGAGGTGAGGTCGGCCAGCGCATTAACTTTATAAAATTTTCTTCCCAAAAGTGTTATCGACCAAAACAAAAACAGCGAAGTAAACGCACCGGCTAGCACGCTGCTGAAGTTGATCCAGAAAGCAACTTTCGTTACATCGCCAAATGCGAGGAAGGAAAACATTCTTCCCATTAGCATGAACAACGGGGCGCCAGGGGGGTGAGATACTTCCAACTTATAGGCGATGGCGATAAATTCACCGCAATCCCAAAAACTTGCCGTGGGCTCCATCGTCACCCAGTACGTTATCAAAGCAACAGCAAAAACAGACCAGCCGGCAATGTTGTTAATTTTCTGAAAATTCATGTTTTAATTATAAATCAGTTAAGACCATGGAATGCCGCACAGAAATAACCGTATTACGCAGCTGAGCATTTCATGGATTATTAGAAATTGCAATAAAATCGGCCCGAAAATAAGGAAATTTCATTTCAGCGTAAGCATGCCTCGAATGAAACTATCCCGGACGGTATTCTGGCTGGATTAAGGGTTTAAGCTCCACTTTGTGAACGGCAAAAGAACAATTCGTTTTCTTTCATTAAAACACCAGCAAGACGTCATCAAATCAGGACTCGAGGAGGCGTTTGCCACTGTCTTTGAAAAAAGTCACTATATCCTCGGCAGCGAAGTCCAGCGATTCGAGCAACACTATGCCACTTACTCGCAGACGAAATTTTGCATTGGAGTAGGCAGCGGCCTTGACGCGCTCATTATCGCCCTCAAGTCATTACGCCTTTCTTCAACTGATGAAGTGATTGTTCCGGCAAATACCTACCATGCGACTTGGTTGGCTGTAGTCAATGTCGGGGCGCGAATTGTTCCGGTTGAGCCAGATGAAGGAACGTTCAATCTCGATGCTGCGAAGGTCGCGGATGCAATTACAAGCCGAACGAAAGTCATCCTTCCGGTTCACTTGTATGGCCAGCCGTGCGACATGACCGCATTGACCAAACTTTCCAATGAAGGGAATCTTAGCATTGTAGAAGACAACGCCCAGGCGCAGGGTGCTCACTGGAAAAATAAGAAAACAGGGTCGTGGGGTGTAATCAATGCCACAAGTTTTTATCCAACGAAAAATCTTGGAGCCCTGGGCGATGGTGGCGCAATAACAACGGACGATCCGATTGCTGCAGAGTTTGTGCGCGCGCATCGAAACTATGGATCGCTGCACAAAGATTATGTCGATGGCGCTGGCATGAATTCGCGACTTGATGAGATGCAAGCTGCGTTTCTCAACGTTAAGCTAAAGTTTTTGGACGAATTCAATACGCAGCGGAGGCTGCTCGCATCAAAATATAACGAGCGACTCACCAATATTCCGGGAATAGTGATTCCTGCGGTCAGCGCTGATGCCTTTCATGTGTATCATCTTTACGTCATTCGGGCTGAAAGACGTGATGCCTTGAAGAAGTATTTGTTGGAGAATGGAATTGAGTCAATGATCCATTATCCGGTACCACCTCACGTGCAGAAGGCATACGCAAACCTCGGGTATAAACATGGAAGTTTTCCAATCACAGAACGAATTGCAGATTCTGCCTTAAGTCTTCCTCTGTGGCCGGGAATGACCGATGATGAGCTTGACTACATCGCTACCGTGATCAGGCGATTCTACTTATAAACGATAATGTAGAATAGAAGCCAGAGAAAGAAAATCAGAATGTACGAGCACGCGACAATCAGCCAGACAATTTTTTTCTCTTTGCGGGCGTAGTGCTGAATGCCATTGACAAGCATAAACCAATACGCAATCTCAAAAACATTCAGCGCGCGAAGGGGATAGGCGTAACGCTTGTCCATCTCGCTGTAATCAGCAAAGTGAATCAGTGACAGCGGGTAGAATTGGCGGATGTCATTGTAGGTGGGATCCGTCTCGATGGTCATAAACCAGATGATCTTCAGTACTTCCGGAACAAGAAAGATGAATTCCGCACCAATTACTACGCCCCAGCATTGCGTATAAGTGACCCGGTATCCGTACATGAAGCAGCCGACCCAGATAACAAACGCGATAACCGTAAATTTCCACAAGTAGATAAACGGGATCGAGAGATATTTCAGCCCCTGGACGATTTGTAAAATAGCGCCTTCCGGCCGGTCCTGAAGAAACTCAAACGCGGCAGTTTCGTTCTCTATGAACGAAATTTTCACGAATAGGAGCATCAAAGTTGCAAGACAAAGAAGAACAAAGAGAAGCCTTTTGTCGGCAGCGAATAATGATTTAGCTTCGCCCTCGTTTGTGTAACTGGAATTTAACAAGCCGGTGCAGTTTTAGGTCAATGAATTCACACAAAGATAGATCAATTTCAAATGCTCGGCAGACGACTTTACGCGTCTGTGTATGCGTTTTGATGTTGTTTTTTGGATCAGTCGCTGGTTTCGATTTAAAAGCACAGCCGGTCGCTAAAAAAGATAGTATTGTTCTTTTGCTTTCGGATGTCAATGTCCAGCTGCAGTGCACGCAAGCCCTTAACGATCTTTACAATTTCAAGTTTGAGCAAGCCGAGCAAAAATTCAACAGTTTAAAGACTGGTTATGGATGGCACCCGCTCCCGTATTTTTTGATCGGGTTAAGTGAATGGTGGAAGATCATGCCGAACACCAAGGATACATCCCACGATGCAAAATTTCTGGCTTACATGGACACCACGATCCGGATTGGAGAGCGATTACATGATGAATTTCCAGCCTATCGTGCTGAGGCGGCTTTCTTCCTGGCAGCTGCCTATGGTTTTCAAGGAAGACTCTACTCTGACGAAGAAAGGAAAAACTGGCGCAAGGCAGCATCGGTCGGTAAAGATGCACTCGATTACCTGGAAGAAAGTAAGGCAGCACAAGACCTGAGTCCTGAGCTTCTGTTTGGCGATGCGCTTTACAATTATTTTTCGGTCTGGGTTCCGGAAAATTATCCCGCATTGAAACCCATCCTTTGGTTTTTCCCGAAAGGCGACAAGGCACTCGGCCTAAAACAACTGAAAGAGGTTTCATACAACGCTTTCTATACACGCACGGAGGCAATGGTGTGGCTGATGCGGATACTCAACAGCTACGAGAACGACCAGTTTCAGGCGCTGCAGATCAGCAAGTACCTGAACGAAGAATATCCTGATAATCCATACTTCCACCGCTATTACGCGCGGATGCTATATTCACTGGGGCGCTACAACGAAGCTGAAAGTGTTTGTAAAGAGATTCTTCATCGCATCGACACGGGCATGGTTGGGTACGAGGGAACGAGTGGTCGGTATGCAGCATTTTTCCTGGGGCAGATTTACGAGGCACGTAAGAAATATGATGATGCAAAAGTCTATTATCTGAAGTGTGTCAAGTTTGCCGAAGAGATTGATGCAACGGAAACCGGTTATTACTTATTCTCCCTTATATCACTTGGTGAAATTGCCGAACGCGAAGGCAACAAAGCAGAAGCAAAAAGATATTTCAAGAAAGTGAAAGACAAAGCCGGCCGGAAGGATGAAGCATTCAAGGATGCGAAGAAACGTCTGCGAAAGTTGGAAAGAGACAAAGACTAAACATCCAAGACCGCAAGTTCATAATCCAAAAGTTTTTTATATTAAGTGTCTTCATCTTGAACCGCTAATCCATCGAACGACAGACAAATTCAACAAGTGGAACTCCGCGACCTTATAGTAACTCCTCTTTACGTCATTGCGATCTTTTTGATTGCCTTGTTTGTAAGGTCACGCATTCAAGACGAAATACTTAGAAGATATTTTTTACCCGCTTTACTACTTCGCATGGTAGGAGCGATTTCTGTCGGGTTGGTCTACCAATTCTATTATTCTGGTGGTGACACTTTCGCATTCCATACGCATGGAAGCAGGCATATCTGGGAAGCATTTATGGATTCGCCATTGACGGGGCTGAAGTTACTATTCTCAAATGGTGAGTATGGACCTGGTCTGTGGGATATAGCGCCCAAGATCTGGTACTGGCGAGATGAGAATTCATTTTTTGTGATTCGGATTGCAGCCATCTTTGATTTGTTTACCTTCTCAACCTATTCAGCGACTGCTTTACTATTTTCCGTTGTTTCGTTTGTGGGTGCGTGGCTTTTCTTTACCACCTTTTATCGTCACTATCCAGATCTCCATCGGTGGTTAGCTTTCTCCATTTTATTTTTTCCAACGGTCGTTCTCTGGGGATCAGGCATTCTCAAAGACACACTGACATTGGCAGCCTTAGGGGTTGCAACGTGGGCTGCGCGCTCACTACTCATTGATCGCCTGTTAAATTTTCGGTATGCGATTTTTTTGTTGTTAGCCTTTTGGGTTATCTATCAACTGAAGGTCTATATTATCCTTTGCTTTCTCCCAGCATTGCTGCTGTGGATCCTGGTGTCATACGTGACGCGAATCCGATCATTTGCATTACGGCTATTGATCACTCCGGCAATGATTGTTCTGTCGTGCATACTGGCCTACTTCGCTATTGACAACGTGATAGCCGAGGATTCGAAATACAGTTTAAATAACCTCGCCAATACCGCGAAAATTACAGCTTACGATATCCGCTACGGATGGGGTGCAAGGATGGGTGAAGGGTCAGGCTATACTTTAGGAGAACTCGATGGAAGTTGGTCTAGCATGGTGCGCCTGGCCCCGGCAGCAGTAAATGTTTCCCTGTTTCGTCCATACATCTGGGAGGTGCGCAACCCGCTGATGTTCCTTTCTGCGGTCGAGTCACTCACCATACTCGCCTGCGTTGTTTACGTCTTGTTTCGAACACGCATGCGTGTAATTCGTTATGCCGTCCGGGCGGACGCTTTATTCTGTCTTGTTTTCTCAATTGTGTTTGCCTTCGCAGTGGGCGTTTCCACTTATAACTTTGGTACTCTCTCGCGGTACAAAATTCCGCTGATTCCCTTCTTCCTCGTGGGCATCGGTCTTTGTTATTATTATTGGAAGAGCGAAAGAAAATTTTTGGTGTTTGATGCTACAGAGTATTGATTGACAACGGTCTTTCGACCTTCGCGTCCAATAGTTTTTCGTAGTTCACTGTCATGGATCAGCCTCAGGATGGACTGAAACCATTCACCGTCTCCGGTAGCGAGAAGCCCATTCTTTCCATGTTCGATTATTGCGGTGTTGACACCCACGGGTGAAGCTATTGTAGGAATCTCCAGCGCCATATATTGAAGCGCCTTAAAACCACACTTGCCTTTTGCCCATTGATCGTCCGGCAGTGGCATTAATCCAATATCGGCATTCACGAGAGAAGAAATTTCAGTTTCCAGACTCCAAGGAACAAATTTCACATTGTTGACCGGAAGCTTCGGGGGCCTGTCTGCAATTGCGATAAACTCAATCTTTGGATAATTTTTTTCAACGCCTTCCAACAATTGGCCCAAGTCCTCCAGGTATTTGAGCGTAGAACTGGAGCCCGTCCACGCGATTCGGAAAAATTCACTCGAAGCTTGTTTCGGAAAAAGATTTGGATTGTGAAGATTTTCGGTATCGATTGTGGTAGGGTTAATAACAATGTTTGAATTGTATTGTCTTGCGAAAGATGCAAGATATGCATTCCCGCAACTCACTTTATAACTCCATCGGCAGATACTTGCTACTTTCCAGCGACATCTTAAAATCTTTTGGATAGCGGATTCATGTAAATTGTCTGTTAACCAGATTGCATCGTCAAAATCATAAATTATTTTTTTGCGAAGAAGTTTTGCAATAAGCCACTCATACACGGGTGGGCCGACCGGTATAGCCTCACGATGGATAAAGACAAAATCTGCGCGGCTAATCTTCGCCAGATCAACTAACCTTTTCAATATTGCCCGCATAATGACGAATGCGGTGATCAGCGCAGCGCTTTGATTCCGAACAACTTTTGTATCGTGTTGATTAAAAAACGGGAATACCTTAACTTTGAAACCGTTTCTTTCAACAATCGATAGATATTGCTCGAATCTGAATCGTTGTGAAGGAATTTGACCGAGCGCGTGAGAAGTAATAAAAACGATGAGCTTATTTTTCATTCCATGTTACGGTCAAGAACCCGCAGAAACCCCCACCATCCAAAATGATTGCATTCATTTCGAAAGTTAAGCGTGGGGTGGCTTGGTTGGTGTCTGGAGTCGGTAAAAAAAATTCATTCGTCAACAACCTGTCCATCGTTTTAGTAGCAAAGATTGTAATTGTCATCTTCTCCCTTGCAACTACGCCAATTCTAACACGTCTGTATTCACCCGAAGCGTACGGCTATTTCGCATTTTTCAACGCATTGGCGACTAATTTTGCAATTATTGCAACGATGGGTTTTCCCGTTGCGCTTGTGGTGACCAAGAATGATCGAGATTTCTATAATTTATTTGCGGTTAGCCTCTTTCTGAGTTTGGTAATATTCATGGTTGGCAGCGTTTCATTTGTCGCTGTTGCGGATTACGTTTTGCCATTCCGCCTGGATACATACAGGTCACTGTACCTTTTTCTAACCTTAGCAGGTTGTTTGTTGTTTGCTGCAATGTATGTGTTCCCGAGATGGAACGTGTATCGAAATCAATTCCGCCAGGGAGCGATTTTGAACGTGGCCGTAAACGGGGGAGCACGATTGACGAGTCTCGCAATAGGATTTTGGTCAGCAGGATTCCCTTTTGGACTTATTATTGGTGAAGCCGTTGGTAAGCTAGTGGGATTGCTCGCGAATGTTCGGATCAACCTCATTTCCGAATGGAGCAGGATGCGCAACGAGGTGTCGGTCAAAAATATGGTCGAAGCCTTCAAAAAGTTCAACGCCTATCCGCGATACGTATTAACCGGAAGCTACCTGGCAACATTGACCGTGTCGCTTCCTCAGCTAATTTTTCCTTATTTTTTCTCAACGTTTGATTTTGGAAGTTATTCCTTGGCAATCGGTCTTATTGGCCTACCTGCAATTCTCATTTCGCAGCCAATTTCACCGGTTTTTATCAAAAAGATTTCCGACTTGAAAGAGCAGTCTGATCAGCGCTCTGCGCTTGCAGTGAGGAAATTGACAATCGTCCTTTTCTCGACCCTGCTTTTCCCATTCGCGGTAGGCATGTTTTGGGCGCCCGAGTTATTTGTTTGGCTCCTGGGCGACAGGTGGTTGGTTGCAGGTCAGTTTGCATCAGTGCTCTGTCTTTTCGGCATCTTCGATATTATGCAAACATGTTTGCAAGGTGTTTTCCAGGTATATAATCGCGAGGCACTTATCTTCAGGTATAATTTAATCCAACTGGTGCTTTTGGTAGTTGGCATTTTGCCAGGCATTATAAGAGCAAACGCGAGCGAAGCAGTATGGGGAATTTCGCTCGCTCGAACGATTGCATCATTGATCGTGATCTGGCGTGTATTGACATTGCTTCAATTAAGCGCGTGGAAAATTGTGGTTACTTTTGTTGCTGGCACGGGTATTACGGCTTACTTGTTCTGGATTATCAAAAACATTTTGATATGATATTGTGGCGCACTGGAGTACGACTTAGAAAAAAATTGGAAGAACAGTATTGGTTGAAGAAGGCCTTGCGCATTACGTTCCCATTATCGCAACCGGAAATCAAACCCTTTTTTATCGTATCATCTGGCCGAAGTGGTACAACATTGCTTCGAAAATATCTCGTTAATCACCCGTTGGTTCACTTGCCTCCCGAATCAGATGACCTTCTGCCTTATAACGCAAAATACTTCATTAAGAATAATAACCGCGGTTGGGGCTTCCTGGTGGAAAGTATCGTACATAACTTCGAAATCGACTCAAGCTTTAAATATTGGAATGTTAGTCTGGCAGACGTAACTGAACAGCTTAAAGCACTTCCCCAGCGATCACGCTCATACGCCTCTATAATTGACGCGATTTATCGTGCTCACGGTCGATCCGTTGGCAAAGTAAACATCCAAGTCTGGGGTGATAAGACGCCCTATCTTATTTTCGGTTTGCCCTGGCTTCGGGCAATTTTTCCGGAAGCGAAGTATATTCACCTGATACGCGATGGCAGAGCGGTGGTAGAGTCCATGATGGCCAAGCAAGATTATCAACTTAAAGCCGCAGCAGTCCGCTGGCGCGATGCAATTCGGTTGGCCAACTCGCATTTTGAGTCTATTTCGGCAAAGAGCATCGTCCAACTTAAGTATGAGGCATTCGTCTCAGAACCAGCAACGACCCTTAATTCCATAGCGCGATTACTGCAAATTAACAACTACGAGAAATTTTTGAACCAGACTGGCATTAATCTCGGTGACGATATCCTAAAACATCATGACAACCTTCATCGTGAAACCACGACCGACTTTGTTGAAAAATGGAGAACACGTCTGCCACAAAAAGATATTGAGTTTTTAAATGCTTTTTTGTCCAGGGAACTCAGTATTTATAATTATGCGCTCTCATGAACGAATTCAATGTTAAATCATATTGGAACTCGCGTCTCCAGAATTCCTTTGGTCTCGAAGCCGTTGGCTATATCGGTTTAGGCAAACGATTCAATGAGTGGATGTATAGATTGCGAAGTTCGGTTTTTCGGAACCTTATTGCGGAGCTGCAATTAAAACTCCCCCAATTGCGCGTGCTCGATATCGGGTCTGGTTCAGGTTTTTATATCGCGCACTGGACTAAACTTGGTGCTAAATCAATAATGGGCATCGATATCAGTACACAGGCGGTTAAAAATTTATCATCCCAATACCCGGCAGCAACATTTGTGGAGGCCGATATTTCTGAAGTTAAAATTCCAGGAAAATTTCAGGTCATAAGTTGTATGGATGTCCTTTTCCATGTCACCGATGATCATCGATGGAAGCAGGCGCTAAACAATATCTTGGAGGCGCTTGACGATAACGGAGTTTTTATTTTCTCCGATAACTTTTTAAATGGTCCGGAAAAGCGACAGGCTCACCATGTTAGCAGGTCTCTCTCTCAATACGAGCGCACGCTTAAGGAGGCGGGATTTGTTATCAAAAAGCGGATACCAGCATTTTACTTCTTAAATTATCCGGTGGATTCCAAAAGCCGCATGTTGCACTTCGTATGGAAAGGCTTTTTAAGATTCATCCCCGGCCGCGAAAGGCTGGGTTATCTGTGCGGGCTTTTCTTTTATGGCGTTGATCGCATATTGCTGCCCTTCGTAAAGAGCGGTCCTTCCACTGAAATTATGGTGTGTGAAAAACGAAGATAAGCTGCGCATACTGCATATCACCCCATGGTATCCTAATCGCGAAAATCCATTGGAGGCGTTATGGATCCGGAAACACATCTATGCCTTGAAGGGCCGTGTAGATCAAAGTGTATGGCATATTCAGGTAAAACCAGGATCAAAAATTTTGTTCGAGAGGACTGCATCAAGTCCTTGGGAAAAGCACCGGATTTTGACAATGCCAACAAAACGGTGGTTTCTGATTGAATTGATAACCTTCCTTTATCTGTGTTATTTTTTCCTGGTCCGTGGACGCGCCAGATCATTTGATGTTATCAATTTTCACATCGCCTATCCTACCCTTACCTTTTGGCGATGGCTAAAGCCTCTGGTACGAAAGCCTGTGCTGATCGTAGAACACTGGAGTGCATATCATTTCAATTTCGGTGTCACCTCTCGTGCTAAGACAAAAAGAATCCAGAGAATTTTTTCTGACGGCTTACCCGTTGCTACCGTTTCGAAAGCGCTTGCAGAGGATATTCAAGCCTTCTGTGGGCTACGTAATTTCAGATGCTTCACGCTGCCTAATATCGTAGATGTTACTATCTATTCTCCTGCAACGGCAGTGCATGACGATAAATACTTTTTCATGGTTAGCCAGTGGAGCTGGCCTAAAAACCCGTTGATGGTTATCAACGCGTTTGCAAAATGGAAAGCAAACTTCCCGTCAAATTTCAAATTAAAAATTGCTGGATATGGAAATCAGTGGGCAGCCATGGTTGATCGCGTTGCAGCCCTTGAAATGCAGGAGTACATCACATTATGTGGCAAGTTGGCTCCTGCAGAAGTTGCGGAAATAATGAAACACGCGAGTGGTTTTTTACACTGCTCTGAGTACGAAACATTCTCGGTGGTGTGTGCGGAGGCGTTGTGTTGTGGCGTTCCGGTCTTGGCCAGTCGTGTGGGCGGAATTGTTGAGTTCGTTGATGAACACAATGGTGTTTTAATCGATAATTCCGAACGGAGTTGGATGGGTGCCTTTGAAACGTTTACTGTCAAATCATTTGAACGTTCCAAAATAGCGACAGACGCACGAGCTCGTTTTTCGGAAGATAAAGTAGGTGCAAATTATTTTGCAATCGTAAATGAAATAGCCGATGCTGTCAGGTAAGACAATTTTGATTATCTCACCCGAGCCATGGAATCATATTTTTGTATCCAAACACCACTATGCACGCGCATTGGCGCTCAAACACAATAAGGTCTTTTTTCTTAATCCCCCTACGAACAGATGTAGTGTTGATGAGACCGGGTACCACAATGTTTGGTCAGTGCACTATACGGGTTTTTTACCTGGTTTGCGATTCCTTCCGTCTGTCATCATTAGGAAGCAGATTCATAAAGTGTTCACTGCCATTGAAAAAATATGCAACGTTAAATTTGATGTAGTCTGGTCGTTTGACAACTCAGTGTTCTTCGATTTTTCAGCACTGCCGGATTCCATTTTGAAAATCACACACATTGTCGATTTGAATCAGAATTTTCAAACGCACATTGCAGCCCGGACTGCAGCATGTTGTTTCTGCACTACCGATCTGATTCTTGCCCGATTGAAAAAGTATAATATAAAGTCTTTCAAGATAACGCATGGTTTCATAAACACGGAAACTGCCGCTGCCCGAGCCATTGAATTTCCAGGTGTGAGTACTGCAAAAATTGTCTATGCCGGCAATCTGGGAATGCCCTTTATCGATTGGTTGGCAATTCAGCAGATGGTAACCGAGCACCCCTCCGCTGACTTTATTTTCATTGGGCCGAACCGCGCGGCTGCCCATCCCGATGCTCGCCATGATGCAGCAAAAAGTAGCGTGTTTGCGCATTCAAATGTGTTCGATCTAGGTAAAATTCCTTCTGAAGAATTACAGCACTACCTCGCTGCCGCGGATGTGTTGATTTTAGCATATCAGGAACGCTATCACGATGACCAGGCCAATCCACACAAGATGATGGAGTACCTTGGCTCGGGGAAAATGATTGTAGCGTCAAAGACGTTTGAATACGAGGAAATCGCAACGGAACATTTTCTGATGGCCAACCATAACACAGAACTCCCGCACTTGCTCACGAAGGCACTAGCCGAACTGCGACAGTGGAATGAACCTGAACTGCAGAAGAAGCGAAGGCAGGTGGCCCTTCAAAATACGTATGAAAAGCAGATAGAAAGAATAGAACGTATCTTGTCGACCTTGTGATGGAGCTTTCGATCATTATATTGAACTACAATACCTTCGCACTGACATGTGATTGCCTTAGGTCTATCTTTCAAGCTGATTGTGCACCGAAGTCCGCTGAAGTTATTCTTGTTGATAACGGTTCCACTGAGCAGGTCCCGTGTTCATTTCAATCACTCTTTCCACAAATCAAGTTCGTGCGCAGTGAAATCAACCTGGGGTTCGCAAAAGGCAATAACCTGGGGATAGAAATCGCTACCGGAGAATACATAGTTCTTTTGAATAGTGATACGGTTGTTAAAGACGGAAACATTTTTGAACGATGTATTCAAAAAGTCAAATCCTTTGCTGTTCCGGTTGCCGTGACGCCTCAACTGTTAACTGCTGACGGCCGGCCACAGGTTGCCTACGGCTATCTGCCTTCTTGGAAATACGAATTGTTATTCAATACATTTTTATACCGTTTGCTTAATAAGCGTACGCTTGAAAAGCTTTTGATCAGCTTTGTTCCAGAAAAAAACCGTGAAATTTTTAACGGGTATATCACCGCAACGTTTTTTCTTTTTCCAAGACGAATGTTGCAGAACCTTCCGAATGGGAAATTATACGATGAAACATTTCTGTATGGAGAAGAACTGTTTTGGTGCGCGCAATGGAAAAAAGCGGGAGGCCTGCTCTTCTATTATAGTGATGTTGCAATCATTCATTTAATTGGCCAGTCCTCAAACGCTGCTGAGAAGGTTGAGCAACGCAGGCGATTTCAACTGCGGGCTGAATATGCTTATCTTTGCTGGCAATATTCGACCCCTATTGCGCTGCTCTTCATGCTCTTTCGAATGCCGAGGTTGCTGATTCTTAGCTTACGCGATACTGACATGTGGCTACGAATGAAGCTGACGCTTGAACTACTAATGCACTCTACAAAATGACCGAAATGAGAGACTTGTATCTCGATCTTCTTGAAAAAACACTAACTGACCTGCACCGGATCGAAATGGGCGAGTTTCGTCCGTTAACTTGGGGAAAGTTGAGCTTGAAGCAGAAAATGCTGAGGCCACTTGACTGGGCGCTGAATAAAAAAGGATATACAATTGCAAAGTATATTCCACCCGATAGGAAAAAAAGACTCGTAGGTGCTGATTGGCCATCGTATGCTGATACCATGATTGGGCTTGCCCGACTTCAAAACATACGATTTTGTGTTACCGACACCATTAAAAATCAGGTTGCCGGGGATCTCATTGAAACTGGTGTCTGGAGGGGTGGCGCCACGATTTTCATGCGCGCGATTTTAAAGGCGTATAATGTGCACGATAAAAATGTTTGGGTTGCTGATTCATTCGAAGGACTCCCCAAGCCGAATGAAGAAAAATATGTTCACGACAAAGGTGATAAACACTTTACGGAAGATGCATTGAAGGTCTCACTGGAAGATGTTAAAAGAAATTTTGAAAAATATGATTTACTGGATGACCAGGTGAAATTTTTAAAGGGATGGTTTAAAGACACGCTTCCTGTAGCCCCGATCTCAAAGCTTTCGGTATTGCGCCTTGATGGAGATATGTACGAATCTACCATGGATGCATTGATTAATCTTTATCCAAAGTTGAGTGTGGGAGGTTATATAATCATTGACGACTGGAACGCTGTCAAGGCTTGCAAACAGGCGGTGGAAGATTACCGCGCGCAATTTTCGATTAACGAGAAGATTGAGCAAATCGACTGGGCAAGTGTTTATTGGAAAAAATTGAATTAACCTCCGCATCGTGTGAATCAGCCGCTCGTGTCTATTATAATGCCGGTGTTCAATGGCGCTTCGTTTTTAGCACAAGCTATTCAATCGGTATTGAATCAGACGTACACGAAATGGGAGTTGCTGGTCATCAACGATGGAAGCACGGACGACTCACAGCACATTATTCATTCGTTTCCCGATGAGCGAATCCGATACTTCAGCCAGGATAACAAAGGGGTGTCGGCTGCGCGCAACGTTGGCCTTGCTGAAATGAAAGGACAATACTTTTGTTTTTTAGATGCGGACGATGTTTTACCCCCCGACAGTGTTGCAGTTCGGATAAAGCATTTTGAAAAGAACCCCGGAATCGGATTTGTGGATGGAGCTGTCCGAATAACAAGTGAAGACTTGAAAAACACGCTGCGTTTCTACAAGCCATCATTTCGAGGAAATCCTCACCGTGAACTCATGAAACTCAATGGGACATGTTTTGTTGGGCCCTCGTGGATGGTCAAGAAGACGGCAGATCAGTACCAGATGGACGAAGCGTTACGCCATGGTGAGGACCTCATGTTTTATATCGCGATCTCATACCAGGGAGGAATTTACGATTATGTGGATCAGGAGATTCTGCTGTATCGCCAGCACAGCTCGTCTGCGATGCGTAACCTCGAAGGATTGCACAAAGGCTACAGGGTGATGTACGAAAAACTTAAGGCATTCCCCGGTTTTTCTGGCTGGATCCGCTTCAGATACCAGCTAAGAGTGAAAAGGTTTATGGCGCTTTCCTATGTTGCGGACAAAAACTACAGGGCTGCATTCTTAACTTTGATTTCATGAACATTTTATTCCTTGGTTCATGGAGTATCGGGGATCCCCTCACAGTCGCGACCATTTATCCGAACTTGAGAATCCTGGATGGGATGGATGTTGTAGCAAAGATAATTTTCATTACGATCGAGCGAAAATCGGTATTTCCGCAATTCGAGTTACAAGTTAAGAATGCAAAAGTCGTGCATGTACCGATAACGCCCGCCCGACTGGGTCTTAAAATTCTCGACAGCATCGCAGACTTTATTTCGGCTCGGGGTGCGGTTGTGGAGATTGCCAAGGCAAGCAAAATCGATTTGGTTATCGCCCGTGGAGCACCGGCCGGTGCTATCGCCTATCTTTCATGGAGGAAAAACAAAATTCCATTCTTGGTTGAATCGTTTGAGCCTCATGCAGACTATATGCGTGAGTCAGGCATCTGGACTGCCATCGATCCACGTTACCTTTTCCAAAAGCGGTGGGAGAAAAAACAAATCAAATACGCGACAGGCTTAATGCCGGTTGCAAACAACTACAAACAAGTCTTAATACAAGATGGGGTCCCGTCAGAAAAAGTCTTTACTGTCCCATGCTCAGTCGATTTTAAACTATTTAACCTGCCGGACGCGGATAAGGGAACATTGCGATTAGAGTATGATATTCCCTCAAATGCAGTTGTCGGGATTTATGCAGGAAGATTTGGAGGATTGTACCTCGAAGACGAGGCATTTGCGATTTATAAGGCTGCATTTTCGAGCATTGAAAACTTCTTCTTGATCATCCTGACACCTGCCGAACGTCATGAATGGGTTGGACATCGCCTCGCAGAGCAAGCAATAGGCAGAGACAGATTTATCATTAGAGCTGTCCGGCATGAGGAAGTCTCAAAGTACATTCAAATGAGCGACTTTGCTTTCGCCACCTACAAACCAGGTCGTGCAAAAGCATTCCTGTCTCCTGTAAAATTGGGTGAGTATTGGGCATGCGGAGTGCCTGTAATTATGACTGAGGGTGTGGGTGATGAATCAGAAATAATGCAAAATACGGGCGGTGTCCTTTTTACATTAAACGATATTAATTCCAATAACCTGACGCCCGTGTTTCAAAAAATGAAGAAACTTCTTGCTACACCAGAATTGGATAAAACGTTGAGGGCGTTGGCGCTTACCCTGCGAAATCAAGACTTCACTCGTTCGGCATATAAATATTTCTTACAATCATCTGGCGAATGAGCACTCCGGACAAAATATCACGCATAGGCGTAGCTGTTGCTTGGATTATAATACTTTCTGTGCAGGCATACGGTCAATGCCCAACGCTAAGTTTCACCGCTCCGGCAACGATGTGTAAAAATGAAACGCAAGCTTTCGTTAATACCTCGCCCGATGACCAGTTGGCCTATTCCTGGGATTTTTGTGAGGGCGATCTTTTGAACTCCGCAAGTGCCACTTCGGTCGTCCAGGTGTTAGCTGCTACTGGCCTTACAGCGGTTGAGTTTGTGGAGGTTAATGGCCTTCACTATTTATTTTTGACTGGTCGGACAGGAAATAATATCGTCCGACTGGATTTCGGCAGTGATCCAAAAAATCCAGAACCGGTCATTCAGAATTTAGGGAATCCAGGATCCATTTTGAATGGCCCGATAGGATTGAAAATCGTTAAGGAGGGTGCAAGCTGGTACGGCATCGTGTATAATTCCGGAACGGACAATCTGGTTCGACTCAACTTTGGAAATTCTATAACCAACACGCCTTCTGCGGAGAATATTGTCAAAGCATATGCCTCAAATGCAACCAACAGCGGATTGGAGATAGCCGTGTCATCAAATCGTGTGATGGCGATGGTAACAAACCCCACAGCAAACAGGCTTATCTTGATTGACTTTGGAAATAGCATTACGAATACTCCTACTGATCCGGCAGATATAACAACGATAAATTCCGGCTCATTTCCCCAAGTGAATTCGCTCCGT
Organism: Chryseosolibacter sp.; assembly: GCA_036402115.1. Taxonomy (GTDB): domain Bacteria; phylum Bacteroidota; class Bacteroidia; order Cytophagales; family Cyclobacteriaceae; genus Chryseosolibacter. Next base: position 17,316 of record DASWTM010000378.1, read on the forward strand.
GGCATTTCAGCTATACAGCATTGCGGCCAATGGTATGGCTTTGCTGTGTCGTTCAGCTCACCAGAAATTTACCGTCTGGATTTTGGACCCGCATTATCGAATGCACCCGTGATTACGAATATAGCCGGAGCATTAGCGACCACACGGAGGTTTCAGGATATTCAGGTTTTACCGGATGCTGGTGGTTTTGTTGGATTTATCTTATCAACAGAAGGAGATGTATTTCGTTTGGACTTTGGTTCCGACCTAACGAGCTTACCCACCATAAACTCGCTTGGTAATCTGGGTGTGATCTCGGGAGCCCTTCGAATGGATTTTTTCAAACATAATTCTGAATGGCAATTCTACACCGGCAACAACGGTACGCGCTTTATTTATCGGGCGGATTTTGCGAACAACTGCGCAACGCTTCCGCAAGTCAGCTCAGCGGACAATCCCGAGATACGGTATAATGCTGCCGGAACGTATAAGGCGACATTATATAGCCATTCACCGGCCGGATCGGCATCGCTGACAAAGTCAATCCTTGTGCCCGACTTAAATGCACCAGTGATTGACTTTACAATGAATGGACTTTGTGCGACCCGCGATGTTACCTTCAATTTGACCGCAAGTGAGGACCTAACTGCGAGCTGGGATTTTGGCGATGGCAGTTTTGGCGCAGGAAACGCGCCTAACCACTCGTATGCGGATGCTGGTAACTACAATGTCAAGCTGGATGTACAAGCGGATAATGGTTGCAGAAATTCACTTACCAAGTCGCTGGTGCAATACGTTGAGCCGACAGCTCATTTTGATCTCGACATTGGGCTAATTTGCACCAACGATGAAGTGACTGTCACCAATACAACAGTTGACAACTACGAGGGCAATCTAGACTATCGATGGTTTATTGATAACGTGCCTGTCTCAATCGAGCGAGACCTCGAGATAACGTTTGTGGCGACCGGTGTGAAGGAGATCCGGTTGGAGACATCCTTACCGGGATGCACCGATGACTATACAGAGCTTACTTCCTTCGTGGAGGCAGGGCCAGTGGTTGACTTTTCACACATAGGTTTTTGCGACCAGCAAGAAATAACTTTTCAAAACGAAATTTCCGAAGAGGTGCTCACGTATAACTGGAACTTTGATGATGGATCAACCTCGCCTGACGCAAATCCAAGCCACGTTTTCCTTGCTCACGGAGTTTATGCAGTATCGCTCACAGCGCTCAGCCCAAATGGATGTAATAACACCCAGACAAAACAGGTGACGATTGAAGACACTCCGACTCCTGATTTTTGGATTGACGGCCCACCATCCTCGTGCTCAGATTTTCCAACGGAATTCATCAATCAATCATTTGTTGGTCCTGGGGCCTCCATTGTTGAATGGAATTGGAGCTTCGGAGACGGAGGTTCAAGCACTGACGAAAATCCATCCCACATTTTTGACAACGCTGGAGACTACAACATTGAGTTGACCGTGAGAACTGATGCAGGGTGTTCGAGTTCAAACAGCATGTCCGCCACCATTTTGCAATCACCCGATCTTGATTTTAGCAATACACCAGCATGCTTAAACAAACCAGTGAGCTTCAACGCAACAAGTTCAAATGCAATTTCATACTACTGGGAAATAGGAACATCGTACTACGAAGTGCAAAACGTTTCGCATACGTTTTTTGTCGAAGGAAATCATTCTGTAAAAGCAATGGTCGTGGGAGAGAACGGTTGTGTTGCAGCTATCTCCCGCATTATTGAGGTGCCTGTCCCAATTACACCGAGCTTCACGTATACAGAAAACTGCACTGGGTTTCATACGAAATTCATGTTCAGCTCTGAAGCCTCTGACCCGGTTGTTACGCACAACTGGACTTTCGGCCCCGAAGGCAGTTCGGACGTGGCAAATCCGGAGTTCATGTTTGCTGATGCTGGCGACAAGCTAGTCACAGTTGGCGTCACTACCGAATCTGGCTGCCGATATGAGGCCGAGGAAATTATCACAATACTAGTACCACCGCAACCCGATTTTTCAATTAGTCCCGACTTCGGTGTGCCTCCTCAGGAGATCGCCTTTACCAATTTATCCTTGAACGCTACAAGTTATACTTGGGAGTTTGGAGATGAGACCGTGTCAACCGAAAGTTCACCAACACATGTGTTCACAACGATGGGTGATTTCGAAGTGCAGTTGACAGCATCTAATGCAGCGGGGTGCAAAAAATCAATATCAAGAGTTATTTCAATGGTGGCACCACTTCCTGATGTTAATCTTAACCTCATGACTATTACGCCAAATCCGGACGGGACGATGAAAGTCATCATCACGATCGAGAACAAAGGGAATACATTCGTGAAAGATTTGCCGGTGACGCTCGATGTCTCAGGAGCCGTCACATTGGAGACTATCGTGCAAGAGACCATTGCGCCATTTTCGTTTTACAATCTCGTGATGGACTTTACTATAGCACAATCGGCCAACGTTCAATTTTTGTGCGCCTCAACAACACTGGCAGGTGATCTTCATCCCGAACGCAACCGGATTTGCGAGCAATTAAATTCAAGGCTCGCCATTATTACGCCACATCCAAACCCCGTAAGTGACTTTCTTTTGCTTGAATGGATTGGTGTCGGACCTGAACAGGTCAATATCCAACTGCTGGACTTCCAGGGGAAAACCGTCATGTCTACAACCATGAGTGCTTCCGAAGGCTTAAACCGCAGTCACATCGATGTCAGAAGTGTGCACGCTGGCAACTACATGGTCCGTATTGTGGGCGCCACCCATTCAGAAACCCACCGGATTGTAGTTTCTCACTAAAATTAAATCCACTGTTTCCGTATTGGAAATCGGGTTTTCCTTTATTTTTACCCAAATAAAATTTGGCAAACAACCATTCATAAAGTAAGATCGCGTCTAAGGATCCAGTCAATCGGATGATTTATCGGTGCGATGTCTTCAAAAAAAAACAACTCTAACGCCCATGAAACCCAACATTAAACTTGACGGTACCGATAGGAAAATTCTGGAAATCCTGCAGGCAAATTCGAACATAACGAATGCTCAACTAGCAAAGGAGATCGGGCTTTCTCCGGCTCCAACGCTTGAGCGGGTAAATAAGCTCGAAACTTCCGGGGTAATTAAGAGCTATCATGCTGTAATCGATCCGGGAAGTGTCGGTCTTGGCGTCAGCACCTTCGTGATGGCTACTCTGAAAGGCCATAACAAAGACAACATCGACAAGTTCATTAAGGCCATCAAGCAAATTGATGAGATAGTGGAATGTCACCACATTACCGGTGCCGGTGATTTTATTCTGAAAATTGTTTGCGCTGACATCGCAGCATACCAGCAATTGATGCTTGAAAAAGTTTCAAACATTGATGTGGTCGACAGCCTTCAATCAATGGTCATCCTTTCTACGTTCAAAGACAGCAAATCAATGCCGATTCCAGGTTAGTATGGTAGGTGAAAAGAATCTTATTCTCGATGCATCTCAGGTGAAGCAAAAGATTCGCAGGATGGCGTATGAGATGTATGAACACAATTTTAAGGAAAAGAGCATAGTCATTGCAGGTATCGAAGGACAGGGATATGCCTTGGCGCAGTCTCTTTCAAAAGAACTTGAATCGATTTCTCCCCTGAAAGCAAAACTCGTCAAAGTAATTCTGGATAAATTCGCTCCCCAGCAATCGGAAGTGGAGTTGGATTGTGACCTGAAAATCCTCCAGAAAAAGTGCATTGTACTTGTCGATGACGTGTTGAACACAGGTCGCACGTTTGCCTATGGACTGAAACCATTCCTCGACATCGAAGTCAAGAAGATTGAGATAGCAGTCTTAGTAAACCGCAGCCATACGTTATTCCCGGTCTATCCGCAGTACACTGGCTACGAATTGTCAACAACGATCAAAGATCACGTTGAAGTGAACCTTGGCAAAGAAACGGCTGTTTACCTTAGATAATTATTCGCAAGTCTTGATGCAGATTACTATTTGATTATTTAAGCCGCATGGTAAAGCGCTCCAGCTGCTGGCCTTTATTTGTTTTTTGATCCCGATAGCTATCGGGATTAGTCATTGGAATTTATTTTCAGCTATGTCCGTCCACAAACAGGAACCCAAAAGAATCACCACTCACCAGCTTCAGGAAATGAAGAACCGCGGTGAAAAAATAGCGATGCTCACGGCTTACGACTACAGTATGGCTAAGCTGATCGATGGAGCAGGGGTGGACGTAATCCTCGTTGGAGATTCCGCGAGTAATGTGATGGCCGGACACGAAACCACACTTCCAATCACCCTTGACAACATGATCTATCATGCAGCATCAGTTGTGCGTGCGGTAAAAAGAGCGTTGGTTGTGGTCGATCTTCCGTTCGGTACGTACCAGGGAAGTTCGGGAGAAGCGTTACGTTCTTCGATCCGCATCATGAAAGAAGCTGGCGCACACGCAGTGAAACTTGAGGGTGGAAGTGAAATCAAAGAATCGGTCGATCGGATTTTAAGCGCAGGTATTCCGGTGATGGGTCACTTGGGCCTTACGCCTCAATCCATCTATAAATTCGGAACCTATACCGTTCGCGCGAAAGAAGAAGCCGAAGCGAAAAAGCTACTTGACGATGCAAAGCTGCTGACGGAATGCGGATGCTTTGGAATTGTGCTTGAAAAAATTCCAGCCGTGCTGGCCAAAAAAGTTTCCTCAGAAATCCAGATCCCAACGATAGGTATAGGCGCAGGCCCCGACTGCGATGGCCAGGTGCTCGTCATGCAAGACATGCTCGGCATCACAAAAGAATTCAAACCTAGATTTCTACGAAGATACGCTGACCTTGATTCCGTCATCACTAAGGCGGTCACCTCTTACGTATCAGACGTCAAAGCAAAAGACTTTCCAAACGAAGACGAAAAATACTAGGCATTCGGCATTTGGAATCAGGCATTAGAGTCTCTCCCAATAAAATGTGCACTAATCCATTTGCGTGAAGTCACCTAAGATTTGTAGTTAATTCAATGATGCATTGGTTAGGTTGCGTTTGCATTTCCTAATGCCCAATGCCTAATTCCCAACGCCTCGGGTCTCAACTCCAGTGCATTCCTATGACTAGTGACCAGTGACTATTTACTTCCCTTAATGCCCAAGGCTAATTCCTCACCGCGAGGATACTATCCCAATTCCACCACTGCACTCCTAATGACTAATGACCAGTGACTCTTGCCTTTTCCTAATGCCCAATGCCCAATGCCTGATTCCCCTACAATTAAAGACGCAGATTCAAATGAAGACTATTGACAATTCGAAGGCACCACCTCATCACTCACTTCCCCAAACCATACAATCCCGTACTCTCCGTAAAACCCAATTCCAATCGCCTTCCAGTTTGCCTTTGCCCACATGCCTTCGTTAATAATCAGCGGATTGTGTCCGGGGCTTTTCTTCCACCCATCCAGACCTTCTTCGGCCGTTGCTCCTTTTGAGCTGTAGTAAGCGATCTCATATCCTGCACCTTCGTAACCCGCTATTTCCTTAGGCTTATCCCACATGCACTTCGCCTCCTTGTGATCGTTGGTATAACAGCATGAAGTCCACTTGCCCTTCTTTGACCAACTGTGTGGATTGCATTTATTATCGAAATCAAACGTGTAGTTCGTCATCAGGTCGCGGGCGTGCGTTTGTGCAACCTTGGTGAGCTTTGCTGAAATAGGGATCGATTTAAGTCCTTTTGACTTTCGATACTTCATCATCAACGTATAAAGTTTTTGCTCTTCCGCGTTAAGGCAGACCGCTGGGTCATTGGAAAGTTTTTTCGAACCAAATCCAGACACAACGAATAGTGTGAGGACGATTGTAATCGAACGTACGAATCTCATATGGTGCTTTAACGGTGGAGGCAAACTGAAAGTGCCATGGCGTAATAAAAACGTCAAATCTCGGAAAAAACTTCCTCCTCCACCCCAAGCGTCAAATCTGTTACCCAGATACCAACTGCTTTCGATTTGGTGAAAACGGCTTGAAGCTTGCAGCTTGCAGCTTGTAGCCGTGTACGCATGCACTTGTACCGTTTGCATTCCGCGCCATCCATGTAAAACCTCCTTCTCCTTTAGTCAGATCATTATTTTTCCTATTTTTCGGGGCTTTTTTTAAGAAAGGCACCTTTAAACATTAAATAATCTAGAAATGAGCGAACAAAAAATCACGATCAGCAATGGAAAGCTGACTGTTCCCGACAACCCAACGATTCCATTTATCGAAGGCGATGGTACAGGTGTTGACATCTGGCCTGCATCAAAATATGTGTTCGATGCCGCTGTAGAAAAAGCATATAAGAGCAAACGTAAGATTACCTGGAAAGAAGTTCTTGCAGGCGAGAAAGCTTTCAACAAGAGCGGCTCTTGGATGCCAGACGAAACACTTACTGCATTCAAAGAATATCTTGTCGGCATCAAAGGTCCATTGACGACTCCGGTTGGTGGTGGTATTCGTTCCCTCAACGTTGCACTTCGTCAGGATCTTGATCTTTACGCTTGCGTTCGCCCGGTTCAATGGTTTAAAGGTGTTCCTTCACCGGTGAAAGAACCACACAAAACCAATATGGTCATCTTCCGCGAGAACACCGAAGATATCTATGCAGGTATCGAATTCCAGGAAGGCACAGACGACAATAAGAAATTTTTGAATGCGTTCAAGGATGCGTTCCCGAAGCAATACAAGAAAATTCGTTTCCCTGAAACTTCTGGTATTGGTATCAAGCCGGTATCGAAAGAAGGTTCAGAGCGTTTGATCCGCTCGGCAATTGAATTTGCGATCCAGCACAAGAAGCCAAACGTCACGCTTGTTCATAAGGGTAACATCATGAAATTCACAGAAGGTGGTTTCCGCGACTGGGGATATGACCTGGCGAAGAAAGAATTCGGTGCAAAAGATCTGGATGGTGGACCATGGCAAGTAATAGAAAAGGATGGTCACAAAATCATAATCAAAGATGCGATTGCCGATGCATTCCTTCAGCAGATCTTGTTGAGACCAGATGAGTATTCTGTTGTAGCTACGCTCAACCTGAACGGTGACTACATCTCTGATGCACTCGCTGCAATCGTAGGAGGTATTGGTATCGCTCCTGGTGGAAATATCAACTACAAAACCGGTCACGCGATCTTCGAGGCAACTCACGGCACTGCTCCAAAGTACGCTGGTCAGGATAAAGTAAATCCAGGCTCGGTTATTCTTTCCGGTGTAATGATGCTTGAGTACATGGGCTGGCAAGAAGCTGCCGACCTGATCGTGAAAGGTCTCGAAGGTGCAATCTCTACAAAGAAAGTAACCTACGATTTCCACCGCCTCATGGAAGGTGCCACACTTTTGAAATGCTCAGAATTCGGAAGAGAAGTAGTGAAGAACTTCTAATCGAAATACATTCTTATGGGAAAGGCCAGGCTCGTCCTGGCTTTTTTTGTTCCCCGGCACCGGTGGCCTCCCGGCACCCCTCGAACATCATCGTGTGACTTGCAACCTGTCCCTTGCGTAACCTGCCACCAACCACTCCAACATCCGCAGGCCGTCCCGGCCCCCAGCTCCCCATTATAAAACACGACAAACCTTGATGTCGCACACATCCATTAACTCCGCAAGTCCCCTTTAGGCGATTTAGGGGTGGGGTCGAAAATACCAATTACAGGGTATTGAACCCTCGGTAGTATAGAGCGATCTTCATTTTCTCAAAACACCCCCTCATCCCCATGAAAATCGCAATCAGCTCAAAAGAATTGGAAATCCTCCGGAAGTCTGCCGAAGGGTATACAGTGGAAGAAATTGCTAACGAATTGCATGTCACTCAGCAGATGATCAGCAGGTTGCAGAAAGATCTCTTGAATAGGGCAGGAGCCAAGTCGTCAATCAACGCATTGCAGGCTATCGCACGAAGAGGATTTGTACTTACAGAGGAAAGAATCCGGTGAGGAAAGCACCAAGATCCAATAATCAAATCTCAAAAACGGGGCGCGTTAAGATGTCCGTTTCCTCGTAAGGCTTCCCGTTCCTTCGCGATTTACCAAACTTTGGCTTTGATGTCTGATCATTGATTGTTCGAATTTCGGCTCGCTAGTCGAAGCTCAGTTTGTGATTTGATCATTGGTAATTGGAATTTTCGTCAGCCGAAGACGTAATCTCAGACCCTTGTCTTTCCTTTCTTCAAAACGCCATCATCTTAATCGCAGTAATGGCAGCTTCTTCACCCTTGTTCCCCAGCTTACCACCAGCACGTTCAAGGGCTTGCTTTTTATTGAGTGTTGTAAGCACGCCAAAAATGACTGGCTTCCCCGTCTTCAACCCCGCTTCCGTTACACCGTAGGCCACCGCCTGACAGATATAATCAAAATGAGGTGTGTCTCCCTGGATCACGCATCCAAGACAGATGACAGCATCAATCGTTTTGTCTTGTGCCATCCATAAGCCGCCCAGCGATAGCTCAAAACTACCAGGAACATTTTTTCGGATAATGTTCTGACTTCTCACTCCATGCTCTCTCAATGAATTTAGAGCACCTTCATAAAGCGCCTCCGTGATGTCTTCGTTCCACTCGGCAACTACGATTGCAACACGTTTCTTCGAGAGATTGATTTTAGTTTTAACTTTTCCGGATGTGAGAATTCCTGCCATTGATCTGTGATTTTACGTTTCCAAAAGTAGAGTAAAACGGACGAGCCCCCAAGTAAACTTTTATCCGAATCCCTGAGCGGGGTCTGAGCGTTGGCAAGCAGCGAGCGAAGGATCTGGCGTGCTAGTCGAACAAGCATAATGCTTACCGCAGGGTCGAACCCGTTCACGCCACTCCACCATCATTATAAAAAAAAGGATGGCACCCTGCCATCCCTTTTCAATTCGGTTAGAAAAATCAATTACGATTTCGACTCTAATTTCGCCTTGTACTTCCGTGCGTTCTGGTACTCAGGTGCCTGGAAATACTCCGTAATGATCTTGTCGTACGCTGCAATTGCTTTCTCGTTGTTGTTATTCTTCTCGTGAGCAAGCGCTGCCTTCATCAGGTAAACTGGTGTGAAATATTTGTTAGGCTTATAGCTTGCAGCCTTGTCATAATATTTTGCAGCATCTGCGTAGTTCTTTTCTTCCATGTATGTATCACCGATAAGGCTATACGCACGTGCTTGAACGAGCAAATCATCCGCACTGAAATCTTCCAGATAAAGTCTGGCAACTTCATACTTGCCTTGCTGCAGATATGCAGCTCCTGCGTAGAAGTTTGCGAGCTTGGCTGCTTGTGTGATTCCGTAATCGTCAATGATGTCAATGAAGCCAAGGTTGTTGCCGTCACCGTTAAGTGCCAGGTCGAGGCTGTCAGCTTCGAAATAGTAGATCGCCTGGAACATCTCCTGTTGAGCTTCCTTCTCCTGAGAATCCTTGTAGTATTGGAAACCAAAATATCCACCAACAATCAATGCGATTGCCACAGAAATTCCGATAACAGTTTTGGGATGTCTTTCAGCCCATGTTTCTGCACCCTGGAGCTTCTCCGCCAATGCCTGTGGATTTTCCAGTAATTCGTTCTTGTGTTCTACCTTCTTAGCCATTGTTAATTCATTAACATTCCATTAGAATGGAGTGGGGCGCAAAACTACAAATTTGATGTTACTTAACAAAAGCCTGCCTGCCGTTGCTAAGCAAAAAACCGGGGCGGTAGGCAGGCCTGACTAATCTGTGATGTAAGGATAGTCCTTCTGCACGTAGATATCTTTCAGCGCCTCGCTCGGATCAGGATATTTCGATTCCTCCGCGAATTTCACACTCTCTTCCACCTGACCTAATACGCGCTGATCGATCGCTTCGAGATCTTTTTCAGATGCGTATTTTTTATCGAGGAGTGTCTTCCTTACTACTTCGATCGGATCGCGTTGTTTGTATTGCTCGACCTCATCCTTCGTGCGGTATTTCTGAGGGTCTGACATCGAGTGACCCTTATAACGGTAAGTTCTGAATTCCAGTAGAGTAGGCCCTTCACCAGCACGCGCACGCGCAGCTGCTCTCGCTACCGCGGTGTGAACTGCTTCCGGACTCATTCCATCAACGGGCTCTGACGGCATATCGAATGCAAGACCCAGCTTATACAATTCTGTAACGTTAGAGGAACGCGCCACCGATGTTCCCATCGCATACCCGTTGTTTTCGATACAGAAAATCACCGGAAGTTTCCAGAGCATGGCGTAGTTCAGGGCTTCGTGGAATGCTCCCTGACGAACCGCTCCATCTCCCATGTAAGTCATACACAGGTTCTTGGTCTTATTATATTTCTCCGCGAACGCGATACCCGCTCCAAGTGGAATCTGCCCTCCAACGATACCATGTCCTCCAAAAAATCCTTTCTCTTTATCAAACATGTGCATGGAGCCACCTTTTCCTTTTGAGATACCGGTTTCTTTTCCATACAACTCAGCCATGACCGCCTTCGGATCGCTGCCCAATGCTAACGGATGCGCATGATCGCGGTAGGCAGTAATCCATTTGTCATCTTTTGTAAGCGCAGTTACCGCACCGGCAACGCACGCTTCCTGTCCTATATATAAGTGACAAAAACCTTTGATTTTCTGCATCCCATACAACTGACCTGCGCGCTCTTCGAACTTGCGCATCAATTGCATGCTTTCATACCAGAAAAGATAAGTTTCCTTCGAAAATTCGGCCTTTCCGTCCTTGCTTACCGTTTCGTTCTTCAATTTGGTTGTCGTGGGCATATTCCAGATTTAGAACTGCGAAAATAAGGTCCGAACGAACATTCGCCAAACTTTACCTAAAATACTGTGAACGGCTGACACACGACCATTGTGCGATCCGCGCTGTATTTCAACTTTTTAAACGATTGCAGTGTCTAAATAAGCACGGAGATCCATATGAGAAAGCTGCTTCATTTTATTCTATTCAGTTCACTGTTTGCATGCACTGATCATCACATCCAGACAGGGTCCGGTAAAACCGGTGATTACATCGTGTTTGGTGACTATTACGGCATGTGTGCTGGCGACCGGTGCGTACGACTTTACTTGTTAACCGAAAGCACGCTGTTTGAGGATTCGAATAGGCGTTATCCATCTTCACAGAAACCATATGAAGGAGCCTTCACAATTGATCGCACAAACAATTTCAATGAGGTTAAAGATATTCGCGCAGAAATTCCAGGTGCACTCATTAATTCAGAATCGGTGGTGCTAGGATGTCCTGATTGCTGAGACGGTGGAGGTATTTACATCGAAACCAAAATTGAGGGCGAAATCAAATACTGGCTCATAGACAAACAGCGAGTTCCAGCGGGCCTCGAGGATTTTGTAATGTCAATAAATCAAAAAATTGCATTGTTGGAATAAATTCCCTTCGCATCATAAAGTAGTACGGAATAGACTGCGACTTTTTACCTTTACAGGTGTTTTTACAAAAATTGCACCTATTCAATTTTAAGAACTACGCGGAAACATCACTCGATTTTTCTTCCCGCGTCAACGTGCTTGTCGGGAAAAACGGCAGTGGAAAGACCAATCTCTTGGATGCCATTCATTATCTCTCGTTAACACGCAGTGCATTCTGTGCCGATAATTACGCTATTCGCATGGGAGAGCAATTCTTTTTTGTAAAAGGATTTTTTCAATCCGGAAGATTAATAGAGGAGATTTCATGCTCTATCCAAACCGGCAGTAAAAAGGTATTTAAGGAAGGCGTGAATGAATACTCTAAGTTGAGCGACCATGTCGGTAAATATCCCGTGGTGTTAATCGCTCCGGATGACACCCAACTCGTCAAGGAAGGCAGCGAGGACCGCAGAAAATTTTTTGACAGTATCATTTCGCAGCTCGATCGGCAATACCTGGAAGCACTAATCCAATACAACTATGCACTCAGGCAGCGAAACAGCATGCTGAAAATGTTCGCTGAAACAAACTCGTTCGATGGTCTTGCGCTTGAGTCGTACGACCAGGTTCTAACGAAATCCGGTGATGTAATTTTTCAGAAAAGAAAGCAGTTTATTACCGAATTCATCCCAGTGTTTCAGAAGTACTACCAGTTCATCGTTGCAAATGAAGAAGCGGTTTTGGAATACAAGACGGAGCTTGACCGCACTGATTTTCAGGAAGGCTTGAATGTCAACCGGCAGCGCGACCTTTACTTACAACGCACCAACTTCGGAATCCACCGTGATGACTTCCATTTTTTATTGGGTGGAGCTGAATTGAAAAAACTTGGTAGTCAGGGGCAGCAAAAGTCGTTTATTATTGCATTAAAGTTGGCGCAGTTTGAGATCTTGAAAAATCACAAAGGCTTTAAACCGATCTTGCTGCTGGATGATATCTTTGATAAACTTGATGACAGCCGCATCGCTAAGCTGCTTGACCTTATTAGAAAAGACGAGCTTGGTCAATTATTTATCACCGATGCGCGCCCAGACAGAACACGTGAATTATTAGAGCAAGTCAACGTTTCCGCAACTATCTTTACGGTAGAAAAAGGAGCGATCACCACCAAGTCTTAGTTGCAGGTTGCAGATTTCAAGTTCCTGGACATCGACCTGATCCTACGGGACTATTACTCAATTAACACGAATCTGTTTGTTTTTTGTTTTTTGGTTATTGGTGCTTAAATCAAGATATACTCCCTGATAATTTACGCCCATTCCAAGACTATGAGCAATAAGCACAACAACACCAAATCAGTCGGCCAGGCTATCCGCGATATGCTCAACTCTTATAAGTTGACGTCAAAGTTCGATGAAGCCACGCTCATCGCGTCCTGGGAAAGAATGGCAGGAAAGCCCATTGCGAAACGAACCCGTAAAATTTACATCCGTAATCAGGTGCTTTTTGTTGAATTAGATTCGCCTACAATGAAGCACGACTTCTCGCTTCACAAGCAGCAGGTGCTCGATATGTTCAAAAAAGAGTTCGGTCCGGGCATTATTGCGGATATAATCGTAATGTAGTCACCCGAAAACACACTCTTTTCAGGATTCGGATGCGAAATTCTAGGAAAATCAGCACTTAAGTTTTGAAAAAGTGGAAAACCGTATAATTTTGCACTCCTGTTTTTTTCCAGAAGGGATCAAACAGACTTTTAATCGTTCTCATTTTATTGATCAAAAGTTTCTGAATCAGTTCCGTTTGGCCCACGGAGCAAAGCTGGATCAGAAATTATAAAGAGGGGGAGTACCAAAGCGGCCAACTGGGACAGACTGTAAATCTGTTGTCTTATGACTTCACAGGTTCGAATCCTGTCTCCCCCACTTGTTTAATAATTGACAATTATCAATTGGCAATTGGCATTCCTTGCCTACTGCCAATTGCCTACTGCCAATTATTTAAAAACGCGGGAGTAGCTCAGTTGGTAGAGCGGCAGCCTTCCAAGCTGCAGGTCGCGGGTTCGAACCTCGTCTCCCGCTCTGAAAAAATTCCAAAACTCAAATTCCAAATACCAAAATGGAGTTTGGTAACGGAATCAAAGAGCAAGTTTGAAATTTGGGATTTGGAACTTGGAATTTGGAACTTTTACCCGCTGTTGTAGCTCAGGGGTAGAGCACTTCCTTGGTAAGGAAGAGGTCGAGAGTTCAATTCTCTTCAACAGCTCGAATCGGGTTACAGAAGGTAGCTCAGAGAGTAGAGCAATCCTGACAGTATCGTCAGGAAGGTCGAGAGCTGAGACGATAAATGTCTCAGTGCTGATCAAAAGCATCAGCATTCAATTCTCCCTGTGCTGATCAAAGCATCAGCATTCAACAGCTCGAATCGGAGTTGCGCGAGTAGCTCTAAAAAGTCAGAGGTTAAACTCTGCAACACGTTCTCATATTATTGAATGTTGGAGTTAGTAAAGAGCACATCTCTTCACTAACTCTAAAATCCAGTAGCCCTGGATTATTTAGGACTTAAGTTAGAAATTCAAGATTCCTGTCATTGACTAGTAGCGCAGTCAGAGGCAGGACCAAAAATCTTAAATTTTAAATCTTAAATCTTAAATCAACTTTACCTTATTCGAAAGGCTTACAATGTTTAGGGTGTATTTAGATTCTTCTTGGATGGAGAAGACTCGACTTACAGATAGTAATTATTTATAACAAACTATACACTTTAAACTTTTAACTGGGATTTTCAAATATGGCTAAAGAAACATTCGACCGTTCCAAACCACACGTAAACATTGGAACTATCGGTCACGTTGAC
>DASWTM010000379.1:0-23578 GCA_036402115.1 Chryseosolibacter sp.
AGAAACAATCTTTTCCCCGTTTTTCTCAAGCTTGAGAAATTGGACACATTGATCGTTGGCGGTGGAAACGTGGGGCTTGAAAAAGTTGGTGCACTGTTGAAGAGTAGTCCGGCAGCGAAGATTACTGTTGTTGCCGATCGCTTTCATCCCGAACTGGTTCAGATTGCAAAAGATTTTTCAAATGTCAGGCTTATTGAACGAAAATTCAGAAATCGAGATCTCCATGGAAAGGACGTACTCATTCTGGCAACGGATGACAAAGTACTGCATGAACGGATTCGCGTGATTGCGCGCAAGCGAAGGATGATCATCAATGTGGCCGACACTCCGGAGCTATGCGATTTCTATCTTGGTTCCGTTGTCACGAAAGGCAACATTAAGATCGGTATCTCCACCAATGGAAAATCGCCAACTATCGCCAAGCGCATGCGTGAATTCTTTGAAGAGGTCCTTCCGGAAAATACGAACGAACTGCTCGACAACATGCAGAAGATCCGAGACCGAATCAAAGGCGACTTCCGCAACAAAGTCGACACCCTTAACCAGATCACTTCTTCCTGGCTAAGAAGCTAGACACGAATTTTTAGTTTTCTGTGGTGCCGAGTGCCTTGCCGAAGGTCCGCGACTTTCGCGGGAGTGGCTATAAAACACTATGCGCTGAGCTAGCTAAAACATTTCGAAACTTCTTCCTTATATTAGGTCTCCAATCAAATCTACCTGTATGAGTTCAAGAAGAGATTTTCTTTCAACATCCGGCAAAGCCATCGTAGGTGCCGGCATGTTAAGCAGCTTACCCTGGGAACTGATCGCGAAAGCCAAGCGAAGCGTCTCACAGAATGATAAGATCAACCTCGGTGTCATAGGCATCAACGGGATGGGATGGGCAAATACCAAATCCATCATGAAAATTCCGGAAGTCAACCTGATGGCTATCTGCGATGTTGACGAAAATGTGATCAACAAACGGGTGAGTGAGTTGAAAGAAGGCAACATCACTGTTCAAACGTATACCGACTACCGCAAACTTCTCGACAACAAGGACATTGATATTGTCATCATTGGAACTCCGGATCATTGGCACTGTCTTCAAATGATCGATGCCTGTGCTGCAGGGAAAGACGTTTACGTGGAGAAGCCTGTTGGAAATTCAATTGCCGAATGTGATGCGATGATCGCTGCTCAAAATAAATACAAAAGAGCGGTGCAGGCCGGACAATGGCAACGAAGCATGCCGCATTTCGTGGATGCGTTGACCTTTCTTCAAAGCGGAAAACTCGGCCAGATTCGCACCGTGAAAGCCTGGGCATATCAGGGATGGATGAAAGACATCCCCGCTAAACCGGACTCACCAACGCCCGCTGGTGTCAACTACGATATGTGGCTGGGCCCCGCTCCGAAGCGACCATTCAATGAAAATCGTTTTCACTTTAATTTTCGCTGGTTCTGGGATTATGCCGGTGGCTTGATGACTGACTGGGGTGTACACCTGATAGACTACGTTCTGTTGGGAATGAAAGCTCCACTTCCAAAGTCTGTCTACGCATCGGGAGGAAAGTATGCGTATCCAAACGGGGGCAACGAAACTCCGGACACACTCGCGACTACCTACGACTTCGGAAACTTCACCATGATCTGGGAACACGCGCAGGGAATTTCGAACGGAAATTATGGGAAAGATCACGGCATGGCATATATCGGAAACAACGGAACATTGGTACTGCATCGCGGTGGATGGGAAGTTATTCCAGATGAAAAACGCATGGAAGCGATCCCTTATCAGCCCAACAAAGGTTCAGGTCTTGATGCGCACACGCAAAACTTCATTAACGTAGTGAAGTCAAGAAAATTTGAAGAACTGACGTGTCCTATCACCGAGGGAGCACACGTTGCCAAAGTTTGCCAGATGGGAAATATCTCGTATAAGACTGGAATGATTCTTCACTGGGATGAACAGAAAAAGAAATTCAAAGAAGACGAGGCGAACAAACACCTCAGCGTGAAGTATAATAATGGGTACTCGATCCCGAAAGTCTAATGCATAAGCGCCAATGTGCCGATTAGCCAATGTCAACGCAGCCGCTAATTGTGATACTACTTGGTACAATAGTTAACCGCTGGAATTAAAAAACCAAATCTCAAATAGTTATCAACGCTATTTGAGATTTGGTTTTTGATTATTGAAATTTTAAGACCGTTAGCCTTTCAGCTTCTTCAACTCACCTTCATAAAAAGCCAGGTTTTGCTTTTGGTTTTCCGGTAGGTTTTTGATAGCTATTTCCCAATTTTTGATTGCGTTCTTGTTATCACCAACAGCAGTGTACCCGCGTGCGAGTCCTACGTATGTTGTGAATTTATCGTCTGGGTGACGTTGGCGATTCAACTTGAACACTTCGAGTGCTTTTTCTTTTTTACCAGCTTGTAACAACTGTCTGGCATATTGGTGGATTGATGTTACATCAGCGGTTGGATGATTCATTGCTTTCTGCATTACCGCTTCCGCCTCGCTTTCGCGATTCAATGCTGTGAGCACGTTAGCCTTGGTGCGCAGACTTCCAAAATCTTCGATGCCCACCGGGGAGGATATCGCATAGTCGGCCCATGTGAGCGCTTCTTCCAAATTGATCTTGTTCTGTACGCAGTAGTTTACAGCGTTCTGAATGTTGCGGTAGTCGAATCCATCAAAATTGCGCAATTCATTTCGGATGATGTTCACATAGAGTTCATGCACATTTGGAACATCAATCTTCAGTGGTACGCGCTTGTTCTCCCATTGCATGTAGGCAGTGGCAGTATTCAATTCGCGTGTGTCGAAACCAAAGGTTAAGTATTCTGTGTATTCACAAGCTACCGGAGTTGTCTGCGCGCGCAGAGCATCTTCTTTCGGATCATAGAAGTAGCTGCCCCAGCTTTCATAGTTCTTTGAAAAGATCCAGGTGTAAGGCCCTTCTTTTTCTGCGATCAAGAACAAACCGTACGTTCCGGCCTTTAGATCCTGCCCGTTAATTTTTACATCGTGCGAGAATGCAATGGTGGTGTTTTCATTCGCGCCCGCGCGGTACGGTGCTGCTTTTGAAGAACCGAAACCCTGATCGATGAGGCCGAAATGAACCACTTCACCCCAGATTTTCCCCTTACGGTCCTCTCCATTAGGTCCCGTCACATTCGGGCTGGAGTAATTGATCGTCACCGATACCGGTCCGATCCATTGTGTTACACTGGATTTTTGATTGCCCCCGCTGGGAGGTAAGGTGATGCCTTGTGAAAAGGCAGCACTCGCAGTTAAGACCACGAGCGCAATTGACAGATATTTTTTCATGATTAGGTTAATTAGAAAGTTGAAGGTACAATCTTATCTAATCTACCGAATTAACCCGGCTCGCGGTATTTTATTTACAATGGAAGCAGATACCGGTGATCTACGGTCGGGTTGTGCTAGGGTGCACCAGCACGTTAAGCGATGCGGGTTGCAACACGATCGAAAATTCATTCGTTGTTCCGCACGGTTCGCCATCCACATGATAAGCCATCGCGTGGTCTAATTTGATCGTTAGATTTTTTTCTTCGAGAATTTCGCAAAAGGAGGAAGTATCGATTGTCCCGTTGAAGAAAGAATAGATAAAGTCGATGCGGTATGCCGGAACTTTCTTCAAAATAGAGACATGTAAAAGTTCGTCACATACAGAAGCAGCGGGTGCTATCCGGGCATTGTTTCCGTATTGGGATGAGTTTGCAATCGCAATCACGAACGCCTTTTTTGTAACAGTGCCGGCATGCGTAGTCATTCGTGCTTCAAATTCTTTAAAGGCAAAGAACTCATTGATCGTATGCTTGGCGTATCCCTGAAGTCCCCGCTTCGTTTCCTTACCGAAAATGTTGGCGATGTGTCCATCAAACCCGATGCCCGAAACGTTGAGTGAAAGCTTCCCATTGAGCGTAAACGTGTCCATCGAAATAGGTTTGCTTTCTATGAGATACGCAAGTGCCCCGGGGATGTTAATAGGAATTTTTAGATGCCGGGCCAGGCCATTGCCGGATCCATTAGGAAGGATACCCATCGGCATGGCGGTGTGGATCAAACCTTGGGCAACTTCGTTTACAGTGCCATCACCGCCAACAGCAACCACTTGATCAAAATCTTTCGCTTCACGGGCGAGCTCCGTAGCATGGCCTCTTGCTTTTGTGTATTCGATTGAGCACTCGATATTATTCTTCACGCAAGCATCAATAATCGCTCCTTCGAGCTTAGGCTGATAGCCTTTACCAGCGTGCTTGTTGATAATGAATAATACCTTGCTAACTTCGTTCACAACTTAAGAATACTAAATTTTCCTGGAATGGACTTTTATCATCCGCGCAAGCTCATGTTCAAAGCCTGGAACAAAGACGCGAAATTACTGATGCGGCTCAACAGTATTGACTGCAAGCGGGGAGAACTTTTCAAAAAAGATCACGTCCTTCTTCAATTCACGGGACTATACGACAGCCAGCACGAAGAAATATATGAAATGGACGTACTGTTGATCGCAAACCAGAAGTTTATTGTGCTTTGGGATGAACACAACAACGGCTGGCAATTGGTGCGACTGAAAGATAAATCAGGCGCGCAGCCTTTTGTAAAGTCAGTTGCTGTGAAGGGGCAGCGGCTTTGGAGTTACTTTGAGTCCGCAGATAAGAATAGTCTGATTGAGTAGGATAGGCTATGGCTGTTGGCTATAGCTATGGCTCTTGCCCAGTGCCGAGGGGTTTCACTTTAATGCTAATGTTCTATTAAACTTCATTCAGGTCGATACGACTTCGAATTCTGCATCTGCCATAGCCAAGCCTTTTTTGCATTTGCCTTAGCCTTAGCTATAAGCCTTGGCTATTTCGCCATCTGCATTTGCCATAGCCATAGCCAAAAGCCATAGCCTTTATTCATGCAACGCTAGCAAAAGGAGTAATTACGCTTTAGTCTTCTTCTCAATCTTCTCCTGAATATACTTCACAGCTTGTCCGAAGGTCTGCATCTTTTCCGCATCATCATCGGGAATGCGGATGTCGAAGGTTTGCTCGAATTCCATTACGATTTCTGCGTAGTCGAGTGAATCGATTCCTAGATCCTTGACAAAGTTTGCGTCTGGCGTGATTTCAGATTCAGCGATTCCAAGTTTCTCAACTAGTATCTCGGTTACTTTCTTGGGAATTTCTTGCATAGCAGGTGATAAATTGCGGGTAAATGTATTAAATGGTTCGAACCCATCCAAACCGCTTTTGGAGTGCATTTCAAGGCCAGTTTTGGTGTTTTACTTCTTCCAGTTCGCAGGGTCGACACGCCACGCTTTAAGCGAAGTCACTTGCTCTTCCGTAATGTACTTTTGCTTCAGCGCCTGCGTAAGCAAATGGCTATAGTCGCTCAGACTGATCAATGAAACGTCTGCCTCATAAAAATTCTTTGAAGCAATATCGAATCCGTAGTTAAAAATGGAAACCATGCCCAGCACCTGAAAGCCAGCCTCGCGTAAGGCAACTACCGTTTTTAACGAACTGCCACCAGTGGAAATCAAGTCCTCGACAACAACTACTTTTTGACCTTTTGTGATCTTGCCTTCGATCAGATTTTCCATTCCGTGATCTTTCGGCTTGGGGCGCACATACATAAAGGGAAGCGATAGTTTATCTGCAACTAAGGCTCCTTGCGCGATTCCTGCGGTTGCAACTCCCGCGATGCCCTCCGCTGTGTGAAAGTTTTCGTTAATGACCTGAACAAGGGAGTCACGAATGATAGATCTTGCTTCGGGATAAGACAATGAAAGCCGATTGTCGCAGTAGATTGGTGATTTCCAGCCGGAACTCCATGTAAACGGCTTCTGTGTGTTTAATTTTATGGCTTCAATTTTCAGCAGTAGTTCGGCAATCTGCCCTGCTGTTTCAGCCTGCACTTTAATAATTGGCATGCCTCAAAAATAGACGGAATTTCCGGTTGGCAAAAATCGTTTGTTGCAAACGAAATCAACGATGTTTTTTAAAAAACTTCGACCAAAAGTGTGGTCGCCCCTTGTGCCCTTGGGAATATTTTGCTCTCTTGCAAGGAGGGAATTTTACCCGGTTTCTGAATGATCATTTTTATTAACGACATTCCTGTCCGTATACTGAAACCCGGTGAAAAACCGGATCCCGGCCGCTATAATCAAAGCATTGACGCTGCCAAAGAGCCAATTACTCCAGCCCGACTGATCCACCACGTATGGATTGACAACGTGAACGAAACGAGCTTTGAAACACTGCTTGGTCTCCTCAATTCGAACGTCCCATCCAATGTGCTCACACTTATTTTGAGCGTCATCGATTATGAAGGGATCCAGGATTTCCTGGAACGAAAATTCAAGATTGTAAAGGCTGCCGGTGGACTTGTCCGAAAGAAAGACAAGATCCTGATGATTTACAGGTTGAAAAAGTGGGATCTTCCGAAAGGCAAAAAGGAGAAAAACGAAAAGTATAAGCAGACTGCTGTACGGGAAGTAGGAGAGGAGTGTAACATCGAGGTAAAAATTGGAAAGAAGATCTGTACCACCTGGCACACCTACACCATGAATAAGCGCGCGATGCTGAAAAAGACAAAATGGTATGTCATGGACAGCGTTGACGACTCGCGCATGAAGCCCGCCACCGAGGAAGATATCGAAGAAACACGCTGGATGAGTCGGAAGGAAGTGTATCACGCACTTGAGCATTCATACAAATCGATTCAGTATGTCTTCGAACAGTATTATGAGAAGACAGAGAAGAGACTGAAAGCATAGGCCAACGAGGAAATTCCAAATCCATTTACCACAGAGGCATTGAATGTCTTAAATGAAGAAACCTCAATGCCGGATAACGCATAAGACTTTAACCATTATGCATGTTGAGGCCTTTCTGGGAAGAGTAGCTGATTGAAGCTGCTACACTTTTAAATAAGTTTGAAGGGCTGAGCGATGAGGACACTGAGAATACCGGCAGTCGCGCTAACGCTTGGACTACTATCGCCTGAAATTTAACCCAAATCCATTTGCCACAGAGGCCTTGAACTCTTAAATGAAGAAACCTCAATGCCTAGCATGCATAAAACTTTAATGATATGCACATCGAGACATCTTTGTAAGAGTATCTGATTCAAGGTGCTACACTTTTTAAATAAGTTTGACGGGCTGAGCGATGAGGACACTGAGAATACGGGCAGTCGCGCTAACGCTTGGATTGCTATCACCGGTAAATTTAATACGCGTTCTTTAAAAGAATTTTGAAGTCCCAGTTCAGAATTTTTAAGCGCCAGCGCACGAACCTGTCTTTCTCTGTGAGCTCTGCGCTGAGTAAAAAGTAATCCTCTAGAATTTAGGCGCACGATGAGCCAACGCACCGTCAAGTGGCAGCTCCCAAAAACACCAGAAATAAATCCTACGCGTCATGTAGTTTACAGAAACGTTTGTTAGATCATTTCAATATCCTCTGTGGTAAACTGTATTCAAGGGCCAGCTCGAAGATGCGCCTAATTAATCCTACGCGTCAGGTCAGCCAACATGCATCAATTAAATCAATTCAATACCCACTGTGTTAACCTGCATTTATGACAACTTGTAAGGCAGGAAATCACTCACATCTCCACCATACCGGTGCACCTCGCGAATAATGGATGAATTGATCCACGCAAGGTGTGGTGTTGTGATCAGAAATACCGACTCCAGTTGATGATTGAGTTTTCGGTTGATTTGGGAAATACTATTCTCGTATTCAAAGTCGGTCGTGTTTCGCAGACCGCGGAGCAGATACTTTGCTTTAAATTTCTTGGCATACTCTGCTGTAAGTTCGGCATATGTCTGGACCTGTATGCCTGGATAGTTTTGAAACGTTCCCCGGATTTTGTCAACCATCAGGTCGATAGGGAAGTAGCGATTGCTTTTCTGGCTATTGTAGCCTATGGCAATAACGATTTCATCGAAGATTTGCAGCCCGCGGAGAACGATGTCTTCATGTCCTTTCGTGAACGGGTCGAAGGAGCCCGCAAATAATGCAACTTTTTTTTCTGCCATGAGTGAAAGCGTTCGTGACTATAAATTATTGCCGTTGAAGCAAATGCATTCCGTAGAGATCGAAAAAATGGTGGTCCTGAACTTCATCGAACATATATCCAAACGAAAGGAATTTCGGTCGATGACCAAAGATCACATTGTTAATGTATTTGTAAAACTCGTGATAGTGCGGGGAATTTTTTCCGATGTAACCCCACAATACCACCTGGCTGTTTTGCTGGCTTAGATTGAGAGACTTCAACACCAGCATGATATACTTGATGTAATCTGAAAATTGCTTGATCGCAAACTGATTATAATAAAGAAGGTTCCCGTTTCTGCACGACAGGATATGAAGTTTGAACCGGTCAACATAGATGTACAGTGAATTGTCTTTCTTGTAGGTTGCATACGTAGTCAGCGTCTCGATCAACACCGCAGACTGATGCATAAAAATCACATTATTGTTCGGGTAAAGCTGCTGAACCCATTGCTTTAGTCGCGTGGACAGTGCAAAAACCGTCACCGCCTTTGTTTTTGGATTGGCAATCGCACACACCTCTTCTTCATCTTCAATGTACGCATTGAATCGCAGGTACTCGGATTTGGCTTCTTCCAGGAACAGCGCTTCAGGCACCTGCACGTATTTATTATTCTTGACCGAGATCTTAATGGCTTTCCAAAATGCAGCCCTCAGGAACGCATGAGCCTCAAAAAGATGATCGAGAATCTGCAGCAGCTCATCAGGGGATGTCAGGCTCGGGAACACATAATCTTCCAGCAGGAGCATGCGATTTTCCTGATCATCAATAACCCCGATTTGAAGATCGCGGAAGCCAATGTTTATCAGGAGGTGATATTGATGAATGAGTTCCTCGTCAAAACGCTCGTCTTTGATTTTTTTTATAAGCTTATAATTGAGCGCTGCTGTCTGCAAGTTATTGGTGTTAAGGGGTTTTCATATATCCTACAAGTATAAAGATTTTATTAGTTTTTTTGAAGTGGTTGTCTTCAGATGTTCACTAAATCCTAAAAAATCCACGCAAATGCTTTAAGTCGGCCGGTGTTTTGGCGAATCGAAAAATTCCGTGCAGCTCGGTCTCCGGAAAGCGCAGGATCTCTTCGGCACTCATAAACTTAACTTCTTTGATGATCTGAATTTCCGGGTCGCAGCCCGTTTTAAGTTTGCCGGTGCTTTCGTCAATCGCATAGAACAATTCGATGGAGTGTATCGGGTGTTGAATGTATTCACACCCGAAGAGAAATTCCCCAGGGACTACATCAAGGCCCGTCTCTTCCCGAAACTCTTTTTTTAACGCTGTCTCAATCGATTGACCAAATTCTACTCCACCGCCCGGAGGAGCCCAGAAGTTTGTCGGTGTGATGCCTGTGTGGTTCACCATCAGGAGTTTGTCATCACGCCAGCAGATACCACAGGCGCGAACCCGAACTTTATTTCCGTACACTTTTGCAACTTCCTTGTCCATCTGCCTGTTTGTATGACTAAAGCTCGTAAAAAAACTGGTCCCTTTGTTGCATCAACTGACCATAACGTCATTTAGCCAATCGTTGCAATGCGGTAGTGTTGAACGTGGGGAATCGTTTAAATTTGTGAAAATGTTGCGTATGAAAAAGTCCTTCTTCCTCTTTTCGCTGATAGCAGTGATGGTGGTCACTGCCAACGCCCAAACGCCTGTTGAAAAAGACGGCCCAGTCATAACCTTCCAGGAAAAGAACTTTGACTTTGGCGATATTACTCAAGGCGACAAGGTCGAGCATATCTTTTCCTTCACAAACACTGGAAACCAACCCTTGATTATCACCAACGTTGAAGTAACCTGTGGATGCACTACACCCAAGGGCTGGCCAAGAGATCCCATTCAGCCTGGTGAGAAAGGCGAATTAACTGTAGCCTTTAGCACGGCAGGAAAAATCGGTCGCCAAAATAAACCGGTGATTATTGTAAGCAATGCCATTAATCCCGAAGGCAACAGAATCTCTTTTTCAGCAAACATCCTGGAGAAGGGAAATCCGCAATAGGGAGAGTATGATGGAGTTGACCGGCATCATACGGTAGAGGCATCCGTTTTCGTTAAGCACCAATGATCAATGATCAAATCACAACGGTGAGATTACACTCAACGGCACTCCTAAAAAATGATACAATGCTGCATTAAACCTTTGATAAATCTCCATTAGTCCAAGAATACCCTCCCGTTGCTCCGTTCCGCTTCGTTTCAGGATCTTCGATCTGCGTTAAGAAAAACTCGAAAGTAAACAGTGCCTCCTTCCAAGCGCCAGCGCGACTACGCCTTACTCCGCGCCCTTTGCGCAGGTAGAGCTGAATGTTACCGATGAAAAATAACCCATGTGATATCCCCCTGATAACGCACCTGTATTCAAGTCTGTGATGAGAGAACACACGGAGCTCGCAAAGCCTAAACCGCTACTCCAAAAATATCCTCCGCGTTAAACTGCCTTTTGTCATTTTCTCTTCCCAACCCCCATCATCAAGAAAACCCACCCCAGGATAAAACCCACACCGCCAAGGGGCGTGATAGCTCCCAACAGAGTGATCCCTGTCAACGACAAAGCATACAAGCTTCCACTAAAGATGAGGATGCCGATTAGAAAACTTAACGAAGCCCAACGAAGCTTCCGTGCATCAAAAAATTCCATAAACAATCCGGTAAGCAGAATGGCGAATGTGTGGTAAAAATGGTAACGCACCGCCAGTTCGAAGGTTTCCGTTCGTTGATTTTCCAATAGTAGTGCCTTGAGGCCGTGGGCACCGAAAGCGCCAATGGATACAGCCAACGCTCCGGCTACTGCTCCGATAACTAATGTCGTTCGTTGATTCATGATTTGTTGTAATCTCGGTTTCCGAAAATCGCAGTTCCAACGCGGATGAATGTACTACCCTGCTCAATCGCTTCACGATAGTCGCTGCTCATTCCCATGGAAAGCTCCTTCATAGCAACGTTGGCTGGTAAGGTCATCCTTTTTAGTTTGTCGGAAAGCGATCTCAGGTTTTGAAACTCTGACCTGATTTGTTCTTTATTGTCAGTGAGTGTTGCCATACCCATCAAACCCTGGATTTGAACGTTCGCGAGCGTGGTGAAGGAGCCGCTCTTGATCAATTCCAGGATTTCCTGTTCAGAGAATCCAAACTTTGTTTCTTCCCTTGCGATGTGCACCTGGAGCAAACATGCAATTATGCGATTTGCTTTTTTTGCCTGCTTGTCAATTTCCTCGAGCAGCTTAAAGCTGTCGACTGAATGAATGAGATGTATGAAAGGAGCAATGTATTTCACTTTATTAGACTGCAGGTGACCGATCATATGCCACTCAATGTCTCTGGGGAGTGCTTCCGCTTTGGGTACTAGCTCCTGCACCTTGTTTTCGCCAAACTTTCGCTGACCGGCATCATAGGCCTCACGAACGGCTTCGACCGGGTGGGTTTTCGATACTGCTATCAGTTCGCAATGGGCGGGCAACAGTTCTTTAAAGGCTGATAATCTGTTTTTTATACTCATCAAACCAACAATTCTTTGGTAAATTTAGCGAGGAATTCGAATGTAATAGTAAGGTGATGATTGATTTGGGTGGTTATGAATTTGATTCCTATTTTTAACCCCTAAAGGTGTCACAAAAGACTATGGCGATTCTCGGAACATTGCTCAAGAAAGGTATACGGATACGTGAGATGCTCGAGCAGGAGTATACCTCTCCATTCGACTTGCAGAAGAAAGAACTCAAGGAGTTGCTGATCACGGCTAATGCGACCGAGTTTGGGAAGTACTATGGCTTCCAGGATATTTTGAACGCCTTTAAGTCAGGCGATCGGGAGTTCTATAAACGGTTTTCAAAGAAGGTACCGGTGCACACCTACAACAAAATTTATAACGAGTGGTGGAAGCTTGCACAAAAGGGAATTAAGAATGTCTGCTGGCCAGGACGGGTCAAGTATTTTGCGCTGAGTTCCGGAACTTCGGAAGCGGCATCCAAATACATTCCCGTCACCAAGGACATGACGAAGGCGATTCAAAAAACCAGTGTCCGACAAATCCTTACGCTCTCCAAGTATGACCTTCAACCAGAGGCTTTTGAAGCGGGAATTTTAATGCTCGGAGGTAGCACGCACCTCAACAGAAAAGGTAGCTTTTTTGAAGGCGACCTGAGCGGTATCCAGGCCGCGCGATTGCCATTCTGGTTCCAGCATTTTTACAAGCCAGGAAAGAAGATTGCAAAAAATAGAAACTGGGATGTGAAGCTCGACCAGATCGCCCGTAACGCAAAAGACTGGGATATCGGAATTATTGTAGGCGTGCCTGCATGGATTCAGATTCTTCTTGAAAAAATCATCAAGTATCACAAGCTTAACAATATTCACGAGATCTGGCCTAACCTGATGGTGTACGTGCACGGAGGAGTTTCATTTGATCCCTATCGTAAGGGATTTGAAAAACTTCTGGGACGCCCGATCTATTATATCGAAACCTATCTTGCATCGGAGGGCTTTATTGCATTCCAGGCTTACCCGAATAGGCGCACAATGCGTCTGGTGCTGAACAATGGTATTTTCTACGAGTTCGTACCCTTTGAAGAAAAGAACTTCGACTCGAATGGAGAAGTAAAGCCGGATGCTGAAACGTTGTTGATTGATGAAGTCGAAGAAGGCAAAGAGTACGCTCTTCTGCTTTCAACCTGCGCAGGCGCATGGCGTTACCTCATCGGAGACGTAATTAAGTTTACATCGCTGGAAGAATCCGAGATCGTCATCACAGGAAGAACAAAACACTTCCTGAGTTTGTGTGGTGAGCACCTTTCGGTGGATAATATGAACAAGGCGATTGAACTTGTCGCAAATGAATTGAATATCGCGATACCGGAATTTACTGTAGCGGGCATTCCGCATGAGACGCTCTTCGCGCATCATTGGTTTGTGGGAACCGATGACAAGGCGGATGGAAAAATCATTAAAGAGCGTTTGGATCATCACTTGAAGGTGTTGAACGATGACTACGCGGTCGAACGCAGTGCTGCGCTCAAAGAAGTGATTGTGGATGTGCTGCCGCTGAAAACGTTTTATGAGTGGATGGAGTCGAAAGGGAAAGTGGGAGGTCAAAATAAATTTCCACGGGTGATGAAAAAAGCCCAGCTTGACGAGTGGAAGTCTTTTCTCCAATCACGATCGAATGGAAAGCATTCTTAATGGAATCATATCGGGTTTAGTGCTGGCCTGTCTGATCGGGCCGGTGTTTTTTACCCTCCTGCAGACCAGTATCGAACGTGGATTTCGAAGCGGATTTTTTGTGGCAATTGGTGTTTCCCTGAGCGATGCATTCTACATTTCGATCTGTTACCTGGGAGTTTATCAGTTGTTCGACAATCAGGATTTTAAAGAGTACCTGGCTTATTTTGGAGGAGCAGTACTTTTAGTGATGGGCCTTTACTATCTCCTGATTAAGAGCAGAAAACTTGCGAAGTACGATCCGTTGAAAGTGCAGGCGAAGAGTCCTTTTAAACTTATTTTCAAAGGGTTCGTGATCAATGGTCTTACGCCTATGGTTTTTATCTTCTGGCTTGGCACAGTTGGCGTAGCAACGACCAAGCTTGGTTATTCAACGCCTGGCAAAGCCATACCTTTCTTCGCAGCCATCGTCAGCACGGTGTTTATTACCGATCTTATCAAAGCAAAATTGGCTGACCGCCTGCGCGTGGTACTCACTCCGAAATTCATCCGCACCCTGAACCTCGTGTTGGGTTTTGTTTTATTGATTTTTGGAGGCAGATTGATTTTTATGGCGAATGACTTTCAGTCGCTCTAGTCCTGCAACACATTTGTTACGAACGTGCTTTTGAGCGCAAGCCACAGCAGGAAGAAACAGATAGCCCATTGCAGATACACAAAATAGTAGTCGGAGGTGTCTTTAAAACGAGTCTCTTTGATCTCTGCCTTTTCGTACTGGTTGATCTTTTCAAAGACTTGCACAAGCGCCTGGTTATCCGTTGCGCGAAAGAATTGCCCACCGCCAATCTCAGCCATTTTCCGCATGGTCGTTTCATCCACGGTGTTCTCGATCATATTCGGCCGCCCGAAGAAATCTTTACCATAAGGCACCAGCCCTTCCTTACCAACCACGATCGTGTACACTTTGATGTTGTAAGCCGATGCAAGTTCTGCAGCGGTAATCGGATCGATGTTTCCTGCGGTGTTGTCACCATCACTCAATAAAATGCAGACCTTCGATTTCGATTCACTTTCCCGCATCCGGTTTGTGACCACGGCCATTGCACTGCCGATTGCTGTGCCTCGGTTTTCGATCATCTCGAAATTGATCTCGTTGATGTAGGAGCGGAGGAGGTCGTAATCGGTTGTCAGCGGAGCCAGCGAAAACGCATCGCCAGAGAAAACTACGATCCCTATTCGGTCCTGTACGCGCCCTTGAATAAAATCCAGGGCTACACGCTTCGCTGCTTGCAAACGGTTCGGAGAAAAATCTTCGATCTGCATGGACTGTGAAATATCAAGGGCGATCATGATGTCAATGCCTTCGGTCCATTGCTCTACTTTTTCGTTTGTCTTCTGGGGTCTTGCAAGAGCCGTTATGATAAGCAACAGGGCAATCATTATGAGAAATTCCGGGATCAATCTTACCAGGTTAATTGGCGATGTTGCGAGGTCGCGTTGCGATACGGCTACTGGGAGCTTTTGGTTAAAATAGAATCGCAGCATCCAGCGAATGATAAAGATTACTGGCACGGCCAGGAGCAAAAACAGAAACTCAGGGTGTTCCCATGAGAAATTTCTCAGCGTAGAAGGCTGGTACCATTCCAGCGAATACCACGGTGCAGCGTAATCGTTATCCATGCTGCACCTCCTTTAGTTTTTTGTTAAACCGTTCGTCTGCAAAGGCGCGCAATTGTTCAAACGGAGTCAGCACGGTTGGCTGGTCCGCATAAATGGCGCGATCGATTTGCTTGAGATTATTGGCAAGCGCTTCGTCTTTTGTCAAGGTCAGTGTCTCACGTGTAGTCAGCTTTGTAAAGGGATAGCGCTCGAGTACTTCCATATAGCGTTTCCAAAACGATAATGCTTTCTCGGCATTGTTACTTGAAAATCCGGTTTGCAATCCCTGAATCAGTAATCCATAATTCTTGACAAACTCATTGTGCTTGCGCTGCAGACGCTTTGCCTGCAAGTAGCGCGAAATTCGTTTCCCAAAAAAGATCCAAACGATGAACGCGATGATAAGGAGCACGCCAACTACAATCAAAAGTATCCAATAGTTGAATTGGTGAAAAACTTTCTGGTAGGCTGTGTTCATCTTTAACGGCAACTGGTCGGCAGCTAATGAGTCTGGAACCGCGGCCACCATCTGCTCGATGAGAATGGTGTCTGCGGCAGATTCTACCACCGTGCAATCTGCAGGTTGGAGGATAAACACCGGAAGCTTCAGCGTTTGGGTTCGGTCAACTTCAAACGTGCTGAGGTAATAGACCGCGCTATCAACGCTGACGTTGTCTCTCGTCTCTGTAGCGAAGTATGCTTTTCGGTCAAATTCAAAAGTGGAAAATTGGAAGGTTGAATCCGGGAATAATATGTTGAGACTGTCACCATAGTGGGCGGAAAGGTAATAAGCGGTTGTCTCACCGATTTTAATACTGTCGGCAAGGAATCCACCTCGCACTTCGATGGTTTGTGCCCGGCTTGAAAGCGCGCACGTTAATAAACTGATCAGACATACCGACTGAACAACACGCATCAAAAACATCTGTGTACCCATGAAACACCGCATGTACTACGTAGTTTTAAGCGATCGGTTTCTAACTTTGAATAACTTCAAAAGCCTGGGCACATAATCTTCATCGGTGTCGAGCGAAATAAAGTTGATCTGGTGTTTTCGGCTGAAGCTTTCGAGTTCGGACTTTCGGTTGGAATAGCGCTTTACAATTTTGTCGCGGAAGTCACCGAAGGATGTGTTGATCCACAGCGTGCGCTTACTCTCTTTATCTTCAATAGGAATGATGCCAAGTTTTGGTAAGCGTGTTTCACGTTTATCACTAATATGTATCACAACAAGATCGTGACGTCTCGCCAGCGATTTGAGGTTGTGGAAGTATCCTTCATCAATGAAATCCGATACGAGGATCACAACACTTCTGCGTTTTATCGTATTTAAGGCAAACGATATTGCCTTCGAAAGATTTGTCTGTGTTGATTTAGGCTTGAGGTTTGCTAGCGCAGAGATAATTTCGTAAGCCTGCAAATTTCCCTTGGTCGGCTTTAAGTATTTCTCTTTCACATCCGAAAAGCAAATCAATCCAACATGGCTGGATTCCTTGCCCGCGGAAAGCGCCAGGACACCACAAATTTCTTTCCCGATATCAGCCTTTGTTCTACCTGGACTTCCGATGTTTTCAGATGCACTGACGTCCAGGATGAAAAATACAGTCTGCTCTTTTTCTTCCCTATAGGTTTTGACGAACGTGCCATGACCTTTCGCGGAAACATTCCAGTCGATTGTGCGTATATCGTCACCGTATTGGTAAGGGCGCACGTCATCAAACTCGAGTCCTGACCCTTTGAAGATCGAATGGAAATCCCCTTGCATCTGACTGTTGATAGCCTTGCGAATCTGGATTTCGTAACGTCTGAGTTTGCGTAATAAGTCTTTCACGGCTCGTTATTTGCTGAACTACAATGCTTGGGTACCGGCAGTTTCAAATACTTGTTCGGCCCGAAAATAGGATAATTATGAGTATTTTGCGCATCCATTTAAGGAGAATAGGTCATTATAAACTGTGAAAGGTCTTATCACAACTAAGCATTGGTTTTTCGCGTTAACCATTGGATTTTTCGCATTCATTTCGTGCGAGAAAACCGCTCAACGAAAGCCGGATTATATCCTCTCGGAAGAGGAAATGGTCAAGGCGTTGGCGGAGGTGTACATCGCTGAACAGAAAGTAAGCCGCCTGCAGCTTAACGCGGACTCTGCCGCTGTGGTGTTTGGGAGCATGGAAAAGAAAGTGTTTTCGAACCTTAACGTACCCGATTCTGTTTTCCGTGCGTCCCTGGATTATTACATGGACCACCCAAAACAAATGGAAAAAATTTATGGTGTCCTGGTAGACTCCCTGCAATTGCGGGAGCAACGGGCGCCTCGTCAACCCGTAGAATGATTTTTCCTGAAACGTTAGAAGAAAAACTGGGCGTTGATCAGATTCGTCAACGCTTGAAATCATTTTGCCTTTCGGCTGCAGGAGCCGGTTGGGTTGATCGGATGAAGTTTAGCACCGATGCGGAGTTCGTCAAGATTTTGCTGCGACAAAACCTGGAGTTTCGACAGATACTGGAGAAGAGCGAGAATTTTCCATCCCAGCATTTCTTTGATGGTGACGATTGGCTGAAGCGAATTTCTCTCGAAGGAAACTACCTCGAGGCCGATGAGTTCCTCAAACTTGCACAGGCGCTCGATACGATCATCAACAGCCGGACGTTCCTGACAAAAGCTAAAGAGGTATATCCGCAATTACACAAACTAGCTGAACCGGTGACCATCACCTCACAAGTCCCGCAGCTTATTCATGAAAAAATTGACGATCGTTCCCTCGTACGCGATGCTGCCAGTGCCGACCTTGCCAAAATCAGAAAAAAGCTACGCGAAGAACAAGCGCGATTGAGGAGACTTGCCGATCATTTGTTCAGGCAGGCGGTGGAGGAAAAGTGGGTACCTGAAGGGGCGCTGCCCACCATTCGCGATGGAAGATTGGTGATCCCGATTCAGGCTGAACACAAACGAAAACTCAAGGGCTTTATACTAGACGAGTCTGCTACAGGGCAAACTGTTTTCATGGAGCCTACCGAAATGTTGGAGACCAATAATGAAATTCGCGATCTCGAACATGCAGAGAAGCGGGAAGTGATTCGGATTTTAAAGGCACTTACCGATGAAATGCGTTTACGTCTCAACGACCTCCGCTTGTCGTTTCAATTCTTAGCGCAGATCGATTTCATTCGCGCGAAAGCAAAGTTCTCAGTGGAGGTAGGTGCCGATATGCCAATCATCGAAGCGAAGCCCGCAATGACGTGGTATAGCGCCAAACACCCTCTGCTTTACCTCAGCTTGAAAGGCAAACGCGATGTAGTGCCGCTGAACATTGAACTCGATCCCGTTGACAGACTACTCCTCGTCTCCGGGCCAAATGCCGGAGGAAAATCCGTAACACTAAAAACCGTTGGCCTTCTTCAATATATGGTGCAGTGCGGGATGCTGATCCCGTTATCGGATCGGTCACACGTTGGGATGTTCCATGATATCTTTCTCGACATTGGTGATCAGCAATCAATCGAAAATGACTTGAGCACATATAGCAGTCATCTCAAGAATATGGGCACGTTCATTCAGCATGCGTCTGACCGTTCACTGATACTCATGGATGAGTTGGGATCGGGAACGGATCCAAACTTTGGAGGCGCGATTGCCCAGGCTGTATTGGATGCGTTGTTGAAAAAACGAGTATGGGGCATTGCGACCACGCACTACTATAACCTGAAATTATTTGCCGGCCAGCGCCAGGGAATTCGAAACGCTGCGATGCGTTTTGACGACAAGAATCTCGTTCCGCTTTACGTACTCGATATTGGCAAGCCCGGAAGTTCATTCGCGCTGGAGATTGCTCGCAAAACTGGTCTCCCGCAACAAACACTTGCCTTGGCAGAACAACTTGTTGGTAAAGACTTAGCAGGTTTTGAGGCACTGGTCCGATCCTTAGAGAAAGAACGGCAGGAACTGAGCGAGAAAATAAAGCGGATGGAAAAACAGGAGAGCGAATTAAAATCTTCTCTTGCAAAATATCAGACCCTATCGAATGAGCTCGAAACAAAGAAGAAAGAAATTTTAAATAAAGCTAAGGAAGAGGCTGCCGGCATTTTAAAGGAAACAAATCGTGAAATTGAAAAAACCATTCGGCATATCCGGGCCAACCAGGCAGAGCGAAAAGAGACATTGAAAGTCAGAAAAGGTCTTGAGTCGCTGACCCAAAAGGTAATCACACCGAAGCCCGAAAAAGTTGAAAAACCGAAGGGTGATATTGTGGAGGGAGATCGAGTTCGCATTGTCGGCCAGGATGGAAGTGGTACTGTATTATCCATCAAGGGAAAAACGGCATCCGTTCAGTTTGGAGAATTAAAGTCGTTGGTGACAATTGATCGGCTGGAGAAAGTGACGTCTTCTATGCAAAAGGAGATTTCAGCCAAGCTTCGTTCGGTAGGACTTAACATTCATGAAAAGCAGTCGCAATTCAACAGTACACTTGACGTGCGTGGTAAGCGGGTTGATGAAGTTATTACGATATTGGATCAGTTCCTCGACACGGCAATTTTATTGGGTCACGGTGAGCTTCGAATTCTTCACGGAAAAGGTGAAGGTGTGTTGCGCAAGGTCATCCGAGAGCACCTAAAAAAATATAAACAAGTAGCTTCAGTCAGTGACGAACACGTTGAGCGTGGGGGAGACGGCATCACGCTAGTCGTTTTGAAATAAAAAAAGGCCCGGTAGTAACCGAGCCTTCCATATTGCATTTAATACTGTTTACTGCTTTGCAAACTTAAACGTCCAGTTTCCGCTGACGGACTGAGTACGGCCACCAACCCAGTTATCTGGAATCAGGAAACGAATCTCAAGTTCAGTTGCCGAAACCGTATAGGTTGCATCAATCTCAATAGCGCTATCCGGGTCGCGAACGATTTGTGTGAGTGGATCAGTTCCGAACTGCCAAGTGCCTTGTTGAGGCCATGGGCTTGGGCTTGGTAGAGTACCTGCCAGATTGTATTGGTAGGTTCCGCCCTGGCTGAATGTACCGGTAATTGAGAGCACTACGTTTTGAAAATCGGTAGTTCTGTCGCTTCCGTCATTTGCGGAAACTAATGCCCAGTTACTTTTCAACTGGTCTAATTGTTTTTCTTCGGCCGTGCGATCGTCAGAGGGATCTTTGCCGCAACTGGCGAAAAAAAGTCCAAAGCCGACAAAAGCAAGGAGGGTCAGTAATCTTGTTGCCACTTTCATTAGTAATTGATCTTGTTGAACTGTAAAAATACTAAAATTCGATACCATTCAAACCCGCTGGTTCCCGCTTCCTCGGTTTTATAAGGCATCTTTCGCTTTTGTAACCCGCTAAAACAGGTATTCTGCCCTAAAAACTCATTTTTTATACGCTCGTAAGTCGATTATTTCGTTCGCATTCTCGTATTCAGCCTGATCGTTAGATCCGATAAAGATGATTGTGTCGGTCGGCAGGGAAGCAAGTTGCGAACGATACCACTGAAAGGCCGCCTGGTCGAGATGACTTCCCGGCTCATCAAGGAAAACGACAGGTGCATCCGTAAACATGGCTAGCCCGAGCTTTACGCGCTGCTTCATACCGGATGAAAAATTGCGTATAAATTTGTCGCGGTTTCCCGTCAAATAAAGTTTATCAAGGATTTCCTGGTAGGTGAGGTTATTCCGAACCTTTTTCAATTTGAAGTGGAATTGCAGGCACTCCATTAATGTAAGATCTTCAATCAGTTCCATGTAAGGAGCCGCTATCGCCACGTGCCTGAAGATTTCATCCGCGGCAATTGAAGTTCTATCTAATTGATAATCGAGTGTCCCAGCGGTTTGAGGCACCTGCCCCCACAAAACACTGAGCAATGTGGATTTTCCTGATCCGTTTGGTCCGGTCACAGCATAAATGTTTCCAGACTTAAATTCGTAGCTGAAGTTTCGAAAGATCCATTCTGAATTGAATCGCTTGCTAAGGCCTTCAGCAAATATCGATACAGGATGAGGTTGTTTATTCATTCAGTAAAATCATGAATAAAGGAAGCCTTCATTGACTATCACCGTTTTCAATCATTTCCACCGTAGCCCTTCATGATGCCACGTTCGGACGTCTTAATGAAGTCGAGGATATAGTTTCTTTCTTCACTTCCGGAAATTTCCTTTTCAACAATTTCAAGCGCCTTGGAGTTGTTGATCCCTTTGAGAA
The DNA here is from genome assembly GCA_036402115.1 of Chryseosolibacter sp. Classification (GTDB taxonomy): domain Bacteria; phylum Bacteroidota; class Bacteroidia; order Cytophagales; family Cyclobacteriaceae; genus Chryseosolibacter. The sequence continues at coordinate 21,060 of DASWTM010000379.1, forward strand.
AAATATAGCGATAGATCTCTTGGATCTCGGTAATCTTTTCAGAACTGAATCCTCTTCTTCGTAGTCCTATCGTATTAATTCCAGCATACGTAAGTGGCTCGCGGGCTGCTTTTGTAAACGGAGGAATATCTTTTCTGACCAGCGATCCCCCCGACACCATAACGTGGGCTCCGACTTTGACAAATTGATGAAGTGCACTGGCGCCTCCAATGATCGCCCAATCGTCAATGGTGACATGGCCAGCAACCTGAACTGCATTTACCAGGATACAGTTATTACCAATAGTGCAGTCGTGTGCTACGTGAACGTAGGCCATTAACAGACAATTCTTCCCAATTACAGTTTTGAATTTATCGGTTGTTCCGCGGCTGATAGTCACGCATTCACGAATAACGGTGTTGTCACCGATATGGGTTTCAGTTTTCTCACCTGCGAATTTGAGGTCTTGTGGGATGGATGACACGGATGCCCCAGGATATATTTTTACGTTCTTTCCGATGCGAGAGCCATCCCAGATCATGGCGTTTGGCCCAATCCAGCTACCGTCTTCAATAACTACATCTTTTTGAACAGTGGCAAATGGTTCGATGGTAACATTATTACCAATCTTTGCTTCAGGGTGTACGTTTGCTAATGGAAATCTGCTCATGAATCTTTTCGGACAATACTAGCGGTCATTGTACCTTCACACACAAGTGTATTACCAACAAATGCACGACCGTACATCTTGGCAATACCTCTCTTGATCGGTGCCACAAGGTCACACTGAATCACCAATGTGTCACCAGGCAACACCATCTTTCTGAATTTAATATTTTCGATACCGAGGAAGTAAGTCCAGTAATTTTCTGGATCCGGTACAGTATTCAACACCAAAATACCACCAATCTGTGCCATTGCTTCAATTTGAAGAACACCTGGGAATACCGGATTACCAGGGAAATGTCCTTGAAAGAAGTATTCGTTCGAGGTTACATTCTTCACACCCGCAACACTTTCATTGTCAAGATAAATGATCTTATCAATCATCAGGAAAGGATAGCGATGCGGAAGTGTTGCCGCGATTTTATTGATGTCCATTACCGGTGGCAAACTCGGGTTATACTTTGGTCTTCCCTGCTTGTCAGCTTCGGCCATCGCACGTTTCAACTTTTTGGCGAACGCTACATTTGCAGCATGCCCTGGTCTGGCGGCAAGTACTTGTGCCTTGAGTGGACGTCCTGCCAGGGCAAGGTCACCAACAATGTCGAGTAGCTTGTGACGTGCTGGCTCATTCTTGTAACGGAGTTCGATGTTGTTGAGAATTCCTTCCTGCTTGACAGCAACTTTAGGCTTACCCAACATCTTTGCAATGTTATCTAACTCATCGTCTTTTACTACGCGGTCAACAATCACGATCGCGTTGTTTAAATCACCACCGCGGATTAAGTTGTTCTTATACAACATCTCAAGTTCGTGTAGGAAGCAGAACGTACGGCAGCTTGCGATCTCTTTTTCAAATTGACGAATGTCGGTTATCGAAGCATGCTGACTTCCCAGTACAGGCGAATTGTAATCAATCATTACCGTAACCCGGTAATCATCTAGCGGAAGCGCAGCAATTTCAACATTCCGCGCGGCTTCGCGGTAAAACAACGGCTCCTGTACTTCAAAGAAATCACGAATCGCGTTTTGTTCTTCCGTACCCGCTTCCTTTAAGGTCTCAACAAATTGAATAGAGCTGCCATCCATGATTGGACATTCAGGCCCGTCCAGTTGAATTAGCACATTGTCGATTTCAAGACCGACAAGGGCGGCAAGAGTATGTTCAATGGTGCTAACTTTCGCGCCACTTTGTTCAATAGTCGTTCCTCTCGAAACGTCAACAACATTATCACAATCGGCATCAATAATCGGTGAGCCCGGGAGGTCTGTTCGTTGAAATTTGATACCGTGGTTTGGCTTGGCAGGCAAAAAAGTCATGGTGGTTTGCACTCCGGTGTGGAGGCCAACGCCCGACAATGTGACGGATTTCTGTATAGTCTGCTGTTTTATATTGAGCATAAACTTGGAAAGTCGGCAAATTTAAGCGCAATTATCCGGATTACCCAACTAATAGGTAAACAGCTTCCGAAAACGTTTGATGGTGTTAAATCCCGATTTTAAGACTGAATTGCCTCTTTTCTGGCAATCTCAGCCATTTTGCGTTCGAGTTCTTTCAGCCGGTGGGCGATATCGGGAAGATTTTTGAAGACCGCATACGCACGGTAGTATTCGGTGAGGCCGATGGCAGGAGAACCCATCAGTTTTTCCCCTGGCTGAGTGCTGGTTTTACCAATTCCTGCTTGCGCGCCTACACTAAGGTTATTCGCAAGTACAAGATGACCACCGATTCCTACCTGCCCGCCAATCACTGAACTTTCGCCTACTTTGGTTGAGCCAGCAACTCCAGCCTGCGCTGCTATAACCGTATTTTTTCCGACCTCAACGTTGTGAGCTATCTGAATAAGGTTGTCGAGTTTTACACCTCGTCTTATAAT
>DASWTM010000380.1:0-5552 GCA_036402115.1 Chryseosolibacter sp.
GGCACTGGTGGAAAACAAGAAATCCGTCAGCGCAAACCTTGAAGACCTCGGCTTCAAACCTTCCATTTATAGCCCGTACTTTTCGTTGATCGACAAGGCTGATGTCCAGTATCTCCACCAACAAAAAATCCGCGTCATACCCTGGACCGTTAACGAAGAAGCTGACATGAAAAATGTTCAAGCCCTCGGTGTGGACGGCCTTATCACCGACTATCCAAACCGCGCCAACAAACTCGGTTTCGGTATCAAACGCCCCCGCCCCGCAAAGTGACATCGTGATGAGCCGCTCACATTCTTGGTGTTCCTTGGAGTCTTCGTGTCTTGGTGGCTAATGGAATTACACTTGGTAGAACCCTCCCTATAAAGTCTCACTACCTCCCTCCAAGCGCCAGCGCGACTACACCACCTCTGCGAAACTCCAGCACACGTTCAGTACTCAAAAACTTTATTCAGGTGATAACCTCTCAGCACCAAATCGCTCACAAGCGCTCCGCGGCTTTGCGTTAAATGCGCATTTCCCGTATTCTTGCACTTCAATTTAAAGTCGAATGGCCAAGAAATATGACGTATACGGCATCGGGAATGCCCTCGTAGACATAGTAACAGAAGTCGATCTCGATTTCTTCACAAAAAATGAAATCGAAAAGGGCGTCATGACCTTAGTCGATGAAAAACGTCAGCACCAACTCATGCGAGCGATCGATATGAAGCGAAGCAAAATGAGCTGTGGTGGTTCAGCGGCTAACACCATGATAGGTGTAGCTCAGTTCGGAGGGTCAAGCTTCTACTCCTGCCTGGTCGCTAACGATGAACTCGGACAATTTTTTCTTCAAGATTTGAAACGCAATGGCGTTGACACAAACCTTCGCGCAGATAAAGCACCGAATGGAATAACCGGCAAATGCCTGGTAATGACCAGCCCGGATGCCGAGCGGACAATGAATACATTTCTGGGGATCAGCTCGAATCTGTCACCGGATAACGTAGACGAAGAAGCGATAAAAGCATCCTCGTATGTTTATCTCGAAGGTTATCTCGTTACGAGCCCTAACGGCTTGCAGGCGATGAAGGAAACGAAAAGAATTGCCGAGCGAAACAATGTCAAGACTACGCTGACATTTTCCGACCCAAGCATGGTGAAGTACTTCTCAACACAAATGTCAGAGATCGTAGGCGCCAGTGTCGATTTGCTTTTCTGCAATGAGGAAGAGGCAATGATTTTCACGGGCACTGATAATCTGAAAGATGCCCGTGAAAAACTCAAGGGTGTAGCCAAGCATTTTGCGATCACAATGGGCGCAAACGGTGCTGTGATATATGATGGAGACACGTTTATCAGCATTGAGCCGTATAAGGTTAAAGCCCTCGACACAAATGGCGCAGGCGATATGTTCGCAGGCTCCTTTTTATATGGAATAACACACGGCCACAGCTATGCCGAAGCCGGAAAACTGGCTTCCCTTGCATCATCTCGGGTGGTCGCGCAATTCGGCCCTCGACTCGAGCCAGCCCAAGTCAAGAAAGTTTTAGGCGACCTAATTGCAATGTAAAAGCCTGATAACCTGTGCTATGGAAAGCCAGGCCACTTCTTAAGGGGATTTAGGGGTTGTAATTTCCAGAAATCCTAATCATCTTTGCAGCCCTTTAATTTTTAAGGTAAACGAGTAATACAATGAAACGTACCTTTCAACCATCGAAGAGAAAGAGAAAAAATAAGCACGGTTTCCGTGAAAGAATGGCTTCTGCAAACGGCCGCAGAGTGTTGGCTTCCCGCAGACGAAAAGGAAGAAAGAAGCTTACTGTTTCTGACGAGAAAACGCTGAAGCATAAGTAATCCGCTCAGGTGCGTTCGCATCTGTAATTACTTTCTGCCGGGTTTTTTTCGATAGAATCGGTTATTTTCAATGTTCATCCCGATGAAATCAGAAACCTGATGCGTTTCGTAAAAAAAGAAAGACTTAACAACGAAATGTTAATAAAGGAGCTCTTCGAAAAGGGTTCCTCTTTTTATTTATTCCCGTTCAAAGTTCACCTCCTCAACAATCCTGATCCCGCGTTTCCGTTTCATCAGGTAATGTTTTCCGTTTCCAAGCGAAATTTCAAGAAAGCTGTAGATAGAAATCTGATTAAGAGACGTATGCGAGAAGCGTTTCGCCTCAATAAGAAGTCGCTGCCCGCTTCAGGTAAACTCTTGATTGCTTATATTTATACTGCGAAAGAAATCCTAACCTTTACGCAAATTCAGGAACGATTAGTTAAGACGTTAAACCGTTTTGATCATGTGGAGAAAGTATAAATGGCCTGTAGTCCTGGCCCTGTTGGTTGTTGTATCATTTGCCTTCCGTAAGCCTGCCGAAAAATATTTCGACATCGCTAAAAGCCTTGATATTTTCGCAACGCTATTTAAGGAAGTCAATGCCTATTATGTCGATGATGTAGATCCGGAGAAATTGATCCGTAAAGGGATTGATGGAATGCTCCAGTCACTGGATCCCTACACCGACTACATTCCAGAAGACGAGCTCGAATCATTTCGGATTAGCACAACAGGTCAGTACGCGGGAATCGGTGCGCTCATTGGTATCGTCAATAAAAGAGCTGTTGTTACTGAACCGTATAAAGGATTTCCGGCTCACCGCGCAGGGATTCGCGTGGGCGATGAAATCATTTCCGTTGCCGGGAAGAATGTAGAGGGGAAATCTACTTCCCAGATCAGCGCACTATTGAAAGGTCAGCCAAAATCTGAAGTCGAAGTAAAAGTAAGAAGACAGGGGAAAGAAATTTCGTTTAAGATCAAACGTGAAAAAATCAGCATCAGCAACGTTACACATGCCGACCTGATCGATCCGGAAATCGGCTACATTAAATTAGATGACTTCACACCAGGCGCCTCTCGCGAAGTATCCGAAGCCCTCGTGAAATTGAAAGAGAAAGGTGCGAAAAAAATAATCCTCGACCTGCGAGATAATCCGGGTGGTCTCCTGCACGAAGCCGTCAACATTGTCAACATCTTTATCCCAAAAGGTCTCGAAGTTGTATCTACAAAGGGTAAGTCGGAGGAATGGAATAAGAAGTACACCACATTAAATAATCCTGTTGATACCGAAATTCCTTTAGTTATCTTGACAAGTGGAGGAAGTGCTTCTGCTTCCGAGATCGTAGCAGGCGCGCTTCAGGATTACGACCGTGCAATTCTTGTTGGCGAAAAAACTTTTGGGAAAGGATTGGTTCAAACCACTCGCCCGCTTTCCTATAATGCTCAATTGAAAGTAACAACTGCTAAGTATTATATTCCCAGCGGAAGATGTATCCAGGCACTCGACTACACTCACCGCAAAGACGATGGCACAGTCGACAAGTTTGCTGACTCCCTGAAAGTTGCCTTTAAAACAAAAAGCGGAAGAAAAGTTTTTGATGGTGGTGGACTTGACCCGGACGTTGAAATTCATGGCGATATTCTCGGCCCGGTTGAAGAGCTGTTAATTAACAACGGTCTTCTGTTTGAATATGCATCGAAGTACTGCGCTGAACATGAAGCTCAGCCAGACCTCAATAACTTCAAATTGTCTGATCAGGAGTACCTTGCGTTTGTGGCATGGGTGAAAGGACAGAAGTTTCAATACACAACCCAGCTGGAACGAAACACCCGAGATTTAATTGAGGCAGCGAAGAAGGAAAAATTCTATTCAGAGGTCGAAAAGGATTTGCAGAATCTGAAAGCCAAAATTGAATCGAACAAGTCGAACGACTTGATGCGGTTTAAGAAAGAAATTGTTTGGTTGCTGGAAGAACAGATAGCGTTCCACTACGCGCTTTCGGAAGGAGCAGCAAGAATTTCGTTGTCACGCGATCCTGAAGTGTTGGAAAGCAAGAAATTGCTGAATGATCCAATCAGCTACAAGAAGTATCTTGCGCCTTTATAATGGCATTGATTCTCAGTCTTGAAACATCCGCATCAGCTTGTTCGGTAGCACTTCATAAGAAGGGCCAACTCGTCTACACGATTGAAATCGCGGAACCACAGGCGCATGCTGGCAAGTTGGCCGTTCTAATTGATGAGCTGCTTAAAATCGTCTCGATTTCACCGCAAGATCTTAAAGCAGTAGCGGTATCGGCCGGGCCGGGCTCATATACTGGACTTCGAATTGGAACATCCGTGGCGAAGGGCCTGTGTATGGGACTCGGGATTCCTTTACTAGGCATCCCCACTCTCCTTTCAATGGCGCATCACGTTAGCCAAGCAACTGACGATAAGTTTCTGTGTCCGCTGATTGACGCCAGGCGCATGGAGGTATACGCACAAATTTTTGACAATCAGCTCAATCCAATCAATAATACAGAAGCGATTGTCGTGGACAGCAATTCGTTCCGAGAACTTTTAGACAGGCAGCACGTGTTATTCTTTGGAGATGGGGCAGAAAAATGCAAAGGTGTGATCAACCATCCAAACGCAAGCTTCGCGGACGGTGTTTATCCGAAAGCTTCATTCATTGGAGCAATCGCCTGGCAGGAGTTTGAAGCAAATCGTTTTGCAGACTTGGTTGAATTCACACCGTTTTATTTAAAAGAATTCGTTGCGAAAAAAGCCCAGCCGATTTTTTAGAAAACTTTAATGGAAACTGAGAAAGATATCATCAATAGAGTGGCCAATAGCCCACTCGTTACTTTAGACCTGGAAGATTTATATCTGCCGGGCGAGAGAGTTTTGTTGGATATCAAAGATCAATTGTTCCAGGAATTAATTCTGAAAGAAAAAGATTTCAGAAATTTTATCAAGACAACCGATTGGTCTGCCTATAAAAATAAGTTTGTTGCAATAACGTGTTCTGCTGATGCAATTATTCCGCATTGGGCATATATGCTTCTAACTTCTGCGTTGCAACCACATGCACGTACAATTGTATTTGGCTCGCTCGAAGATTTGGAAACGAAAATTTTTTTTGATGCGCTTTCTCGAGTGGATTGGAACAAATTCACCGATGCGAAAGTTGTTGTCAAAGGCTGCAGCAAAGTAGAAGTTCCTGCTGCTGTCTATGTAGAAGCAACGCGTTTGCTAATGCCTTGTGCATCAAGCATTATGTTTGGCGAACCTTGCAGCACAGTTCCTGTGTTCAAGAAATCCCGCGCTGCTTCCTGAAATTGTGGACAACTATTTTTCAGTTTTTTTTGCCACTGTCAAATCAGTTTTTACATTTGTGACCCTTTTGGAAGAAAAGGACATCGCGCGAGATAGATTCGATATCTCGAATAAAAAGCGAGAAAAATTTTAGTGATAGTTGCAAAGAATAAAAACAACACTTACCTTTGCACTCCCAATTCAAGAAAGAGGGCAGAAATCGGAAGGATTCTGAAACTGAAACTTGAATCGACTGGTTGTAAAACCACAATGGATAAATCGGGAAACTGATACAATCCAAACGTTCTTTGAATGGATGATAATTGATAGCGGACCCTCCACAGCAATGTGGGGTTAATTACTTAGCGAGATGTGAATCTCGAAGAGAAAAATGAATTGAGAGCCATGAGATAAGATCGATAGAGGTCTTGTCGGA
>DASWTM010000381.1:0-2656 GCA_036402115.1 Chryseosolibacter sp.
GATGTATTTTCCAAAAACCAATGCTGATATCACGAGCACGGGAAATGTCAACAACATAAATCCAGTGAGCGTTGGTGCGAGATAGAAGATGATTCCAATTCCAAAAATCAGGGTGAGTACTTGTCGAAGCAGCTCTGCCAGCGTGAAGCTGAACGTGTCTTGCAATGTCGACACATCGGAAGTAATACGACTCATCAGTTCACCGACTCTCCGATTGTCGAAGAAAGTCATCGGCAGCCAGATGATCTTTTGGTAGACAGCCTTTCGAACATCGGCCATTCCCCGTTCACTCACGATCGAGAAGGTGTAGACGCGAATGAATGAAAAGATCGCCTGAACAAAAAGAATACCGAGGAGGATGAGTGCAACCTGATTGACGCTCGTGAAGTACTCTCCTTCACCCTTCGCTACATCCAGCAACTCTCCCGACAAGCGCGGGAACGCGAGCAATGTCAAACTCGAAAGCGCCAATGATACCAGTCCAAGAATGAACAACCCTTTGTAGGGAAGCATAAACCGGAACACGCCTGAAAGGTATCGCAGGCTTGCCTTGTTCAGGCTGCGCTTTTCGTCCTTATTCAATGGTTGGCTCATGCCATGTCTCTTCGCCATATAATCTCCCTAAAACTTAATCTTCCCCTTCACTGAAAAGGTAACTGAGTCACTTAAAATCATTTTCTGTCCACCTTCTATAGAGTAGGATGTAAGCAGGTTTTTATTGTTGATTTGCTGAAATTCCAGTAACAAATTTTTCGAACTTTCGAACAATGTGTTCTCCTCGCGGAAAATCGCTTCTATCTTCCGTGGTTCGGCCATGTCGGTATCATAAAAGATGCGCATCGAGCGAACAGGAAGTGGTTCAAGACTGGTAAATGCTTTTACGGTCAGATTACTTCCTGGATCGTAAAGATTATCATCAACCAAATACTTGCTTCGGTTAACTGGCTTGTTCATCGCGTCCAGCTGACGAAAAATATCGAGCTCCTGACTCCATGCTGCTGAGTCGGGAACATACTCCATCGCGTCCTGTTGGCTGCCCATGACGGCCTGCTTCGTCAGCTTTGGTTTGCCTGACGAAAGGAGCCTCACCTGCTCGTTCACAAGACTGTCGATGTTGTAGAGCTTTGTCGTCTGCGTGTTATTTCCGCAAGCGAAGAAAATGGAGGCAATGAAAAAGATCATCAGACCCTGAAGAATAAATCCCGCGGTTCGCTTAAGCCAACAAAACATTGCCGCTCATTTCAGAAGGTTTCGGAATGCCCATCAACGACAGGATGGTTGGTGCCAGATCACCAAGTTTGCCGTTGTTGAGTTTGCCTTTATAAGTATCATCAACCAAGATACACGGCACAAGGTTCGTAGTGTGCGCGGTGTTAGGGGTGCCGTCTTCATTGATCATGATATCCGCATTACCATGATCGGCAATGATGATCGTAGCATAACCGTTTTTCAATGCAGCTTCCGTAACAGCTTGCGCGCAGGTGTCTACCGTTTCGACTGCTTTCACCGCGGCTTCAAACACACCAGTGTGACCGACCATGTCAGGGTTTGCAAAATTCAGACAGATGAAGTCCGGTTCTTTCGAGTTCAGTTCAGGAATAATTTTGTCGCGGATATCATATGCGCTCATCTCTGGTTTCAAGTCGTACGTGGCAACTTTAGGTGATGGACACATAAGGCGTTTTTCACCGGCAAACTCAGTCTCTCTTCCACCCGAGAAGAAGAAAGTTACGTGTGGATATTTTTCAGTTTCTGCGATGCGAATCTGTTTCTTTCCTGCGGCAGCAACCACTTCACCTAACGTTTTCTCAAGGTTGTCCTTATCGAAAATCAACTTCACATTTTTGAAGGTATCATCGTAATTTGTTAACGTGATGTAATACAGATTCAGTTTCTTCATTCCCTGCTCAGGGAAATCCTGTTGTGTCAGTGCTTGCGTAATTTGCCTTCCACGATCCGTTCTGAAGTTGAAGCACAATACAACATCACCCTCTTGAATTGTTGCCGCTTTTCCATCATTGAGTACGCTGATCGGCAGGATAAATTCGTCTGTCACATTTTTATCGTACGATTGCTGTAGCGCCTTCAACGGCTCGGCCGTTTTTTCGCCAACTCCATGCACCATTAAATCGTAGGCGAGCTTCACGCGCTCCCAGCGCTTGTCGCGATCCATCGCATAGTAGCGACCAACAATACTGGCGAGCTTGCCGGTAGTTTTTTTCATGTGTGCGAGCAAGTCTGTTAGGTAGCCATAGCCACCCTTCGGATCCGTATCACGGCCGTCCATGAAGGCGTGAACGAACACATTCTTCAAACCTTTTGCATGCGCGATTGAGATCAGTCCCTTCAGATGATCGATGTGTGAATGGACACCACCGTCAGACAATAAGCCGATGAGATGGAAATTCTTGTTGTTCTTTTTCGCGTATTCGATAGCGTCAACCAAAACAGGGTTGCTATCAATTTCATGTTCTTCGATTGCCTTATTAACACGCACAAGATCCTGATATACAATACGGCCAGCGCCAATGTTCATGTGTCCAACCTCACTGTTTCCCATCTGTCCTGCAGGGAGACCCACCGCTAAACCGGAGGCTTCAAGTTTACTATGCGGATACTTTCCGTATAAAGAGCTGATGAAAGGAGTTTTCGCCTG
>DASWTM010000382.1:0-17354 GCA_036402115.1 Chryseosolibacter sp.
CATCATTCCCGTTTCCAAGCAATGGAATTACACCACCGGAGTAAAGTATGAACACTTTCGCTCGAATGCGACTACTTCGATCGTATTGAGTACCAATCATCTCAACAACGAGTCAACCAAATACTTTCAAAACGATGAGTCCAGTCCCTCGAACTTGCTCCAGGATTATAACTCGCAGGAACAAGAAATAAAATTCAGAGTGGAGGACTATGTTGTTAACGGCAACCGGAAGTTCAACTATGGCATTGCTGCAGAACGCGCTCGCTATTCCACTTCCGACTTTACGAAGATTGTCACTCAACTTGGCGCAACCACACGCGACTACAATTCAGAACTGACGATGGTCAAGTACGGTGCCTTTGGTCAGTACAGTAACAGTTTCATCAACGAATCCCTGGTCCTTTCTCTTGGCGTGCGCCTGGATGGAAACGACTACTCCTCTCACATGAGTAATCCGTTGAAACAACTTTCACCACGGCTATCAGCATCCTACAAGCTCACGCAGGACGTGTTTGCCAACTTCAACACTGGAATTTATTATCAGCTTCCGGCTTACACAGTTTTGGGATATCGCGATGCCTCGGGAGAATTGGTGAACAAACAAAACGATGTCACCTACATCGAAAGCAAACACCTCGTGTCGGGGCTTGAGTTTAACCTTCCGCGCAACTCGCGAATCACAGTAGAAGGTTTTTACAAATGGTACGACAACTATCCCTTCCTTGTTGAAGATTCTATTTCCCTCGCTAACCTCGGAGCCGACTTTGGAATTATTGGAAATGCTCCTGTGAGTTCAACTTCAGAAGGAAGAAGTTACGGTGCTGAATTCCTCCTTCAGCAAAAGCTATACAATGGGTTCTATGGGTTACTCTCTTACACCTGGGTGCGCAGCGAGTTTGAGGACAAGAATGGCAACCTTGTCCCATCATCGTGGGACAGCCAGCATCTCGTCAGTTTGACGGGTGGAAAACGTTTTGGAAAAAACTGGGAAGTGGGATTTCGCTGGTTGTTCACAGGCGGTGCTCCGTACACACCTAACAACCTCCAGGCTACACTACTCCGACAAAACTGGGATGTGCGGCCATTTGGAGTTCCGGATTACAACCAACTGAATACACGCAGAATCAAACCGTTTCATCAGCTTGACCTGCGCATCGATAAAAAATACTTTTTCCCGAAATGGAGTCTGGACGTGTACTTTGATATACAGAATGCCTACAACTACGTAACGGAATTTGCGGATAACATCGATGTCCAGAAGGACGCATCAGGCCAGCCGATCGAAGACCCGAACAATCCAGGGTATTATCAACCGAAATTTATAAAAAACACCTATGGCAACGTATTACCGACCATAGGTGTGATTGTTGAATTGTAAGCTGGAGCTTAATAATTCTTGATGTCGAAGTTCAATCCTCCGAACTTGTCGCCCGAATGATTTTGCTTTTTCGCTGGTGAGGTTTGTGCTGCAGGCTTCCGAGACCAGGGTTTCTGATCATTATTTTTGCTGTGAGCATTGTTTCCGCCCGCTGCTTTACTTTTCCCGTTTCTACTCTCAGTGCTATTTCCTCCTCTGCGCTGGTTGTTGTTACTCTTCCCACCATTACCCCTGCGCTGACCATTGTTGTTTGAATGACGGCCCGGAGTGTTCGGCACTTTATGCAATTCGCGCTGATGTGATGGCGTCTCACTCATCGGGTACGGATTGTCCGGCATAACCGGGACTTTCTTTCCGATCAGTTTCTGAATGTCATTCAGAAATTCCTTTTCTTCTTCATCGCAGAATGAAATGGCAATGCCGCTTGCTCCTGCCCGGCCTGTTCTACCGATGCGGTGAACATAAGTCTCTGGCACATTTGGAATCTCGTAGTTGATTACATACGCCAACTCATCGATGTCAATTCCACGTGCTGCAATATCGGTAGCAACGAGAACGCGAAGTTTTCCTTCTTTAAATGCCTTCAGGGCATTTTGTCTTGCGTTCTGCGATTTGTTTCCGTGAATTGCCATTGTTGGAATTCCGAGCTTAGTCAGATCTTTTGATACGCGATCGGCACCGTGCTTCGTGCGGGTGAAGACCAGTGTCGACTTGATCGATTTATCTTTCAGGACGTGAAGCAATAATTTCTTCTTGTCGTTCTTTTCAACAAAGTATACTCCCTGTTGTACTTTCTCTGCCGTGGAAGAGACGGGTGTGACTTCCACGCGTTCTGGTTTTGTGAGAATGCTGTCGGAAAGTTTCTTAATCTCATCCGGCATCGTTGCGGAGAAGAACAATGTCTGCCGCTTTGCAGGAATTTTAGCGATGACTTTTTTCACATCGTGAATGAAACCCATGTCGAGCATACGATCTGCTTCGTCAAGAACAAAAATCTTGAGGTGCTGAAGACTGACGAACCGCTGGTCCATCAGATCGAGCAACCGACCCGGTGTGGCGATCAAAATATCAACGCCAGCCCTAAGCGCATCGGTCTGGGCTTTCTGTGAAACACCTCCGAAAATTACGGTGTGCTTCAACTTCAAAAACTTTCCATAAGCCGCAAAGCTTTCACCAATTTGGATGGCAAGCTCTCGCGTGGGTGTAAGGATCAAAGATTTAATTCCGGATGGACCTTTTTTATACAATTCATCCTGATGAAGGATCTGGAGAATCGGTATCGCAAAAGCAGCCGTTTTGCCTGTGCCCGTCTGAGCACAGCCAAGGAGATCTTTTCTTCCTAAAATGATTGGGATCGATCGTTCCTGGATAGGTGTTGGTGTTGTATAACCTTCTGCCTTCAACGCAGCGCGTATCGGGTCTATAAGTTCTAATTTTTCAAATGACATCTAAAATGATGGGGTTAATTTCGCCCGAATGAGGGCATTGATTCAGGTGTGCACGGCAAAGATAGGCTTAATTACTCGAATAACCTATGTCAGCCAATCTGGCCAACCGTGTAGGTCTTGTTTCCGAATGAAAAACTGTCACCTGACTTCAATCCCATCAGCTTAGAACCGATTGGACTTTGTGCTGAAACCACTGCGAAGCTTTTATCTTCAATCACCACCATCCCAACGCTGACAGCGATGAAAAAGGTTCCATTGCTGGTTGTAACAAGGCTGCCATTTTGAACTTTCGTTGCCTGCATGTCGATATTGATGGCCCTCAACACCTTCATTTGTTTCTCTGCCTCCTCGAGCTGCGTGGCGTTTTTTTCGATCTCAAGCTGCATCATTGCACGACCCGTTTCATACTTATCGCCTGCGCTGCTCTTGGTCTCATCGTTTGCTGAGTCCTGTGCCATTCGAATTGCCTCCTGTGCCGCTTCAATCCGCTTCGCCAAAAAATTTACACAGTGCGCGTATAGTTGTCGCTTAATTGAATTCATTAGCCCTGCTCCCGAACATAGTCGGAAAGATATTCAAAATGCTGCGTTAGTTTTCCACCCGAGGCGATAGTTGCGCGATCAATCACACCATCTTCATCTTTTCCCAGCAGCATGGGTAAGATGCGATCGATGAGGTCACGACCGAATTCCTCCGATGCACTGCGTGGCAATTCACATGGAAGGTTGTCGATTGCCATGACGGTGAAATTTTTGTCTGAGCTTAGTGGTGGCTGGACCGTGTCAGTCGAGGGATCATAATCATAGATTGGATCCGTGATGGAACTTGCCCTCTTCGTGCTTGGAACAGAGCCATTGATGTCGCACGTGATGTCAGCAATTACTTTTATCCTGAAGTCAGGCGCGAGCATGTCTTCTTTGGTGAACAACACGGGTGCCTTTGGATTCCAGTAAGCTCCGGCCATGAGGATGTCGGCAACTTTTGTATATTCTTTAAAGTATGATTCGTAGCGTTCGGGATACTTGTGAAACTCATCGCGATTAAAATGCCCGCCTTCTTTTCTGCGATGGTAGTCTGCACTGCTCAACTGCACGTATACCGGCTCATCAAATTTCATCTCGAGAAAAAGTTGAGGGCTGACTTTCCGGATACCTGCACTGTCGAGCGTTTCCATTGAACCACGGCCTACTCGCCCTGCGCCTGTGAGGATGATTTTGACTGGAGGAAGAGTTACTTTCCTTAACTCAAGCTTGAGATCATTCACGTCAAAGCATTCATGAGCTCTTCGCAGCGAAAAGAGATTGAAGCGTTTTCCATACGTCCAAAGGCCGTTATAGGCTCCAACAATCCCTGCGTATCGCCCGAAGGCAACTAGTCTGTTTCCATTTCGGTCTTTCAGAACTTCATAGTCGATAAGCCGGATGTTCTTCTTCAGTACTTCTTGCAACAACTTTCGATTGTAAGGTTGCTTTTTGATTGTATGAGAGAAGAACAAGTATGTCTTATCCGCGATCAATTGATTAACCGGAACTTCTTTTATTCCCATGAGAATATCGCATTCATCAACTTTCGGCTGGACAGCGATATCGAGTTCGCGGTATTCATCGTCTTTAAAGCATCGGAAAGAGCTTTCCTGGCAGACTACTTTTACATTCGGATAGCGCTGCTCTATCTCTTCGGTTTGAAGCGGAGTGAAGGGGACGCGTTTGTCCAGTGGAGTTTTGCCTTCGCGTATTAGACCAATTCTCGTTTGACCCATGAGTTCTGTTTGTCAAAAATAAAGATTCCTAACAAACGAATGAAAAACTGACCCAGTGAAGTTCTGCCGAGCTCACCGCGTAACATAGCGTTCATTACGACATAGCGGTAAAAGCGCACTGTGGAACGAGATGCGTTAGGCCGTGCGAAGCTCGATCGGAATGCCTTCGGATATCGGATCTTTCTTTACTGCGATGGCGCTATGTACGCTATGGTGCGCAATTTGGGCACCGGAAACTACATCATTTACACAGCAAGAATAGGTTGGGATGAAGCTTTACTAACGAATACATTCTCTGCTTGCGCAAGATGGCGTTGCTCGTGGACGATCACAAACTCGAGGGTTTCAGCGATGTTCATCTTTAGGAGCTTAAAGAACTCTACTGGAACGAGTGCCTTTGTTGTGTTGAGCTTTTCGGATTTTGCGATGAGGCGTAGAATGCGTTGTTGATCGTTTAGAAAAGTGGCCAACACATCCCGGGTCAATGTACTTTTAGCTGGGATCATTTTCTTGAATGTCTTTTGCTTTTTCGTGTTTGACGGATGCATCATCGCGATGGATTTCTTACCGATCCACGTGTATTTCATTTCCTGAGCCGTGGAAGGCGAAGCTTTTGCAACAGCGGTTTCCAGCGCGGTGAGATAATATTGGCTATAAAGGTTTAGGTGTTCGAAACATTCGAGTATGCTCCACTTGTCAGCTGCCGGCTTGAAGTTGAGCTGAGCATCGGGCAGCGGGTTGAATTTCGTTTCTACGGTCTGAAGGATCGTTTCCGTCTGACCTTTCAGGTGGCTGAGTAATTCTGTTGTCTTCATGCTGAATGTTTACGCAAAGGAAGGAGAAGCGTTTCTTAAAAAACTTGACGGGAATCAAGGAAAAATGTGCTCGTGTTGGTATGTGCTCAGGCGCTCATGTTAAACAGGCTCAGCTGGTTGAAGTTCTAAACAAGTTTTATTCTGCTGAGGGTTTCGGGGCTCATGCGGAGGTAGGAGGCGATGTACTTGCGTGGGATAATCTGGAAGATGTGGGGGCTTCGGTCCATCAGGCGTTTGTAGCGCTCCTCGGGAGTGAAGGTCAGCATTTCCACCTCACGCTCGATCTTGCCGACTAGCGCTTCTTCTTCCAGCATGCGCCATGAGCTCTCGATATCATGGTGTACTTTAAAAAGGTCGTAGAAGTCTGATCGTTTGATAAATCGCAGCGAGGTTGTTGTCAACGCTTGAATCGCATAGTCAGAGGGTTGCTGGCGGATAAACGATGGATATGAACAAATCAAATTGTGATCATAGGCGAAACCTGCACAGATCTCTTCATCCTTTACGGGATAAAAGATCCGCATGCTTCCGTTCATCACGTAGTATAAATTCGTTTCAACCTGTCCCTTTGAAACAAGAAAGTCATTCCGTTTGAGTTTCACGGAATGACTCCACTTTTTCAGCAAGGCCTCAACTGCCTGGTCAGACAGTTGCACCTTCGATTTAAATATTGAAATTATTTTCGACTGCCACTCTTCCATCAAACTAGCGCTCGAGTAAGCTTCCTAACAATGACCCGCCTTCTTTGCCGGAGTTTCCACCGTATGGAGCAAGCGCCTGAATCAGTTTGCGGATCGGCATCGACTGCAACCAGACTTTACCGGTGCCTCTTAATGTTGCCAGGAAAATTCCTTCGCCACCGAAGATCATCGAACGCAAACCACCACTGGTCTGAACATCAAAATCGATATGGGATTCAAACGCGACAACGCAGCCTGTATCAACTCGCAGTGTTTCGTTGTTCAGCGTGCGCTCAATCACTACGCCACCCGCATGCACGAACGCTTTACCATCGCCTTGTAATTTTTGCAGGATAAATCCCTCGCCACCAACAAGGCCGGACCCGATTTTTTTATTGAACGTGATCGAAACTTTTGTTCCAAATGCTGCACACAGGAATCCATCTTTCTGCACGATCAATTCATTGTTCGGACTAGTTGCAAGATCGATTGGAATGACTGTTCCCGGATAAGGCGCAGAGAATCCGACTTTCGCTTTTCTGTTTCCACGGTTTGTGAAGTGCGTCATAAAAAGTGATTCCCCAGTGAGGATGCGACTTCCTGCTGACAACAATTTGTCGAACAAACCCTGATTGGCGTTCGAGCCGTCTCCCATTTTCGCTTCGAAGGTAATGCCATCTTCCATAAATAACATGGCACCTGCTTCTGCGATGACCGTCTCCATCGGGTCGAGTTCCACTTCAACAATCTGAATGCTTTCGCCTTTTATTTGATAATCGATAACGTGAGATCTGCTCATGCTCGTAATAATTAAGGTTTGTTAATAGTACTTAAATACGGGATACAACACGGTCTTGTTGTCAGCTTTTTGTTTTTCGATGTAGCTGTCGAAAAAATTCCAGTTGACCAGGCCGTCATCCGACTGCGGTTCGAGTAAATAGAAAATAAAATTCGCGAGCGGCTGCGCGAGGTCCACAACATAATCTCCCTTTTTCGCCCTCTTGGTTTGCTGCTTGAACTCACCGGAGAGCGTTGCCATGAAATGACCTTCAAATTTGCGTTGTGATTTTTTCAACTCAGTAATTTCAAATGCTTCTCCTTTGTAGGACGCTTCTTTCGAAAGCTGATCGACTTTTACGCCATGCTTCCTTAGATGGTCAGCTATCGAAGAGAACTCAGCGGAGATGATGTATCCTCTTGGCAATGTCGATTCAACCTCCGGCTCAAAAGTGCCGTAATATTTTATTGAATCATAAGTAACAACCTTACCTGCACGTTTGTACGTCAGTTTGCCGTCTGCTCCTTTCGTGGACACATAGTCGTACGTTCTGAAATCGTTCAGTGTTTCATTTGAAACCATTTTGAAACGAACACCTTTCTTTACTTTGCCCGCATTCTCTTTCACATTACGGATAGCATCTACTTCTGCTTTCTTGTTTATAGACACAATTTCTTTTGCATGGCTGTTGGTGTATTCGAGGATTTCGGTGACGAACGCATATGTCGAGTAAATGCGCTGATAAAATCGTTCATGCGAAAAAGCTTCGCTCAGAATCGCCATCCGATTTCTCAGTCCGAACTGATTCACCAAATAACGCGGATGATGATTGTACGTATAAAAATTCTTCAATGGCCATCCTTCCCGGAGATCATAATCCCCGTAAGGGCCGAAGAACAATCCATACTTTTCATCAACGGTCCTGGTGATGTCTTTCAACATCCTGTTGTTCACAAAATCGTAAGGGCCCACTTCACCCGCATAGTGATAGCTTGGCGCCCACGTGAGTGAGTATGCGTGCCATGTTCCGTTGGTTGTGTGAAGATCAACAAACATTTGAGGGTCCCATTTCGTGATGATGTTTGTGATCAGTCCCTGCGTTTCCGGTGTTTCCATCTTAACACCATCACGATTTAGATCTAGTCCCTGGCTGTTCTCGCGAATTCCAATCTCGAGCGGACTGTCTTCCTGCGAAGGACGTCTGCCCTTTTCCATTTTATCGTTGCTGTCGGTGTTGTAGATTGGCGCAAACAAAATAATTTGATTGTCGAGCAGATGTTTCTTATTACCAAGCAGAATATCTCTCATCAGCATCATCACAGCTTCCTTTCCCTCCACTTCACCTGCATGAATATTTCCCTGGATGTAAATCACAGGATTGCCCGTAGCGACAGCCTCCGCAGGTGTGGTTACTTTTGAAGATGCCAGAATCACCACCGGGATGTCTTTTCCCTCCGGACTTTTTCCCATCGTAATAACATGGGCGTTTGGCGCCAGAGGCGTGATGGCAGAAATAAACTGCATCACCTCCGCATACGTGGATGTTTTAACAAAATCAGTTTTTTCAGGAGTGAGAATCAGTGACTCAGGCCACTGTTGTTGCGCGTGCATTGAAATTGAAAGAGCGAGGAGGCACGCAACCAGTTTGATTTTCATCTGTGTCATATAGAAAGATGAAAATGCCAGTATTGCGAAAGGAATCCAACAAAAGGAAGAACTATTTTTTCTTCTTCTTGTTCGACTTTATTTCTTCCACATCATCGCGTTCTGCGAGCTTTTTGTCGTCAACGTTTTCATTAAGAAACGCGTTGATCTTTTCTATGTTCATGCTGGATTTGATCTCTCCAAATGAATCAATAGAAATATCAAAGCCCTCAAGTTCTTTGTGAACCTTGGGCTTTGGTTTATTCTTCTTTGGTGATTCTTGCTTTGACATACCTCAATTTACGATTTTTTCGCGGGCAAAGTTTTCAGTGCGTAATCAATGCGTGAAACAACTTCATCTTTGCCAATTATTTCCATAATCATCATCAGGTCAGGTCCGCCACCAGCGCCCGTGACCGACAACCGCAACGCCTGTAAAATCTTGCCCGCTCCAATTCCAAGTTTTGCCGTCACATCGTCCAATGTCGATTTCGCTATAGCAGCATCGAACGCTTTCAGACTCGCAACGGCATCGCGATAAGCGGTCAATACTTTTACCGCTTCGTCATTCCATTTTTTGCTGGCAACGCCCTCATCAAATTTCTGTGGTGCCTGAAAAAAGAACCTGCCTTGCTCCCAAAAGTCCTTCGGAAAAGTCACGCGCTCTTTCATAATGCCCGCGATCTTTACAGCTTTCTCTTCGGTGCAGGAAATGTTCTCCTTCTTCAGAGATTCCAAAAGAAACTGTGCCAGTTCCTTGTCGGTTTTCGCCTTGAGGTATTGTTGGTTAAACCACTGCGCTTTATGGAAGTCAAACTTCGCACCGGCTTTGTTGATTCGCTCGAGTTGGAATGCTTCGATGAGCTGATCCATTGAAAAAATTTCCTGTGTTGTTCCAGGATTCCAGCCTAAGAAAGCGAGGAAGTTTAACAACGCATCCGGCAGATAGCCCGCTTCGCGATAGCCGACTGCTACTTCTCCCGAATTTGGATCTTTCCATGTTAGGGGAAAAATCGGAAAGCCTAATTGATCTGCGTCACGCTTGCTCAATTTTCCATTCCCATCGGGTTTGAGAAGCAGCGGCAAGTGCGCGAACTGTGGCATCACCTCTTCCCATCCAAAATATTTATACAGCAACACGTGAAGCGGTGCGGACGGCAGCCACTCTTCTCCGCGGATCACATGCGAAATTTTCATCAGGTAATCATCGACAACGTTCGCCAGGTGATAGGTTGGCATGCCATCCGATTTCATAAGCACCTTGTCATCGATCTGTGAAGAGTGAACGGTTACCCATCCTCGAATCAGATCATTCAACCGGATTTCTTCTTTGCGCGGAACTTTCAAACGAATCACGTAAGGTGTTCCGGAATCCATCAGCGCTTTCACCTCGTCTTTACTTAACGTGAGCGAGTTTTTCATTTGCATTCGCGTGATCGCATTGTACTGCGGTGTATCCACTCCCGCAGCCTTCAGTCGTTCGCGCATCTGCTCAAGTTCTTCTGCCGTGTCAAACGCATAGTAAGCGTGATCGGCATCAATCAATTGTTGCGCATATTGCTTATAGATCGACTGCCGTTCCGACTGCCGATATGGTGCATGCGGACCGCCCACTCCTGCTCCTTCATCAATCTTGATTCCGACCCACTTCAAGGATTCGATAATGTATTCTTCTGCGCCCGGCACATAGCGCGTCTGATCTGTGTCCTCTATGCGAAGGATCATCGTGCCCTTACTCTGACGGGCAAGTAAATAATTGTATAAAGCTGTTCTGACGCCTCCAATATGGAGCGCACCGGTTGGGCTAGGGGCAAAACGAACGCGTACTTCTCTCATTTCTGACTATCAAATGTGCAAAGGTAAAAGGATTTTGTGCGGGCACAATGTTACCTACGATCTATAAATAGGCATTAGGGATAAGGCATTAGGCATTAGTAGCCAAGCGAAAGGGCGATGGGTGATGGGTAATGGCGATGGTGGCACTGCATTTACGCTTGCCACTCGGCAAGCCAGTGGTCTCCAGCAAACGAAATGCCTTGATGAAAGTTGGTCTCGAATTGCACACGTTCAAGCCAGGTTGTTTCCTCTGTGATATCTCTGTGGTTGCCGTATTTGGGCAGTAGGCATTAGAAGATCCACAGCTTTACAGGGAAGCTCATGAGCAAAAAATTGAAGCGGCTCGAAGCTCGTAGCTGAAAGCTCGTGGCTATTTCACCGCTATACACGAAATCTCCACATTCACATCTTTCGGCAAGCGGCTCACTTCGACTGTTTCGCGTGCTGGTGGTTGCTGCTGGAAAAACTGCCCGTAGATCTCGTTCACCTTTGGAAAGGTATTCATGTCCTTCAGGAAGATGGAGCTCTTAACGACATTGCTGAAATCCATGCCGGCAGCTTTAAGGATGTGGCGGATGTTTTCCATCACCTGCTTCGTTTCAACCTGAATATCTGCATTAAGAATATTTCCGCTCGATTTTTGGATGGCGATCTGGCCACTGATAAAAAGCATGTTTCCAGCCTGGATCGCCTGGCTATAGGGACCGATTGGCTCGGGAGCATCTGCAGAATAGACAACTGTTTTCGCCATGATTTTGAATTTAGCGTTTAGTATTTGCTCAAAAATAGGTATATCTGCAAATCATTTACAACCGTATGCGCATTTTGATTGTTGGTGACGAGGCTCACGCTGAAGAGTGCAAGCAAAAACTGGGAACAGGTCATTCGTATAAAACTGTTTCCGACTACACACAATTGGCAAAACGTTTCCCCGAGCAAGATGTGATCTTCGATTTCATCATTGACGAAGACCCAGAAGAATTTGCGCTGTATGCGGATCAGAATTGTCTTGTCTTTCTCAACACCGCTAAAATGAATTTGGCTCAGTTTGCGTTTTCAGTTGAGAATGATTTCGCGTGCACGATGTTCGGATTTAACGGCCTGCCCACCTTTTTCAATCGTCCGGTTCTTGAAGTTTCTTGTTTGAAAAAAGAAGACACGATGAAATTGAACGGTGTCATGAAAAATCTTGGAACTGATTTTCTGGTGGTAGATGATCGTGTTGGATTGGTTACACCCCGTGTGATCTGCATGATCATCAACGAAGCGTATTATACTGTCCAGGAAGGAACAGCAACCCGTGAAGATATCGATATCGCCATGAAGTTGGGAACGAATTATCCGTTCGGGCCCTTCGAGTGGTGTAAGCGCATTGGTATCAGGCACGTCTACGAACTACTTGAAGCCGTCTACGATGACACGAAAGATGAGCGATATAAAATATGCCCTCTGTTGAAGAGAGAGTATTTATTCGGCATGGACTAAGTGCCTGATCTACTAGTAATTTGTGCTCACCCCCCCAAATCCAGCCTCGGGATTAAAGAGTAACTTTTAAGAAAAATACCTAAACCCCTTTTCTGGGTTTTGACAGGTGAAGCTCGCATTCGCAATCTTTCGAGAAAAGAAAATACCATGAAACAGTTATCATTGAAACAGATGGAATCTACCCAAGGGGGGATTCTCGCGTTCCTTGTATTCCTTGTGGGCATTGCAGTTGGCTATGAAATCATGCAACAAATTTTCGAGTAAGCCTAAACCAAGATTTTTATGAAAAAACTAAGTGCATTTGAAATGGAAAAAACGGAGGGAGGAATTGCCTTTCTCTTGGCAGCGTTTATTTGCGGAGTCGTTGTTGGAGCGATCCTCTACTTCGCGTCTGACGGAGGCATCTAACCTCAAACTAAATTCAGAACGATGACATGAAGGGTCATCGTTCTGAATTGCGCTATAGATTAGGATGTATTATGCTCCCTTACCTAATCAATACTACTCTTTTAGCGGTATACTGCTTTTCCCTAACACTTTCATTACTCAACATAATTCTACTAGAAATATTTGAGGTCTGGTCACCCAGCTCCACAGAACTACTTTGGACGTTTTTTGGAACGTCAATTTTATATACAGTAAGAATATTGATTATGTATATGTGTCTGAACATAGCGTCCGTATTTTACGGAATTTCATTTGGCGAAATAACCGCATCTATTATCGTAAAAATGATCATCTTATGTGACTTACCAAGTCTTGTTGGCGACCTTGCCCACAGCATAGTCATCATCTTAAAGGCGATTCCGTACGACTACAAACACGCATCCGCGATTTATCAAGCGTATCCGTTTGCATTGTCTAATATTAGCAGTGAAGAGTTGATCGTTAGCGGCATGTTAAAAGATATCAACCTATTTCAAGCTGCGAGTTTGGTTTTATTCGCTTTCATGTTTCGAAGGGGCTTTTCTTGTAGTAATGCCGTTGCGTTTTCGATTTCACTTTTTACTACCACAGGTCAGCTGATAATTTCTAATCTATTCTGGGCGCTTTTAATCGCAAATACTCAATGGTGGATAAGGACCTAAACTCACTCATCGTACTGCAGACCGATCACACAGACTGCGGTGTCGCCTGTGTTAAAACTATCCTTAAATATTTTGAAATAGATGATGAGATCGTAAACCTTCGCGTTCGTGTCGGAAAAAGCAGATCGGGTTCTACAATGCTGGGACTTCAAGAAGGTCTTGCCCAGTACTCGATCAAAAGTAACGGGTACGAAGCCGACATTGAGCATCTTAAAGGTTTGAAATTTCCAGCAATCCTTCACACAGTTCTGGGCAATAGGTTTTTGCACTTCATCGTCCTGTTTGATTTCCGAGACGGTTTCTTCCGAATCTGTGACCCGGCTAATGGTATTCGAGAGCTGACATCAGAAGAACTACAATTAATTTGGAAAAGCAAGCGGGTTTTAGTGATAGAGGATGCACCGAAACAACCCACAAGCGCTTCCAAAAATGTCTTGCAGCCGCGGTCTAGTTTCCTAGTGTCAGCATGGGCCCTTCTGCGGAAATACCAAAATCAATTTATCACGTCTTGTATCATCAGCCTCTTCATATCAATTCTGAGCCTTGTATTTTCAATAGCTACACAATTGCTTGTTGACCATTCGGGTGTTGGTGATGCTTATATCTCGGCAACGTTCACCAGTTTGTTCCTACTGCTGCTCCTAAGGGCATTGTTAACGTTTGGGCGTAGCAAAGTAGTCTTGAATCAGGTACGCGATTCAGGAATGGAGTTCGGAGAAATATTCACAAAAAAGCTGTTTTCTTTAAAACATCGGACCTTTGAGGAAAAGAGCATTGGAGATTTCACGTCTCGATTTCATGACGCGACTAAGATTCAACTGTCAATTGCGAACTTCCTCAATCAAACCGTTGTAGACTTGTTCCTACTAGTTTGTTTGACAATTTTTCTTGTAAGCAAATCATATTTATTTGGACTGCCTGTACTTGTCTGTGCCATAGTGCTATTTTTCTTGGCTAAAATGTTTAGGAAGAAGATCAGATCTGGCCAGGAACGGGTGATCCAATCATTCGCTGCAGCGGAGTCCGGTTTGATAGAATCGCTGAACGGGATGGATACCATAAAATCATTTAACAAGGAAGTAATTTTTGAGAAAAGACAGAATTCCATTCTCGCACGTTACTACAATGAAAGTTTTACTTTTGGGAATTTCCGTGCAAAGTTAAATGCCTTGTTGGACTGTTTAACGACAATTGTTGTTACGGTAATTTGCTGGGCAGCTTTTTTCAAATTCAGCAAAAGTTCAATTTCTCTAGGGGAATCTGTCGCAGTTGTACAATTGACACTCCTCATCCCAAGCCTATTTTCGCGATTGTTTTTTGAATACGTTCAGGTACAAGAGAACCTATCAGCATTGTCTCGGATCGACTCTGTGTTTATCGAGCCCTTCTCTATCGTGGAAGAATATAAAACAATTGAAGGACCCGTGCGATACTTTGAAGCAAATCAAATCTCTTTCAAATTTCCGGGCCGGCTACCCCTATTTGCGGATGTTAGCTGGAGCTCCCGCCCAGGCGATTTAGTACTATTCAAAGCGGACAGCGGCCGTGGCAAGACAACCCTTTTCAAAATTATTCAGCGGATATATAACGCCACTTCGGGTGACATCTGGATGAATGGACATAACATAAAAACGATTGAACCAAGCACGTTAAGTTCACGGCTTGCCTATATGCCGCAGGATATAAAGATCTTTAATGCAAGCCTTAGCTTTAATATCACAATGGACGAGACGTTTTCAGAAGAAGAAGTTAAATTGTTTTGTGCCAAAATTGGTATTGCTGAAGCGATTGCAACGATTCCAAATGACTATGCTGCGGTAGTAGGAGAATTTGGAGTTAAACTTTCAGGAGGTCAGCGTCAGATCGTTGGATTTGCCCGTGCAATGTTTAAAAACCCCGAGATTCTTATACTTGACGAACCGACAAGTTCTATGGACCCACAACTTGAAAAAATTTTGTTTAGGTCTGTTGAAATGGCAAGAAGTAATATGATGGTTTTCGTCTCCTCTCATTCATCAACCTGGGATGATTTCGCTTCGACAACCGTGCTCATCTAACCTGTATGACATTAAAGCATTTGTTTACAATTATCTTTCTTTCAAATGCTATTACCAGTTATTGTCAGTTGATCGAAATCCGCGGTAAGATAGTTGATATTTCCACCGGCCGACCTCTATCTTTCGCCTCCGTCTTCTGCAAGGTCAACTACTATTTGGGGACAACAGCCAACGAACGAGGCGAATTTATCCTTGCAATCAATAACGGATGTGATTCAATTGTCGTTAGTCACTTAGGATATTCCCCCACAGTACTAGCCAGTGTAAAACTAGCCGGTCCCTCGAGTGCTGTTCCTCTTACGCCCTCAGTATCTACGCTGCGGGAGGTCGTAATCTCCTCAATGGATTCATCAGAAATAATTCTTGAGCGGGCTTTCAATAACATTGAAAAAAACTATCCTAAAAATGGGATGCTAGTCAAAGGCCATTATCGAGAAACAAACTTCCTCCAGCGCACAAGGCAATTCTTATATTTCTCAGAGGCACTTGTACGATTCTTTAATCCCGGGTACGCAGACAAGTTATTTGGTCCGGTCGAACTTATTCAGGGGGGAAAATTTGAAGAGAAGAATAGAAACTCTTTTTCGAATACTTATTTTTTTGGCGGGCCTTACGTAGCCCAGCGAATAGATGTAGCCAAACAAAGATTCGATTTCATTCGTCCAAATCACTTTAACAAATACTTTTATACTCTGTTAGGAGAAGTCAAGTATAATGGGTTACCGACCTACAAGATCAAATTTACACCAAAGTACAACGGAGAATACGAGGGAATTTTGTACGTAGAGAAGACGTCCTTTGCTTATGTCGGGTGTGATTTTAAATTGTCGGAAAGTGGATTGAAAAGCAGGAACTCATTCCCGAAATCTGCTTTAAAACATATTGGAAGAACGTACTCGGTCCGTTATAACAAAGTAAAAAATTTATGGATCGTTAACTCAGCAGCCATCTCTGGCAAACTCTTTTCGAAAAAAACTGATACCCTGATTTATGAAGCTGAATTTGTCGCGCGTGAAATAAAAGAGCAACTGAGCAATCCCATTTCAAGGAATGTCGCACTTCCATATACATCAATTTATACGTTGCAACGTAATAAATTTTCAAATGACTATTGGCAAAGTGACCAACACATTAAGCGAGCAAGTAGGCTTGACAGTGCCATTGCAAATAATCTCGTCCCTAGATCTGGTAAAGACAGCAAGCAATATTCAAATTTGAAAGCAATCGAGATTGCTTCAAAAATTACAAATACATTACTCATAGGATACGTACCGTTAAAGATTTCTGCTGGTAGCTACCAGCTACACTTCCGAGAACTATTTTCAGCTAACAATTCCATTGAAGTGACGAACGCAGCAAATTACATTGACTATGGGCTGGCCTTCCACGCCTCTCAAAGGTTAAGATTTGGGTACTCAGCAAAACTAGGTATTACAAAACATCCGCGATTTACATTTCAACGTGTTGACATTGGAGCACGTCAGGCAATTGCGGGTTGGCGCAGACCGCTTGTTCTTGAGGCCGGGATAGGTTTTTTTTCAAGCAAAGTTTTCGAAAGATTCAAAACGCCAGATACCACAGCCACGTTTACAATCCAACAAACCGATTTCGCAACAAATAACATTAAGTTAGCTATAGTTCACCAACAATTTGGACTCAGTCCATTTTTTGGCCTTTCTTACAAAATCGCGACAAGAATTTCCGTTATAACAGCATTAGAAAGCCTGATTCGATTAAGAGGCTATGACCTGATCCATATCCAAAGGACAAATGGCCTATTTCCCAAAAAAGCAAAAGTCCGTTTAAACGAAGGTTCGTTTTTCCTTGAAAGAGATTCAGAAATCTTGAGCAGTAGTCCTGTAAAGTTACCGTCTTTGACCTATTCTTTATCCATAGGACTGAGAATAGGCCTATATTAACGAATTCTCCAACTGCGAAGGAAAAATCCGGCAAGTCTCCTGCAAATTCTCCATCGCAATATTTTTAGACATCCATGGCCTCGAAATACTTATACCCAACGTTCGGTACGAAAACCATTGCAGTAATGTATTCTACTTGATCGTCAACCAGTGACTGCCACCAGCAACTATTTCGGCTTCTGCGTCTTCACCAGCTTCTGCAACGCGCTCACCATGTTGCGTGAAGTGTCAACATCGTTGATGACAAAATCAATCTTTGCCGTGTATGGCATGATCTTGCCATCTTTGTAATACTTAATGATCTTTCCTTTGAAGTCTGTTTCCATCGAAACGTATAACCACTTGCCCCTTACTTCCACCTCCACAGTGAGTGGACTGATGTCTGACATATTGAATTCGTAAACTTCTTCACCGCCACTGCCCTTTGCATTAACTTCAGTGCGCGTGTACTTCACCTTGTTTACTTT
>DASWTM010000383.1:0-25308 GCA_036402115.1 Chryseosolibacter sp.
GAGTTGAAAGAGCTCGCATTGGATGACAGCTTTCGAAGTTGTTTTGTGATAGATGCATTCGTCAGCATGCGCGCACGACAGGCATAGGCTTCGGAGCTCCCGCGTAACAATGTCTTCGATGGTTTCTTTCAGATGCATGGATGTTGCCTTTGGAGAAGGCGCAATTCCAAAATGCGTACCAGTTTATAATCTGGGTTGGCGCTCTGAAATGGAACAACTGTCGGGATACGTGCGGAGAAAAAAGATTCAGGTGGAGCAATATTCCCCACCTATTCTTTTTTCCTGCGTTTGATTTTTTCACGCAGTGTTTTGCGATCGATGCCCAGGACCTGGGCTGAGTGCGATATGTTATTCTTGTTCGCAGCCAAGACTTCAAGAATGTATTCACGTTCAACTTCGTCAAGGCGCCTGTTCAACCCGCGAGCGCGCGATGCGGAAAACCTGAAATTCTCAGGAAGATCAGGCGTGTCAATAAGGTGGTCATCCGCCATGATGACCAGACGATGCACAAGGTTTTGCAACTCCCGCACATTCCCCGGCCATCCATATTCAGTCAGCGTCTTTAACGCCCGTGGTGAAAAGTTCATTGCGCCCTTCCCGTGCTCGCGCACATATTTCGTAAGGAAGAAATCAAGCAATAGAATGATGTCATTGCCACGTTCCCGGAGAGGAGGGAGATCGATGGTGATGATGTGCAGTCTGTAGTAAAGATCTTCGCGAAACAATCCTTTTTTAACAAGCTGCATGAGGTCAACGTTGGTCGCAGCCACGACACGCACGTTCACGCGGTTTGGTTTTTTCGAGCCGACCATGTAAAATTCTTTATCCTGCAACACGCGGAGAAGTTTCGCTTGCATCGCCAGACTTGTGTTACTGATTTCGTCAAGGAAAATGGTTCCGCCATCAGCGGTTTGAAAAAATCCTGCCCGTGTTTCGCTTGCGCCTGTAAACGCTCCCTTTACATACCCGAAAAGTTCGCTCTCCAGAAGAGAATCAGGGATGCCGCCACAATTTACAGGAACGAACGGTGCAGCTGACGAATTGCTTCCATAGTGCAACGCCCGCGCTACTAGTTCTTTTCCTGTGCCGCTCTCGCCATTGATCAGCACGGTAGCTGTAGTATTTTTTGCTTTGTGAATCGTTTTAAAGACATTCAGCATTCCATCGGACTCTCCGATAATGCCATAATTAACCTGCGAAGGCCGCTGCGTTTCCTTTTTGTATTTTTGGTTTTTGGAGAGTACACGTTCGACAGACCGGAACAGTTCGTCATCGGTGAACGGCTTCACCAGGTACTCCTCCGCCCCAATCTTGATTGACTCGATGGCACCCTGAATTGTCGGAAAACCCGTAATGACAAGTACGCCCACACCTTTTGAGTTCTCGGTGACATGCCGAACGAGTTCAATTCCGTTTTCCCCCGGCATTTTCAGGTCACTGATCACCAGATCAATTGGCAGTGTGTTCAATAATTTTACTCCCGATTGTACTGAGCTAGCGGTATAAATCTGGTGACCAATAGACTCCAGGTTGCGCTTGATAAGTTCGACCGTTTCGGGTGAGTCATCTACTACCAGTACATTTCTTTTTTCTGCAACTGCGTTCATCACTTTTTCTTTCCTTGCTTTAATGGTAATTGAATTTCAAATTTTGATCCCTGGTTGAGGGCTGTTGTTACCATGATTTTTCCCTGGTGTGAGTCGATGATCCCCTGGACTACTGAAAGTCCGAGCCCGGTACCCTGACCCACTGGCTTCGTTGTAAAAAAGGGTTCAAAGATCTTAGACTTTACATCGGGTGTCATTCCTGTACCGGTGTCTTTTACGATAAGGCTCACGCCATTTTCGCGCTTTCGCGTTGTTACTGTTATTTCTCCACCCTTAGGCATTGCGTAAACAGAATTCGTTATCAGGTTGACCAGCACCTGACTCATTTGTACCTCATCAGCATAGATCTCAGGCAACGATGGATCAAGCTGTTTAGTAATCTTTATTCCTCTACTCTGGAACCTTACATCGATAAAGTATAGGATATTTTCAACGATCGTATTCAAATTTACTTTCGTAATCTGCTGGGGCATTTGCCTGGAAAAGATCATCAGTTTCTTAATGATCTCACGGGAATACAGCGAGGCCTTAATGATGCGTTCCAGGTCTTCACTCTGCTGTTCATTGAGTGCACCTGCCTTCTTAATGAGTTGCGCAAAGCCAAGCACTCGTCCCAGGGGTTCATTCAACTCGTGTGCAATACCCGCAGAGAGTTCCCCCACAAATGCCAACCGCTCGACATGCTGCAATTGAATCTGCAGCTTTTCTTTTTCTTCTTCGATGCTAATCCGGTTCAGGAGTAAAGACAACTCGCGGGCTACCGTTTTTAGAAGACTTTTTTCCTCCTGGAGGAAACCGATCTTCCTTACCCCTTTGGATGCCGTTATCCGGTAGCCGACTTTCACCTTTCCATATTTACGCTTGTCAATTGTTAGTTCAGCCTCAATAAATAGCTTGCATGATTTGAATTTTTTAGTGGAGTGATCCTGCGACCCAATCGATATGCGCGCTTCAGCAAGGTCAGGGTGTTGCATCGCATCCGGGAGAATTTCAAGCGTTTTGGTGATAATCGTCCCGATATCGTTTTTGGCATCAAAAGCGATTTTTGAAAGCGAATAAAGACAGTTCAGTTCCTTAACACGTTCTCTCAACTTGAAATCGCTCGAATTCATTTAGCTTATTTTATTCCAACAAAGGTATTAACATAAGGATAAAAGCGATACTTAAGTTTCAATAATCTTGGCGGTCAAGTGGGTATAAATTCCTCAGCGGTAAGAATTTACTCAGCGTACGCCAGGGGCTTATCCTAGTTGTGCGCGAACAATGGCAATGAATATACGTGGCACAGATACTGCATTGGAACTAATGCCGAAAACTAATGAGGCGCCTGCGTATGGATACTGCACGTTTATTTACGATGTTTTTTTTCTTTGTTGTTTTCGGTGCATTTGCCGAATATGAGGCGGGACGGAGGCTTGCGCGATCCAGGCCTGGTCAGTATGCAAAAACGAAAGTTGAAAAGCGCACAGACAAAACTCTTGAACACCGCTCCTTAAGCCGACTTCGGGTGGGCTTGATGACGAACGTTTCCGTTGAGATTAAATGAGGTTGGACGCCATCCAACAATTAACCCGAAAGGCTTATTCACGGCAGGCCCGTTAAACGGGCTCAGTGGGAATAATTGTTCTTTAAAAGATGGCAATTGCCCATCTAATTAATTGTATATCTGGCCAAGAAATCACATCTTTCGACCTTGAATTGAAAGTCGATTACGTTTTTCCAGCAACTTTCAATTGGTCAGCATGAATGCGCCATTTGTCAAATCTGTATCCCGGACTATAAAGCTGAAGGCGCAATTCAGTTTTTCGCGGATGCATTTAAAAACTACAACAGCGTTTAACGCTATTTCTCCCGTTAGGCAAACCCCCAAATTCATACATCAATGAGCGACACAGCAATCTTATGGATCTGCTTCAATGTCTTTGTACTGATCATGCTGGCACTGGACCTTGGTGTTTTCCATCGCAAATCCCATGAAGTATCGGTTAAAGAAGCGCTCACCTGGACGAGCATCTGGATTACACTGGCAATGTTGTTTAACCTTTTTGTCTTCTACTATTTCGGTAAAGACAAGGCCGTTGAATTTTTTACAGGTTACGTCATCGAGAAATCCCTCAGTGTGGACAACATCTTCGTGATCATCATGATCTTTTCGTATTTCAACGTTCCGAAGAATTATCAGCACAAAGTCTTATTTTGGGGAATCTTGGGGGCGCTGGTGATGCGGGTGATATTCATTTTCGCGGGCATTGAACTTATCCACAAGTTTCATTGGCTGATTTATATTTTTGGAGGCTTTCTGATTTTTACCGGAATCCGCATGGTTACTTCCAGTGATGTGAAGCTTGATCCGGAGAAAAATCCGCTGGTGAAATTTGTAAGAAGATTCTTTCCGGTCACGCCCACTTTCCACGAGGATAATTTCTTCACACGCATCGATGGCAAGCTATGGGTGACGCCTCTGTTCCTTGTCGTAATTATGATTGAAGCTACGGACTTGATTTTTGCTGTAGATTCAATTCCGGCCATTCTGGCTATTTCCGATGATCCCTTCATTGTATACACTTCTAACGTTTTCGCCATTCTTGGATTGCGATCCCTCTATTTTGCGCTTTCAGGAATTGAGAGTTATTTCCGTTACCTCAAGTATGGACTTGCGGTAATCCTGTGCTTTGTAGGCACCAAGATGTGCCTGATGGATTTCTTCAAAATTCCAGTGGAAGTTTCGCTCATTGTAATTGTGTTCGTGCTCGGGATATCAATGCTGGCCTCGGTAATTATTTCTCAACCTGAGAAGAAATAGCCGTTCCGTTGTAAGCCAAAGGCGGTCTTTCATCGGGGTGACTGACTCAAATAATTCGCCACAACGTTGTTCGGATTGGCAGTTTCAACGATAAGCGATTCAGCATCGATCCGGGCTGACCTGTGAACAATTCCAACACCAAGCCAACCAGGCTCTGTGGTACTCTTCTTAAATCCTTAGTGTTTAAAGGAAGGTCACGTATCTTTCCGAAGATTCGCCTTAAAGGATGTCAGGAGAAGCTTCGTGTCAATGTTTGATATCTTTTTATTACATTGCCAGCCATTCCCCATTATTATGACCAGAGTGCTGATTGCGGACGATCATCAAATGTTTGTCGATGGCTTAAAGTCTCTTCTCGAAGATGAGAAGGAACTATGTGTGGTGGGGGAAGCGAGAAACGGCCTCGAGGTGCTGGAAATCTGTGAGCACGAAGAAGTAGATATCGTTATCATGGATATCAACATGCCCGTGATGGATGGGATTCAAACCTCGCGCGAGCTTTCGAAAAAACATCCTTCCATAAAAATTCTTGGATTGTCGATGTATAATGACCGCGATTATATTTCTGATATTCTGAAAGCCGGTGCACTTGGCTACGTGCTAAAAAATACGGGAAAAGAAAATTTGTTGAATGCTATTTCAACGTTGCAATCCGGATCAAACTACCTGAGTGAAGAAGTGAGTAAAACGCTCTTGAGCAGTTTTATCAAGACCGTTCCACACGAGCAGACAATGGAAAAGTTGTCGGATCGGGAAAAAGAGGTGCTTGAGTGCATCGCTTCAGGGCTCACAACCCAGGAGATAGGTGAAAAACTGTTCATCAGCAAGAATACCGTAGAAACGCACCGTAAAAACTTGCTTTACAAACTGAAAGCACGGAACACCGCAGAGCTGATCAATAATGCTTACAAGCAAAGATTAATTCAGTGATTCTGTTAAATCACTATTTTCCGGGATGCGGTAGATAATCTCAAGGGCGTTATTTGTCTAACGTGTGCTGTCGGATAGCATAGCGTTTATTTTAGACAAAGACTATCTATGTTATTACTAGCAGACAGCGGTTCTACGAAAACGGAGTGGCGTGTGGTGAATGAAGATGGAAACAGAATTGCATCCATTACCACAGAAGGGCTCAATCCCTACTTCTTATCACAGGATAAAATCTCATCCGTTGTTGCAGAGAAGATTCTTCCTGTTGCACAAAATATCGAGAAAGTTTTTTTCTATGGTGCCGGCTGCGGGTTGCCCGTGAAGGCTAGCGTTGTAAAGGATGCCCTGGATTCAACGATCGGTGCGCGCATGCCCGCGGAAGTTGCTGGAGACATTCTTGGAGCAGCACGCAGCTTGCTACAGGGTGAGTCTGGTATTGCCTGCATTCTCGGCACGGGGGCAAACTCATGTATGTATGACGGGCGTGAAATTACGGGGATCATGCCATCGCTTGGTTATATGTTTTCGGATTGGGGCAGTGGCACGGTCATGAGTAAGGATTTGATCGCGTTACTGTTGCAGGAAAAACTGCCTTCCGAGATGCTGAACGATTTTTACCAAACGTATAAACTCGGTCGCGCGGAAATTCTTGACGCAATTTACAATAAGCCGCTGCCAAACCGATTCCTTGCATCATTTACACCTTTTCTGCTCAAGTACGCTGAAGTTCCCGAATGCAAGGAGATCATTCTTGGCAATTTTACGAAGTTCTTTTTTTATTACGTCATGCGCTACCCGACATCAAAGCGCGGCCAAAAACTGAGCTTTACAGGATCCATTGCGTATCGTTTTCAACCTTATCTTAGGCAAGTCGCTGACGAAATGGACATCGCTATCGAAAACATCGTTCAGCACCCGATGGATGGACTTGTGAAATACCACTGCGTTACAGTTCCGGTAAACGAATGATAATTTGAAAATTGAATTTTCCCCTTTGAAAAACTTTAGTGGCTTCAAACTGATGGCATCTGCCTTTGAGCGATTTATATTTCGA
Organism: Chryseosolibacter sp.; assembly: GCA_036402115.1. GTDB lineage: Bacteria > Bacteroidota > Bacteroidia > Cytophagales > Cyclobacteriaceae > Chryseosolibacter. The sequence continues at coordinate 6,395 of DASWTM010000383.1, forward strand.
TTCACTTCATTTCGCATTTTTGCTTTCCTGTTCTGCATCGCTAGCCTTACCATTGCTTCTGGTCAAACGTATCCGAAGCGTGAACTTCGTGCTGCGTGGATCGCCACCGTTGTGAATATTGATTGGCCATCCCGCAAAGGATTAAGCGCACATGAGCAACAAGCAGAATATGTGAAACTGCTTGACATGCTGAAGTCAATCGGCATGAATGCGGTAATTGTTCAGGTGCGTCCCACTGCCGATGCGTTTTATCCTTCGTCCTATGAGCCATGGTCTGAGTATCTTTCTGGCGTGCAGGGAAAAAGTCCGGAGCCGTATTACAATCCGCTAGCGTTTATGATCCATGAAGCGAAGAAGCGTGGACTTGAATTTCACGCATGGTTTAATCCGTATCGGGTGAGTATGAATGACTCCACGGTTTTCGCGGCAACGCATCCAATTCACCAACACCCCGAATGGTTTGTAACCTATGGAGGCAAATGGTATTATGATCCCGGTCACCCTCAGGCGCAGGAGTTCGTTCTTCAATCGATCCTTGAGACGGTCAAGCACTACGATCTTGATGCCGTTCATTTCGATGACTACTTCTATCCTTATCGAATCTCCAACCAAGTATTTCCTGATTCGTCAACCTACAACACCTATGGAAAAAGTGTTTATCCCAATGTTGATGACTGGAGACGCAACAACGTGGACTATTTTGTTGCGCAGCTAGCTTCGCGAATCAAAAACGAGAAGCCACATGTAAAATTCGGCATAAGTCCTTTTGGCGTATGGCGGAACAAAGACAAAGACCCGGAAGGCTCAGCAACGCAGGCCGGTCAAACAAACTATGATGACTTATACGCGGATGTTTTGAAGTGGCTACGAGAAGGGTGGATCGACTATGTAACACCGCAGTTATACTGGAACATCGGATTCAAGGTTGCGGATTACGCGGTGTTGCTGGACTGGTGGAGTAAGCACAGCTACGGCAGGCATGTTTACATCGGACAAGGCGTTTATCGCGTTGGTGGGAAAGGATGGGAAAATCCTGACGAATTGACCAATCAGGTAAAATTGAACAGAAATTATACTGAGGTAAAGGGAAGTATGTTTTTCAATTCAACGACTTTTCTGCGAAACAAGCTTGACATCAACACGCGCGTAAAACAACTCTATGCCTACCCGTCTTTGGTTCCTCCGATGACTTGGATTGATGCGGTTCCCCCGGCTGCGGCCGCACTCGAAGAGGTGAAAGGGTCGCAGGGTGGGGGAGTTCAAGTTGTTTGGTCAGATTCCACTTCCTCAGATGCAGCATACTATGTCATTTATCGGTTCGAAAAAGGAAATTTAGTTTCACCCGATAACCCCGCAAACATTGCCGCAATCGTGCAACGGGAACCATTGCACAAGCAAACCTGGAATGATCGAACGACCTCAAAACGTAATCAGTATACGTACGCAATTGCTGCGGTCGACCGGAATCACAACGAAAGCACACTGAGCGCGACAATCACTGTCAGAACCAGAGGTAGATTACGCTCTGTAAAAATCATTACAGCGCACCGGTGACACAGCTTGCTACACTTCTCATTACGAAAACAGTGATATTATCAAATCACCGTTTTCAGGGATGGAACTTGTGCGAGAATTGAAAACATTTGACACAGAGAGCTTGGCTCCAAAACACCGCTTACCTAAACTCAAACTATGAAAAAAATTTTACTCAGCTATCTGTGGATAATGGCGTTAGTCCTCATCCATAGTCCGCTCGCTGCTCAAACGAATACCGTGACGGGTACCGTTGTGAGTGTAACAGACAATTCTCCGTTGCCCGGAGTGACAGTCGCCATCAAAGGCAAGTCTGCCGGAACTGTGACAGACAGCGATGGAAAATTCTCCATTAACGCGGAGCCATCGGATGTGCTTGTGTTCACGTTTATTGGACTTGAAACGTATGAGCAGCAAGTTGGCGATTCGAAAGTATTCAGCGTTTCAATGACTGAGAATATCGCGAGCCTTCAGGAGGTCGTGATTGTTGGTTATGGGGAACAAAAGAAAACAAACCTAACCGGTGCAGTAGCTTCGGTAGACACAAAAGTTCTGGAGTCAAGACCGATTGCAGACGCAGGTCGCGGATTGCAAGGAACTACGCCTGGTTTGAACATTGTGATTCCGAGTGGTGAAGTTGGATCTGATCCGTTGATCCGTATCCGCGGGCAATTCGCGTCAATCAACGGAGGTAATGCTCCTCTGATTTTGCTCGACAACGTTGAAATTCCATCGATCCAACTCGTCAATCCTGACGATATTGAATCAATTTCTGTTTTAAAAGATGCTGCTTCGGCCTCCATCTATGGGGCAAAAGGTGCATTTGGTGTTATCCTTATCACTACGAAGAAGGGAGCTAAAAAAGAAGGCGTGTCGGTGACATATTCCGGAAATCTTTCTTTCCAAAATCTCTCCAAGAAGATGGAAATGGGTGGCATTGATGCGATGGAGTATACACTTCTTGCTGCAGAACGCGGTGGTGCTACTCGTGCGGGTGCGTTCTGGATGGTAACGCGTGAAGGATTTGAAAGAGCCCAACAATGGCAGGAAAATTATGCGAGCTCGGTAGGGCCAAATGATCCGATGGTGTACGGTCGCGACTGGTACGTCAATGCTGAGAATTTCAAAGTCGGATTGCGGATGTACGATCCGTACGATTACATGATCAGTGAATGGACTCCAACTCAAATTCACAATTTCTCGATCAACGGAATGAGCGGCAAGACAGGCTACAATATCGGCCTCGGCTATCTTGATCAGACCGGTATCATCAAGCCTTCTAAGGACGACAGCTTTCAGCGTTATAATGGTTCGTTACAGATAAACACAGAAGTGAATAAGTGGCTGAAATTTAATGTTGGTGCATTGTATTCGAAGCGTGACAAAAACTATGCTTATGCTACCAACTCTACTACTGCTGATCCATGGTTGTATGTTTATCGCTGGGCAACCACATATCCGATGACAACGGAAAACGGCAATCCGATCCGCAGCCCGTTCTACGAGATGCAGGCTGCCAACACGGGTGCGCAGGAACGCAATTTCAACAGTATCAATGGAGGTCTGACAGTAACACCAACGAAAAACTGGACCATCAAATTTGATTACACACACGCGAACGAAGAGTTTTTGGTGAAGAATCCGGGCACACGTTTCACGGCAGGTGATTCATGGAGCGCAGCGGTTCCACGGCTGGATGTGAATGGCAACCGCATGTATGTCAACAGCGCAGGTGAGCATGTTGCGGCAACTGAGCCCGGTGCCATGCCTGCATTTCAGTTAAACCAAACTACCTATACGGCACCCGGTTCAAATCCTGATCATATCTATCGCTCGTCAACAAACAATCAGCGCAACACGCTGAACTTGTTCTCAACGTATGACCTTAATGTAAATGAGTCACAGAATCTCAAGTTCATGCTGGGTATGAACCGTGTAGGCTATACGTTGGCATCGAACTGGTCGCAGATCGGTCAGTTATCTGATCTTTCAAACCCGCAGTTTGATCTGGCGGGAGGAACGCAGACAGCAGGGGGAACTGAATATTGGGATTCACAACTTGGTTTTTTTGGTCGAATCAACTACAATTTCAAAGAAAAATATCTGCTTGAAGCGAATCTTCGCTACGATGGAACTTCTAAGTTTCCAAAGGATCTTCGCTGGAGATGGTTCCCATCGTTCTCTGCAGGATGGCGTGTAAGCGAGGAAACGTTTATGGATTTCTCGCGCAACTTCCTGGATGAGTTTAAGCTACGTGCGTCCTATGGAACCATTGGAGATCAGTCGGTAGCAAACAATCTTTATATCGCTACGATAAACGGAGGGTTGAACAACTGGGTGGTAAACAGCCAGCGCATGTTCCAGTTCGGTTCCGTTACAACGGGTCCGAATTCAGGCTACGGCACGCCACAGTCAGTTTATGAATCCGTGACGTGGCAGGACATTACAACCCTTGATCTGGGCGCAGATGTTCGGGTTCTTAACGGAGCGTTGGGTCTTGCGTTCGATTGGTTCAGACGTGATACGGAAGGCATGATCGTTCCTAAAGAAGGTTATCCTGCAACGTTCGGTAATCAGGCGCCCCAAGGTAACTTTGGTGCACTTCGCACGAACGGTATCGAGTTAGCCCTTGATTATGCGCATCAGTTCAACAACGGTCTTCGTTTAAATTTTGTCGCAACATTCGCAGATGCCGTAACAAAAATTACGAAGTATGGAACGACCAAGAGTATTGACAACTACTACGTAGGCAAGACGTATGGCGAGATCTGGGGATACGAAACAGATCGCTTATATCAGGCTGAGGATTTCGTGTACAACGGAAGTGGCGCCCTTGTCCCGGTAACGGTAAATGGAGTTGTCATCAACCAGCTTTCGGATGAAAACGGTGCAACCCAGGAAGAACTCCAGGCCGGTAACTTCAGATTCGGTCCTGGTGATGTGAAGTTCAAAGATCTGAACGGTGATGGAATTATTAACGATGGCAACCGCTTGACGGACGATCATGGTGACCTCAAGGTGATTGGCAACTCAACACCACGCTATGAATACAGCTTCCGCATCAATGCCGATTTCAAAGGTATCGACTTCGGTATTTTCTTCCAGGGAATCGGTAAGCGTGAGATCTGGGGTGAAGGTTTCCTTGCTATTCCTGGATTTAACTCTGCAGATGGAGCAATTCCTCAGGCATTTGCTGGTGATTTTTGGCGTGAAGATCGCACAGATGCGTTCTATCCACGCCCATACAACATGGCGGGTAGCAGCACAACGCTCAATATGCAGCGTCAGACACGATACCTCCTTGATATGTCTTATCTCCGGATCAAGAACATAACACTTGGCTATACGTTGCCTGTTGCACTTTCACAGAAAGCTCGTCTGACGAAGGTTCGTGTGTATGGATCATTGGAGAACTTCTTCACCTTTGATAAGCTTGGAAATCTTCCGATCGATCCAGAAGTTGTTTCGGGTGTATCGATGTGGAGGGATGACGCGAACTACAATGCAGGACGCACAGGTGTTGGTGTGCCAGCGTTCAAGAGCGCCTCGGTAGGTCTTCAGTTGGGCTTTTAAAAAATTACGATCATGAAAAAACATTCAATAATACTTTTGACCATCGCTGTTCTTATGGGCAGCTGTGAAGATTTTCTTGACAGACCGCCTCTGACCCAGGCTGTGGATGAAACACTTTGGACAACTGAAAACAGCGCGCGACTTTATGCCAACAGTTTTTATCCCAACTACTTTGTAGGCTATAACAGCGGTTTTGGTGTTGACTACACACCTGTTCGTGGATATACATTCAACGATGATCTGACATCCGCGGGGAAGCAAACCGGTTTTGAGATCCAGGCACCGCCATCACGCTCCTCGTTACTGGAAGGCGCCACCTGGCTTTCGACCTATGCTGGCCCAACGTGGAATTTCAGCTGGGTACGCAAGTCGAATCTGCTTCTTGAACGTGTTGAGAAAATGAAAGGCGTTTACCTGAAAGACGAGGAATATCTGCACTGGAGTGCAGTGGCTCGATTCTTCAGAGCGTATGAGTACTGCAGACTTGTGAGTGTCTTCGGAGACGTACCGTACTATGATCACGTGCTGCTCGAAAATGAAATTGACGAAATGTATAAAGACAGAGACAGCCGCACGTATGTCATGGACAAGGTGTATGATGACTTTGTCTATGTGCTTGCCAACATGCGTCTCTCGGACGGCAACGTGCAGTTGTTGAACCGATACATTGCAGCCGGCTTTATCTCTCGGTTTATGTTATTTGAGGGAACCTATCAAAAATACCATCTGGGCAACTCAGAGAAGGCGAAGCAGTACCTGGATCTTGCGATCGCTGCAGGTGACTTAGTCATCACCTCTGGTAAGTGGTCGTTTGGAAGCACGTTCCGCGCTTTGTTCGGATCTGAAAGCCTTTCGGGTAATCCGGAGGTATTGATGTTCAGAGCGTATGATGGAACAATTCCTGTAACGCATGCAATTGCATCGTACTCAAACATTACTGAGAGTCAGACACCTTCTGCTAATCTTGATCTGATTAAGTCATTCATTGTACGCGATGGGCAGACGTATCAAAATTCAGCGGTTACAAACGCGAACCAGTTTAACCTCGCCAATCTTATTGTGACGCGTGATTCACGTTTTGAAGCTACCTTCTGGGACCGCCCACGATCGCAGGCTGCGACTCTCTTGTATGCCGACAAATTTATCGATCGTGAGGGCCCTACGTACGCTGGCGGCACATATCCTCCACGTTATGGATCGAGCACGAATACGAACGATGCACCCGTCATGCGACTCGCAGAAGTTGTTCTTAACTGGATCGAGGCAAAAGCAGAAGCTGCGACCCTGGGTGGAACACCGGTTACGCAGGTGGACATTGATCGCTCAATTAACGCAATTCGCAATAGACCACTGGACGTTCAGGCAATTGAAAAGGGAGTCGTAAAAACTGCACCTTTGCTGTTGGCTGCTCTGCCAACTGATCCTGACCGAGATCAGAGCGTGGATCCATTGCTCTGGGAAATTCGCAGAGAACGCAGAATGGAATTTGTATTTGAACACACCCGCCTGATGGACATCAAGCGCTGGAAAAAGATCGAATACATGGATGCTGCCAAGAATCCTGACATTCTTCGAGGACCATGGATCAACTTCCAGGCAGAGTTTCCAGCATTCCTGGTAGCCGCAAAACGCAACATCCTTAAAGTTGAAAAGGCGGACGGAACAATCGTCACCTATAATGGAAATAACGCTGCGGACATGGTTGGTTATTATATTCCGGAGAACATTTCAAACCGAGATCCCTTCTCAGACAGAGTATATGTGGCACCGGTGGGCAACAACGAAATTAGTCAGTACAGCGAACGCGGGTATACGCTCACGCAGACGCCTGGCTGGTAATATTTTTGTGAATTTGGGTTGAGTTTTTAGGTCCTCTTCAGGTGTCTGAGGAGGGCCTTCTCATTTTTAGCAGATGTTTGTAGTTTGCATAAGTGTACCGCCACCTGTCATACTTTAATTTTATTTAACCTGTCAATTGCTGATGTTTCAGAAATATTCACTCCGCCACATGAATAAAACATCCTTTATTGCTGCACTCATTTCCGTATTTATTGCTGCAATTTCATCCCATGCGCAGCAACAGCAAGGTCTTCCACCGTTCGCGCCATATATGAATCACCATTGGGTAGATTCGGTTTTCAAGACACTTACTCCCGATGAGAAGATAGCGCAGTTGATTGTAGTGGCAGCATTCTCAAACCGCGGTGAGGAGCATAAAGAGGAAATACTGAAGCTGATCCGCGAGCAAAAGGTAGGCGGATTGATCTTCTTCCAGGGAGGTCCAGTTCGCGAATCGCGATTGATGAACACGTATCAGGCAGCTTCTAAAGTTCCGCTATTGATGGCGATGGATGCGGAATGGGGACTGGGCATGCGCCTCGATAGCACAATCAGCTATCCGTATCAAATGACGTTGGGCGCGATTCAGAATGACACTCTTATTTACAAAATGGGAGTGGAGGTTGCGCGCCAACTGAAACGCGCTGGCCTGCACATCAACTTTGCGCCCGTTGTCGATGTGAACAACAATGCTGAAAATCCAGTGATCAACTTCCGATCGTTCGGAGAAGACAAATATAATGTTACGCGGAAGGCTATTGCCTACATGAAGGGAATGCAAGACAATGGTATTCTGACATCGGCAAAACATTTTCCGGGCCATGGCGATACCGGAACTGACTCCCACCACGCTTTACCCCAAATCACCCATTCCCGACAGCGCCTTGACACACTTGAACTTTACCCGTTCAGGGAATTGATCAAGGCAGGCGTGGGTGGTGTGATGGTCGCGCATTTAAATATCCCCGCACTTGATTCTTCGCGTGGACCCTCAACGTTGTCCAGAAGGATTGTTACTGACTTGCTTCGAAAAGAACTGGGCTTTACCGGATTAGTTGTTACCGATGCAATGAATATGAGGGGCGTCACAGCCAATAATCTTCCCGGTGTGGTCGACAAAGATGCGATCCTTGCTGGTAACGATATGCTCGAATTTACGGAGGATGTTTCAAAGGCGATTGCCGAAATCAGAAATGCCATCAAGGAAGGAAAAATTTCGCAGAAAGAAATTGATGAGCGTTGCCGGAAGATACTTGCCATCAAATACTGGGCGGGTCTGAGTCGTAGAAGATATGTTCAGGTTGCGAACGTTACCAGCGATCTCAACAACGCAGAATCCAGATTGCTCAACCGCAATCTTGTCGAGGCATCCATTACAGTGTTGAAAAATGAGAACGGGATTCTGCCGATCCGTGAGCTCGATAAGATCCGCGTAGCTTCTGTCTCCTTTGCAAGAAACCAGACAACGCCATTTCAACGGGCATTGAGTCTGTACACGAAGGTTGAACATTTTGTGGTTCCAAACGATGCACCTCAGCAGTATGTGGATTCGATTTCGGCTCAGCTGAAAACTTATTCTCAAATCATCGTTGGAATCCATGACGATCCAGGCAGACCTCACAATCGGGTGGCATTAGCTCAACCGGCACTCAATCTTATCACCGCCTTGGCGACACAACCGAATGTAATTGTTGTCGCATTCAAGAACCCTTATGTACTGAACAAATTGAATTCCGTTGAAGAATCTGATGGGTTGATCGTAACGTACCAGGATAATTTTGATACAGAAGATTTAACTGCTCAATTCATTTTCGGGGGAACAAATGCAAGTGGCCGGCTTCCGGTAAGCATTGGAACTAAGTTTTCTGCAGGTGATGGACTTAATGTGAAAGGTGGCATTCGCTTTAAATACACCTTGCCTGAAGATGCAGGCTTTGACTCCGGAAAGTTATATAAGAAGGTGGACTCTCTTGTCAATCAGGCGCTGGGCGTGAGGGCAATTCCAGGTTGCCAAGTGCTGGTCGCGAAGGATAAAAAGGTAGTCATGCATAAGGCATATGGCTACCAGGACTACGCTGACACAATAAAAGTCAAGAAGACGGACCTCTATGATCTAGCCTCTGTGACAAAGATATCGACCGGGCTTCCTGCGTTGATGAAATTGTATGATGAAGGAAAGTTCAAGCTTGACGCAACCCTTGGAGACTATCTGCCTAAGTTTAATCGCTCCAACAAAGCCGACATCCCGATGTATGATATACTGACGCATCAGGCGCGATTCAGGCCATGGATCCCATTTTATCAGGATATGTTCAGGAAGAACGGGCGGTATAAGTGGTCGACTGTGAGCAACGATTCTTCGAAGCGATTTGCGATTAAGCTTAAAGATAAGATGTACCTGCACCGGAAATATCCGGAAAAGATTGTAAAGGCAATTCGTAAATCTCCATTGCAGGGTGAAAAGAAATATGTGTATTCTGATTTCTTTTTCATTCTTGCGCCTCGTGTGGTTGAGAGTATAATGGATGATGATTTTCAGACGTATATCCAGTCGAATTTTTACGCTCCGCTTGGAGCCAGTTCATTGACTTATAATCCTTTTCTAAAATTTCCGAAACGAGCCATTGTGCCTACAGAACACGATTATTACTTCCGTCATCAACCGATTCACGGAACGGTGCATGATGAAGGTGCAATCATGCTCGGAGGTGTTTCCGGACATGCTGGGTTATTTGGAAACGCGAACGATCTGGCCAAGCTGATGCAAATGTATCTGGACATGGGCGAATATGGCGGAAAGCGATACATCAAAGAAGAAACACTCACCGAATGGACAAGGACGCGGTTTCCGGAAAACAACAATCGCAGAGCGTTGGGTTTCGATAAGCCGAATCTTGTGTATGCTGGTGAGAGCAACAACACCGCGAAGGACGCCAGCGCTGTCAGCTTTGGTCACACTGGCTTCACCGGCACGATTGTGTGGATGGATCCGGAGACCGACCTGCTTTACATTTTTTTGTCAAATCGCGTGAATCCGACACGTGACAATACCCGGCTTTACCAACTCAACACAAGGACAAAAATTCAACAGGCGTTGTATGACTCCCTTCACTAAGCGTGATGATCGGTCGCAGCGGTAGATAATTGCGAAAAAAATCTATTCCGTCCATCACTGATTTCAGTGATTCGTTTTGCATCTTGTTACGATATTGCGAATGATGCAGCCGTGCTTCAATGCGGTCCTGAAAATGATTAACTTAAATTTTCTGGAGCATTGGCGGTTTCGCAACATCCTTTGTTAACGAAAATGTTTTATGCAGCGAGAAAGTGAACGAGGTGCCTATCAAATGCGGCAACGCATTGTGACGAAGATGGAGGCGAGCCATCAGCTGGAGTCGTTTGTCCGCGCAACCACTGCGTCCCATAGTCCAACGATGTCGGGAATACTCGTATCCGGTTTCAGTGGCACAGGGAAGACATTGTTAGTAGAAAACTACCTGCAGGGTGTCGAGTCCAGTCACCCGGTGTTGATTGCAAGACATTACCAGCAGCATCAGAACATTCCCTATTTCGGTTTTAAGTACTGCATCTCTGATTATCTAAGTAAAATTTATAATCAATCCAGTAAAACAGAGTTACAGGAGTTCTCTTCTCGGCTGAAGGAACATCTCGGAGAAAGTTTTCTTCTGCTGATCGACTATATTCCCGAACTGTCACTGATTTTTAGTAAGGAAGTCCTTCCACTTGTGCGATCCCATCTCGCAATTGAAAACCAGTTGTATCCGCTCTTTAAACGTCTGTTCGATTTTTTTGCGGACTTTTATCAGCGACCGGTATTTTTCTTTACCGATGATCTGCAATGGATGGATGCGTCTGGAATAAACTTGCTGAAATACCTCCTGGTCAATGATGCAAAACAGAAGTTGATTTGGATCGGAGCGTGCCGTGCTCCGCAAAACAAAGTTAGTCTTGTCGGACAGCTTATTGACGAACTCAGGTTGAAAGACCTTCGCATCGAAAATATCTTTTTAAAGGGGCTCAGCAGGAGCGAAGTTCAATCCTTTCTTGAAACAATGCTGGGTAACCAGTGTAATCCATATCTCATCGATACCTGTTACCGGCTCACGAAGGGGAATCCATCCCATCTGCAGGCGTTGGTTGAAAGCCTGCGCGGAAGCGGATTGATTTGGCTGGAGGGTGAGGTGTTCACCTGTGATCCAACTTCGGTTCGTGCGCAGTATGAAGGGAAAAATCCGCGCAACATGCAGCTTTTACAGCTTCACAAGCTCTCCCCTTCATCGTCTGAAGTTCTCTGTATTATGGCATGTATGGGGCGTTTCAACCGTCAGATCACCCTTGACTGGCTTGACGGAAACGTTGAACACATGAAGAGTTATCTCGCGGAGTTGGAAGACGCGGGGTTTATCGAAGTCTATGAAAAGGAGGTCAGATTTTCCGAAGTACAGTTGGGTGAGATGGTATATGAGCAGCTTTCGGAAAGTCGAAGAATCGAATTGCATTACAAGATCGCGAACCTTTTTTATTCGAGAGGGTTGGAGCGATTGACGAGCACTGACGTCATCCTGATGGCAACAAGTTTTAACCAGGCACTTGATCGCGTTAAAATGGAGGGCCGGCTTCAAGTTGTCTCGGAATTGAATTATCGTGCTGGAAAGATTCTCCAAAATGACAATGCCTACGATCAGGCCCGTTATTTCTTTAAAATGAGCGCTGAGATGCTCAAGGAGTGCCCATGGGAGGAGGTGCGGGAGCAGGTTTGGTTGGTGTACATGGATCGCGCTCAAATAGAGTATCATCTCGGTGAATATGATCTGGCTGAAATTCATCTTGACTACCTTCTTGAGCGTATAACCGATCCGTTGAGGAGATCAAAGGTTTTTGAACTTAAGGTCACCATCAATAATCGTCTGGCGCGCTACCAGAAAGTCGTTTGGATTCTGAAAGAGAGTTTGGGCGAGCTAGGTCTCGAACTTCCATTGGACGACAAACAGCTGCAGGACGAAGTAAAAAGGCTGAAAGTCATTCTTGCTCAACAGGAAAGCGATCAGCTTATTGACGCCACCGAAAAACAAACCGATGCTCATCATTCGGAAGCTATTCTCCGGTTGCTGTATGTTGGCGGAATGAGTCTTCACCACACCTCTGATGTGCTGATGACCTGGGCAGCGCTTCAGATTATTCTCAGTGGAAATCGCGAGAAGCCATCGGTGGTTAAGGCGATCGGATACGTTTCTTACGGACGCATGCTCATTATCGCGGGAGACATTCAAAAAGGCTTTGAATACGGCAGAAAAGGTCTGGCAATCAATAAGGCGCTGGACGACATCACACTCCGTTGTCGCGTTTTTGGTGTCTACGCGTTTTACATTCAACCGTGGGTAAAAGATTTTGCCGACAGCAAGTTGTATCTGGAGGAAGCTGCTACAGCTGGCCAAAAGGCAGGAGACCTTATCGGTATCTATATTCTCAAGACACATCAACTCAATCTCCACCTGATTTCTGGTTTGCCTCTTAAGGGATTGTCGCAGTGGGACTTTGAAGAATCTTATCCTGGAATGGAGCTGACATACTATATCACCCATTATCAAAAGAGCCTGATCAGGTTCCTGACTGGGGAATCTTCGGAATTTTCTATTCCAAGGCAAAACCCATCTTCGCTCGCAGGACGGTTAACCATACAGGAAGAAAAGTTCTACCGAAACTATGTGTGGGCACGGTATTACTTTTTGTTTGGCCACTATGAGTTGGCTGCGCGTTCGGCAGAAGAGGCACACGCCAATCGAAAACTTCAGGAAGCGTCACCGTTACTGCCCGCCAACCTGATGATCTGGTTTCTGTCTGTGACCCAGAACTGGCACAACTATTCTGAATCGTCTCGCCAAGATCTTAGCGTGCGCATGGAACAGGTGCTCACGTCATTTGAAGCGTGGAAGAATTCTGCCCCCGGAAATTATCTCCCCGGTTGGCTTCTGATGAAGGCCGAATGGAGTAGAATTGTTAGCAGCGATGAAGAGGTAATTTATTATTTCGATAAGTCATTTGAGGTGGCGGGGTCGAATATTTATCACCGGGCGCTTACCTGTGAGCTGTGGGGAAAGTTTCTGCTCACTCAAGATCCGCAAGACGCGCAAGGCCATCGCTTGCTTTCCCTTTCCATCGATTCGTACGAGCAGTGGAATGCCGTTGCTAAAAGCAAGCAAATGCGACAGCAATACGAGGCGGTGCTTTCCGAGACCGCCCTATCGGTTAAATCGATCGATATTGAAACCATTCAATATGAGCTCAGTGGAGACATGGAAGTGCGTTCACTGGTCAAGAAACTGATGGTCTTGTTGCTGCGCATCTCGGGCTCTAGTCATGTGGTCGTAGAGTTGGTTGACGACAGCGAAGATCGCATCTGGTACGATGAGATGTCGTTGTTTCCGTTACCAGACATGCAACACCTCACCGTGCCTAAATCAATGATTCTGATGGCGCTAAAATCGCAAAATGTTGTCGTTGTTAATGAGCTAACGGGTGAAAGAGGTTTGCGTGATCTCGAGGCGCTGCAGGCTAAAGGTGTTCAATCATTTCTAATTCTTCCCGTAACGATCAGTGGCCACCTCTCGATGGTGATTTATCTTGAGAATGTATTTTCAAAAAACTGGTATACTGCCGATCGTGTTAAGTCGATAAAGATCACCGCCAACCAGGGTGCCGTAATGATTGAGAACGCTCGTATTCACGAACGCTCTATTCAGCTGAATGAGGAGATTCGAAGAGAAATGAATGAAAAGGAACGTCTTGCCATGCTGATCGAAGCACAAAAAGATGCTCATATGAAAGCGTTAATGCATGCGCAGGACAACGAGCGCAAACGAATCGCTAGCGATCTTCACGACAGTTTAGGCTCATTGCTGTCGAGTGTGCGCCTCCGATTTAATGGTCTGCAAAATGAATTTTTTCAACGCGTGCCGGAGAAAAGCCACCGTTTTGCTGAAAGCCTGAAGTTATTGGACGAAGCGATCGATGAACTCCGACACATCTCACACACCATGGTTCCGGTCTCCCTCAGTCGTTTTGGCCTGCCGTCAGCGCTTCAAACGTTTATAGAACAAGTAAGCACCTCTGGACAGCTGGAGGTTCGATTGCAAATTCTTGGCATGGATGCACGACTGGCAGAAGAAATGGAGGTACGGGTGTATCGGATTTGCCAGGAGCTCGTTCAGAATGTTATCAAGCACGCGCGCGCTACAACACTCCGCATTCAACTTATCCGCCATAGAGATTCGTTGAACATTATGGTTGAGGATAATGGAATCGGCTTGCAAAAAGAATCTGTAACCCGCGGTTTCGGTTTCAGCACCATTCAGTCCAATGTGGATCTTTTCAAGGGAACATTCGATCTCGAAAGTCAACCGGGTAAAGGCTGCCTGGTGCTAATTGATCTTCCCATCCAATAACCTCTGTAATTTTTGGAAATGCCATTCCATACTTCCGAAAGTCCTCATATTGATGATCATCCGAGGCGGAGGTGAACAACATACGTACTTGTTTCAAAGATCAGTTGGACGATCAACATTTCCTTTGGAAAGGTGTAACAAGGAAATCTGTATACTGTTGAATTGTCTGGCGAGGGAACGCCACTGCAAAGGACTCGGCCAACGAAATCGAATACATTGACGGTTTTGAGTTTAAGTTCCTGATCTGTCTCGATGATTAATTGCCCATTCGAATAATAGACACGAGGTTCGCTGGCTGGTGAGCGTGTGAAGGATTTGACAGGGGAAAAAGTTACGTCACCGTTTTCATCATACTGAACGATCTTGTAGTAGGTATTCTTTCGCCACGGGGGCGATCCATCGATGAACTCGTAATGGTTTGTGCCAGTTTCTTTTTTGCAGCCGAGTGTACCAATGGTCTCAAAGATCAGCCCGTCATCGGAGCGGAGAACATCATATTTCATGCATTCGGTTTCGTTCTCGGCACCCCATTGTAACACAGGTTTGTCCATCTTGCCAGAAATCTTGAAATATCTCCAGTCAACCGGCATAGGTTCCTCAAAGAGAAATTGAGCTGTAAAATTGTCGATGGCCATTGCCTTGTCGAAACCAGGATCATTTCGGTCGAAGAACCGGATAAAAATCTCCTTGCCATGCGCCAGTTCAAACGGTATAATAACATGGATAGGAACGGCATTGGTGTTACCGACCAGTTCCTGATTGGAAGTACCTTCATCTGTAGAATGCAAGTCGCCATTTGGGAAATGTGTAAATGCGTTATTATCGAGCAACGCGTCTGGATGTAAGTCAATTTGATCTGCGATTCGGTAGCTTAATTCAACAGTTTGTACACCATCTTCGTCACTATCCCGCCATTGTTCGCTATCGTATGTCAGTTCAACACCGTAGATTGTCTGGAATGATTCGTTCTTGAAAAGGATACCATACGCTACGTCTCCGGCTAAAGCCGAACCGGATGTTGCAATAGAGCCTAATGCACGTTCAGTTGATCCTTCAGGGCCGAACGAATAAATACCGCCCGTACTAAGTTGACCGTGCGCGATGTGATATTTACTGAACAGTTCATCTATTGTTGCTGCTGCGTACCATGATAACACTTGGACATTGTTGCCCCATATCGGATGGATCTCATCAAAGTTGTAAAAGTTCTCGAATTTCTCTTCATAAAAGAACAACTCATCGGTCACTGAAATCGCCCTCACATACGCGTTTTGATTGATAGTCTGCGAGAGTGCGTTTGCCAGTTGTATATAATTGCTCGGATTACTGCGATATTCGGGAAATTGCTCGATGTGCAGGAATCGGTTAGTGACCGTAGTTGGTTCAGCATCATTGGTGCAGATGTTTGCCGGGTACAAATTGAGATGCCTTCCTTGAACATTCTTTGTCCCAGCATAGTCTGGATATTGGTCGACATGGGTAATTCGCACATCGAGGCCTGGATTAACAAGCGAAAGATTTTCACGTAATATTACTGCATAGTCTGGGACACCTTTCAAGCCAGCATCTTTGGTGCCGCATGAGACGATGAGATCCGGATTATCCACTGCCTCGCCGAAGCCGTGAAGCTGAACAAAGACAAGAGACGGGTCAAGGGCTGCAACGATTGTACTGGCCAGATGATAAATTGAATTAGGTTCATGAGATACATCGGATCTGCGGAATTTTTCATCCGGGCCAATGCCAACGCATGCGTCTGTCTCACCACTGCAACTTGAGAATTCATCACTTGCACAGCGGCTAATCCCGGAGACCATTAAACCTTTTGCGTCTGTGAAATCAAAAACGGCAGCACTTTGAGTACCGGTCTTAGTGTCGTCAAAAGCGTGGGGAGATTGAATAAGCAATTTCGCATTACCCGCCATGAGCGGCTTCACATACGTACCCCAGGAATAACCAGAGTTGTTTGTCTTCCTTAATACATGAAAGACTGTACCTTCAACGTCAGTGAATTCAACTGCTTCATATCCATACGCAGAGCCGTCAACATCATCCAGGGAATTGTCGTCATAGAAACTATTCAGTATCTGAGTCCAGGCAACGATGTCACTATTGGACGGAATAATATAGGTCGAATTTTCATCCTCGATGTCGGCTACTATTCCCATATCGAGGTAAGGAAAAACCGAATAGCCTGACGTTGCAGTAATTCGTTCTGCCGGGTCTGCTGAAAAAATCACTTGTACATCGTCAATCCCCATACCGATGTCTACTTCTGGTAGATTGTCATCGTCAAATCTTAAAAAAAATTGAGAGCCTGCGGGTATTGTGACGGGAACCCTTACGGTAATAATGGCCGAAACAGAATTTCCGTCCAATGAAAGTTGTGTTTGCTCTGTGTCGATGGAGACAAGGAATGCCTCGGGGAGTTCGATGAAATTATT
Organism: Chryseosolibacter sp.; assembly: GCA_036402115.1. Classification (GTDB taxonomy): domain Bacteria; phylum Bacteroidota; class Bacteroidia; order Cytophagales; family Cyclobacteriaceae; genus Chryseosolibacter. Next base: position 23,247 of record DASWTM010000383.1, read on the forward strand.
GTCGTTGAACAAATAGGCTGGTGTAAGATTAATGGGATCAGCAACAGCATAAGAAACTTTAGTGCGTTGGTAGCCAATGAGCGTGGTATTTGACCTTCGCCAATGCTCCACCTTAAAAGAAATCTGAACCTGTTGTAGTTCGACAGTATTGTTCTGAAACAAGACGCCAAAGACGACATCTCCCGAAGCGTTGGTGGTTAGGCTTCCGAGCGCCCTCTCCGATGCAACTGTACCATAGCTGTATAGGCTCCCGTTGGTCAGGTTATCTCCGCGATAGTTTTGAACCCAATCGTTGGTTGAAGTCTGTGCTGCATACCAGCCAACGATGGTAGAATTGTTTACCCAGGCGTTCGTATTCGCGTGTGACAGAAGGCCCTTGTCACTGAGGTCACTGACATCGTCATCAAAATTCTCTGAGTATTCAAGGTCGTTTGCTTCAATCAAAATTTGTGCGCAGACGGTTTGACCGGTGACGCACAAAAATAATAAGATGATGCAAAGCCAAGCAGTTTTCATTTTTAAGATTTCTTTAGTTTCTGCGGTAGGGTGTGTGAGCAGGCTTGACGTCAAGCGAGAAGAAAAATGACAAACGCAACATTGAGGCACGGCTCCATTCTTCATTAGTAGGCGTGGTTGTCGATAACGCAATTTCAAGCAAACACAATGTCATTCCAACGTTATGAATGGTAGACAATACACGTTGAATCTTTAACTATATTCTTTTTTTGAAACCAGGAAAAAGCACCTAAATTCATGCGCTGAAAACCGGGTATCTATGATGTGTATTCCCCAGCGTAGAGCAGCGGATCGCAAAGCGGGCCAAATTGCGTGTCCCGCGATTGATTTTAACAGGGATTTATTAAAAACAATTAGTTGATGACAACGAGGTTTTGGATTTTGGCAGTGGCCGTAGCAGCTGCGTGTAGCCCGCGCGATGTAAAACAAAATGAAACGGCAAAGGCAGGCAATCCTGTTTTTCCAGGATGGTATGCCGATCCCGAGGCAACGATCTTCGACAGCCTATACTGGATTTATCCTACGTATTCGGCAAAGTTTGAAGAGCAGGTTTTCATGGATGCTTTTTCATCACCAGACCTTGTAAAGTGGACAAAGCACGAACGCATTATCGACACGGCTGCAGTAAAGTGGGCGAAACGTGCCATGTGGGCTCCAGCGATTATTAAGAAGGACAATCAATACTTCCTCTTCTTCGCTGCAAACGATGTGCGGCCGGGTGAGATCGGTGGAATTGGCGTTGGAGTTTCTGATAAGCCTGAAGGTCCCTTCCGGGATTATCTTGGGAAACCACTCATCAACGAAATCGAAAATGGCGCGCAGCCAATCGATCAATATGTATTCCAGTATGAAGGTTCCTACTATATGATCTATGGCGGATGGGGACATTGTAATATTGTGAAACTCAAAGATGATTTTACCGGACTGGTTCCATTTGAAGATGGAAAGGTCTACCGCGAGATTACTCCAGAGGGTTATGTTGAAGGCCCGATCATGTTCCCCAAAGATTCCAAATACTATTTCATGTGGTCTGAAGGTGGATGGACTGGACCTGACTACCGTGTCGCGTACGCAATTGCAGATTCGCCCTTTGGTCCTTTCGAACGCATTGGAACGATACTTCAACAGGATTCAACCGTGGCACGAGGCGCAGGTCATCATTCCGTGCTGAAACATCCGAAAGAAGATAAGTGGTTCATCGTATATCATCGCAGACCGCTTACCGAAACCGATGGCAATTCGCGTCACACGTGCATTGATGTGATGGAGTTCGATGAGAAGGGATTGATCAAGCCGGTGAAGATTACGTTTGAGGGTGTGGAGGCTTTGCCGCTGTAGAGCTATGGGTTTTGGCTATAGCTTTTGGCTATGGCTATGGCAGAATACGGAGAGCTATGGCTTTTGGCTATGGCTATGGCGAAATGGAGGGCTAGTTTTTCGGATCGAATAGCGCTTTGAGTTCTGTGTCTTCGGGTTCGAGGAGTTGGTGGGGTAAGTAGCCTTCGAAATTTGGAATGGAAGGATCGGCTCCATGTTGGAGAAGAAT
>DASWTM010000384.1:0-19014 GCA_036402115.1 Chryseosolibacter sp.
TGCTTTGTGCGGTTGAAGATAGTGCTTGTTCCTGACCGTAATTTTCTCAACAGCATCGGCCGCGCGCATCACCAGTGACCGGTCATGGAGAAACACCAAAGCAAAGAGCTCAGCAAAACTTTCCTGACTGGTAACTGCAGCCAGCACTTTATCCACATTCTTTAGCCTACGTAAGTCGCGACCTAGGAGGAGTCGTGTGAATTCCGTTTCCAATGATTTAAAAGCGGCTAGTAATTGATCTTTCGAAGTTAACAATCAGCGCCAAAAAAAGCCGAACCGCGGAGCAAATGGTCGCCTACTTCATTATCGCCACAAAGCAGTCTCCTCTTCGCTCCGGCTGGTCCAGCATGTCTTAGGCATCAACAGTGGCCGCCTTCATTGAGTATGTCCAGACCAGACCTTTGTTGTGATTCACAATATCCTCCGCGAGGCTTCCGTTCAGCAAATGCGAAATGCCTTTTCGTCCATGGGTGCCGATAGCAATCAAGTCGCCCTTGATCAAATTGGCGAATTCCACCACTCCGGTTTCCTCATCTGTATGATTGAAAATGTTGATTGTGTAATCTTTCAACATATAGCGTTTCGCGAATGCTTCGAGCCGCCCCTTTGTGACTGTATCGGATGCGAAATTCAAGGGTGTATTGATGTATACCAGGTGCAGATGTGCTTTAAAAAAGTTTTGAAGTGCTTTGACTTTCATCACGAGATCTTCCTGATCTTCAGACCTGAATGTATTTGGAAACACAATCGTGCGGACCGGACCCTTTACATAATCTTTTACAATCAATACGGGGATAGGCGAATGGCGAACCATTTTTTCTGCATTTGACCCGATGAAGAACTCGCGCGCACCACTTGCCCCGTGAGAACCCATGATAACTACATCAATTCCCTCGCTTCCGATGTAATTCTGAATCATGCGTGCTACTGCGCCAAACTGAACCTTAAACACTACCTTCACTCCTTGTGCCTGATATTTTTCAGAAAGCTTGGCAAAGCGCTCTTCGGCTTTTTGACGTAATTCCTTCAGAAGCTGCTCTTCAAAATTAAGGACCGGCATAAGAACGGTGTCATGCATGACGGGAAGTTCAATAATGTGCAACAGATGAATTGTGCCTTTTGATTGTTGTGCGATGTCGAGCGCAAAGCGGTAAGCGTTTGTAGCGGGCTTTGAAAAATCACAGGGTACGAGTATTTTTTTCATGGCGATAATGGTTTGATTTACGAAGGCAAGGTAGGCGAGCACAGCGAACCATGTGCTGACTTTCATCATTGACAAACGATGATAAATCTCACTACAACCAACGGCTTCAATGACTCCAATGCGATTTCTGAAAGATGCTTCTGCTCCCTCTACTGACCGTGGCAGTATTCTCCGTGACCATTTTAAGTCTTTTCAACGAAATCAATGCTAACGCCACTATCCACGCGAGAAAGAGCCCGATCATAATGCGTTCCCAAAGGCCTAAGTACGGTGTTGGCAGATTCTTCGGAATATCTGGGGCTTCAAAACTCATCAGGAAGCCAAAGATGACATAGCCAATGAGTGTCGCAATTGTATAAATGCGGAAACGCTTTCCAAATGCCGTGGCACCATATCCCATCATCGATAACATAAAGGCGATTGCAAAGAATGCCCAGGTAATATGCAGTGTATCGCTCAGTGTAGTTTCAACACCTCGCAGGTGCATCGGAGGCCAGTAGACATTGACCGCTGAATAACCAAGCATGAGGAATCCGACCATCCGTAACCTGCGGTTTTGTTGAGCCGATCGAATCACCCCCCAGGCGAAGGCTGCCATAAGCAACTCATACACTATACCCAGCGGAACCCATAGTGATCGGGTTGGAGCATCAATTGCAGAAAGTTCGCTGACCGTATAATCCAGCTGGTTATATCCGGGGAACTGCGTGGGAACGAAGATGTTCATGGCGACATAAAGCAGCGATGAGAATATGCCGCAAAGCAATAGTAATCGGGTAAGCATAATTTTAGACGTTAGATATTTTCCTTGCCTTTGTTTTGATCTTTAGAAGGATAAAAGGCATGAAGAAGATTGATATGATCACAAGTAACCAGAAATTTCCTCGAGTGATATTGTACTCTTCAAGCATCATGTCTAAGGATTGATTAAGGATCAGAGAACCAAGTACGAATTCGAATGTAATGGTAAGGAGCACCCAGACGAGCCCAGTGTAAAGCGCCTCTCTGGTCACTTTAAGATCGAGGCGATCGAAGATGAGATTTGTGTACACAAACAAAATGACTATCAGGGTCAGGGAAGAGAGCTGCTTCGCACGAAACTCAGGCATAAACTGCATCAACACCAATCCTCTGAACAACCCGTTTAAAATACCCAGCACCGGCATCGGTAGCCAGGCCAAGAGTCTATTTATTGTTAGCGTTGCCATCAAAATGATTTTAAAAGTGTAATTCCGACAGAGAGGTAATTCAGATCGACCGCATAATTTGTTTCATTAATCTCAAGGTCACGAGACAGGCTTTGGTATTTGATGCCCGGGATAATATGCCAGGATTCAGAAACAGAGAATGACAGACCAGTTTCTACCTGGAATCCAAAACCATGTCCGGAATCCGAAATAATGTCTCCAGCCGTATTCTCGACCTCAATGTGATTATAGAGCGCTCCGCCCTTCAGGAAATACCCGAAAGGCAAACGTTCTGCAAATGGATGAGCGAACTGCAAACCAAGGATGTACCCGGTCTCCTCGAAGTCCATATTGTCGCCTGCAAATGAACGATCGCTCGAGAACCTGTTCCATCCCCACCCAATGTAGACTGAAGTATGCGGCATGAACCGATACGAGGCTGCCACATCAAAACCAAATCCTGTTTTCAGGTTGGCGTCACCCAAATCCGTTGTAGCAAACGACACACCCGGACGAACTTGCACGCCCCATCGATCTTGCGATCTTGAATCAATTGCTGTCATCATAACTATCAATCCAAGGAGGATCAATAATCGTAAGAGAGTAAAAATTGTCTTCATATGAATTGTGTTTTCTTAGTTTTGATCGAGCACCTTAAAGCCACCACCTCCAATGGTCAATCTTATGTAAGGAGAGAAAGAATATGCTTTTGAAAATGAAGGCACCATATCCTGTGATGATTCGATATGCCAGTCTTCGAGTCCGGCAAAGATGTAAGTTCCGGCCTGCAGTCCTACGATGAATCCATGATGGCGAGAGCCTGGTTCATTGAGAAAAAACGTAAACACCTTAACCGCGTAGCCTGCTTCGAAACTGATGCCTCCGGAATTTAATTTCAGTTCTCTCCCCGGAGCCACGCTCCTGTTTCCTATTAAAAAGGGCTGGTCTGTGTCATTCTTAACGCGAAGGTTCATTCCCTTCCCTCCGATTCCGATGTAGGGAAAAGTCATTACGTTTTCGCGCAGTGTAGCAATGTAACCAAGGTTGACAAAACCACCTCCCAGTGACAACGTGGCCTGACCCTGGCTGGTAGCATCTGCAACGCGGTATCCAAGACCACTGCCACCAAGAAGTAGTCTTCCGAAGACTCCATACCCTCCACCACCACCGAAAACTCCAAGTCTGTTCAATTGGAGATCACTTCCCAACAGCGAGGAAGTGCTTAGATCATTTTGAATCTCAGGCGAAATGTTCATTGCCGTTCCGAAGTAGGCATGACCAAATCCCCCACGCAGATTTTGTGCATTTGTTTGGCAAAGACTTATCGCACTAAATACTATTGCCAGAAAGTATTTCTTCATAATGGTTCGTGTTAATGACATAAAAATATTTTCAGCGGACAATGGAGGAAATGAGTATTGTCATCACGAATGGATGATTCTTTTCGGAATGGGCATCACAACTTGTATGAGCTGAACTCGATGTGTATGTTGGATAACTTACTGTAGAAACCTATTTCCTTTTTTCTTGCACGTGATGTGGAAGTCAGTGACTCCAGTCCCGTCCAAAAAAGAAACCAGCTTCCTGGCTCGAATAGTACAAGCAGCACATTGATATGAAATCCGGATAATTCTAGATAGGATATGTAGCTCGTAATAAGCATGAGGACCATGCTGGCAATAATGAAATAAACACCACGGGTCCGCACCTCTTTAATTTCTTCAGCGATTTGACGAAACATGGTCAGAAAGAATGAGTGAAGACGTTTCTTGATGACACGCTCATGCTCTTCCTTTTGCGTACCCTCCGGTACCAACAGCCTCAGGATTGCTATATCACCTTTAATTTCCCTTGATGCACGCTGAAACTGCGCCAGGAAATCATCTGATATCATTCGATCGGAGAACGGCCTTGGATCAAAATCGGAGAAAATATCGCTGTAGGAATCAATCCACAACGTGACAGTCTCAGCGATGTGATTTTTCAAATCAAGTTTTCCTTTCACGCGAACAAGATTGATTACAAGCCCATAACCTATTCCCATGAAGTAACCATGTCCGGGATTACATTACTTTCTGAAGCGAACTTCCTAAGTACATCTCGGAGTATCGCATTGACTTCAACGGACAACCGAAATGTTTGTGAACCAGTATTCGCATAGCATTCTGCGGGGTTTGCAATCGCAATTGTAGACTGCCCCGGGTAAGTTTCCATCACTGAGATGCACGTGGGAAGGATGTTTCCCTCAAATGCATTGAACTCGAGCATCTGCTGTGAGATGGGTGGAAAATCAACTATAATGACTTGATACAAGAGATCATGTTCACCATCATTTTTAAGTGGCGAATATTTCCCAACAATTTTAAATCCAGCTTCGATCAGGGCCGTTATGACCTCACCCAGTAAGTTTTCGAAATCACCGCGAGCGTTTATCTTGAACGTTTCCATAGGCATCATCTTTCCTTCAATCTTACGCGACACAAGGCTAATGAAGGATGACAATGACAGCGAATGATAATGATATTCGTCATGATGACACGAGTCTTCCTGTTCCATGACTGTGATCGTAGCAGTTAGACGCTAGACCATGCTATTTGCACTTATGCTTCTAAGAGCCAAGGTTTTGTTCATAGGAATATTTTTGCTTTTCGGCAAACAGCTGGACTCCACCCCGCCACGCTGTATACTACCGTGACAAAAAGAAATGCATCGGTTATTCAATAATCGAATACGGCAAAGCGGTTGATTGTGGTGGGGATACAATCATCTTGACTAAAAGGAACGGGCTCCAGCTATACACTGCTGACATCAAAAACCCAAACCAACGCTAAAATGAAGACCTCATGTTTTGATGAATTATCGCTAATTGACAAGGCGTTGCTCGTGTATGAGTTTGCGCTTCCGCTAATGTCCATTGAGCATTATGATTTCAGGATCCATCTCTTTTCGCTCAACGGACATTTTATTGAATTGTATCAGAAAATAGAAACGCGCCAAGTTCACCGGATATCGACCGTACCGTATTGCGAACTGGATAAATATCTTTCACGGATCGTACTTGGAACACTGCGCAGAAAATAGCGACTAAAATCCCTGACACTGGCGATTTCAGTCATAGCATTACTAATAGCAGTGAATTTAATATGCAATCACAAAAAACACCGAAACTTATGACCCACTATTATTCGCGAAAATTGAAAATCCCCTTTGAGGAAGCGGTTCGGAAAATCACACAGAACTTGCAGCAACAAGGATTTGGAGTTATCACCAGCATTGATCTCCAAGATACTTTGAAGCAAAAGCTCAACGTTGACTTCAGAAAGTATAAAATTATCGGAGCTTGCAACCCAACTTTCGCTTACAAGGCTGTAACGCTTGAATCGCACATTGGACTAATGCTTCCGTGCAACGTTGTAATTCAGGAACATGAGAATAAAGAGGTAGAAGTCTCTGCGATAAGCCCGCTCGAAACACTTGATAAAGCAATGGGCACTGCGCAACTCTCCGAGATTGCCTCAGAGGTTAGCAACCGACTTCGGACTGCCGTAGACGACCTGCATCGCGACAAAGCTGAATACCATGCGGAAGCATTGCCGACAGAACCAAGGCAAGAAAACTCAAACGTTCCGATCCAGGGCTGACTAGAACCTATCTTGGTTAAAATATTTATCTATCACCAAAAAAGCAAAAGCATATGAAAACGAATGATGAACTTCAAAAGGATGTCATGGCTGAGATCAAATGGGAGCCTCAGCTTAGGAATGTGCACACTCAAATTGGAGTGTCAGCGAAAGACGGAGTTATCACGCTTTCGGGAACAGTGGATTCCTACAACAAAAAGGTAGCAGCGGAGAAGGCGGCTCAGCGAGTGCAGGGTGTAAAAGTAGTAGCCTGCGACATGGATGTTAAAATAGGATCTTGGAGTGCAAAGAACGACACCGAACTTGCTGAGACGATTAAGAATTCCTTGAAGTGGAACGATGCTGTCAACGAAGACAAAATCGAAGTGAAAGTGGATAACGGCTGGGTTACACTCGATGGAGAAGTCCAATGGAGCTATGAAAAGATAACTGCACAACACAATGTTGAAGGACTTGTTGGTGTGAAAGGGGTTACCAACAACATTCACATTCGGACAAAAGAAATCGATACTAGAGAAATCAAAAATAAAATTGCAGCAGCCTTTCACAGAAGTGCAGCGCTCGATGCTAATGCATTAAAGTTTGATGTGTCAGGTAGCCGCGTGACCCTGAAAGGCACCGTCACTTCGTGGGCAGAGAAAGAAATGGCGGAGCAGATTGCATGGTCGTCCCCAGGCGTTCTGGTGGTTGACAACCGGATCGAAATTGACTCTGAGGTATACGCCTGATGAATTGAGGACCCGTTGAGATCCGAAGGCGGGTGACACCGCCTTCTTCTGTCTTTCCAAAGTGGCGGGTCGTTAGTCTGTGATCGGGCAATCCCGATGGTATTATTCGCTTAGTGCTGCCAATGTTCCGATCGCAGTCAGGACAAAATGTTTCACCCGAATACATTCCGCCTCTACGGGGGCATCGGATATCAATTAAATTTCTTTGCTACAGACATTGAAGTCCGTACGGACTGAGGGTTTATTCGCTGTCTAAGAGCTCATCGAGTAACTGACGCGATTCCAATCATTCGTGCCCTTAACACCAATCTTTGAAGAAAAAAATACATGTGAATTGATCGAGTCCCGTAGGACGGGTCACGAACGCTGGGGGACATCGCCAAAACCAAACGTAATTGAATCCCGTTTAAGATGTTCGTTCGCCCATTGGGCCACCACAAATACCCAAGTGCCCTTGAACCTCTAGAAAGATACATTTACAAATTTGATGCGTATGACCGAATCAGCTGCATGATCAAGGAAAAACCAATAAATAACGCCATTACAATCACGAATGAAATCGCGATTGCTGCCATTAGATACCGGACATGCGGACCACGTTCATACGAATTCTCCATGTTCGTCTCCATAGTCTCTTAAGCTAGCAATCTAGTTAACTGGTTCTGGCTTCTTGCCTGGCGAGCCATTTTGCTCAACTGCTGTCTTTACTTTCCCTGTAACTGAATTAAGCAGTTCGTCAAATTTCTGCTCAATCTTTTCGTTCAGGGCATCGGCAAGTTCTTCACCTTTTCGCGACACCTTTTTTCGTGTATCCCGACCCTTATCGGGCGCAAACAACATGCCTAGAACAGCCCCGGCAGCAACTCCTGCCAGGACGGCCACAACTGCTTTTCCGTTAGTCATATATATTTTGGTATTTTATCCTGATCCGAACTTCGAAAAATAACATGACGATCACGATGATCGGCATCATTGCATAGGGAGATTTATGGCATCAGTAACCCACTCGAACGAAGTTTAGATTTGCCATGTACTTATTCATTAAAACCAAATATTTCCGCGTCTCATCCCTCTGAAATGATACTTCCGATTCGTTGTTGGACTGTTGACATTGAAGTGCGTGTACCTTCGCACGAATGTTGGCACGGAGCGCCTTATAGTAGCCGAAGAGTTCGTGATCTTCCTTCTTTTGAAAAACCGGAAAATGCTTCTTGTATTCGGCTAGCAGGAGATCTGACAGATGCTTGTGTCTGAACGCTTCTATATCCATGCAGAGAAAAGCCACTTCATACAAGACATCGATTTGCCTGAACTCATCCTTAAACTCAATGCAATCGAAAATCACGGGCTTGTTGTAGAGAAAAACATTACGGCAGTGGAGATCTCCATGGACATCACGCTTCAAACCATGATCGATCCTCTCCTGGATGCGCCTTGCGAATCTCTTCAGAAATTCGTCACTTCTATTGGCAGCCTGAGTTATGATATCACCAAAATGTCGACCGATTTTCTTAATGGCGAAGTCCCGTATGGTATTGACTTCATTAAACGTTTGTCGACCGCGCTCCATTTCAAAATGGCTGAAGTTCTTTTCGGCTCGACTGTGAATTGCCGCGATGTCGGCTGCCAACGCCAGAATCGGTTTCGGCTTTGAACGCCCTGCGCGAAGGACGTTATCCATCCGCTTCGAGATTGCCATTCTACGCATGACGACACAATAATCCACAACATCTGCATTATCACCGCCACCAATGACCCATCGGCCATTAACAATTCTCACGGGTTCAACAGCCAGGTATATGTCCGAAAAGCGTTTATTTAATTCAAGCTCTCGTTCGCATTGAATTTTGCGATACTCCACGGAAGAAAAGTCCAGGAAATCTAGACGGACTGGCTTTTTTACTTTAAACGCATGCTTTCGCGTGAGGATGACCCAGGAAATATGCGTCTCCTCAACTTTTCCGTTGAGCGGTGCATTTTTATAAATGCCGCATTTTGCAATGTCATTAACTTCGTTTTCCGTCACTGTTGATATATCGCATTGCTGTCTTCAGCATTTCGTCCACATTATTATTAGTTGACTCAAGTATGAGGTGAGGCATTGTGATTCCCTCGAAGTCTTCTCGCACCTTTTCATAGACAGCAAAGTCAGCCTCGCTGTACTTTCGCGGTGTTTGCAAGCGTTGTCGGATAAGCTTTTCATCAGCAACAACTTCAATTACATGAATCGGGACATTGTAGGCATCAGCAAGCCTGATAAACATCTCGCGCATCGTATGATGAAAAAACGTTGCATCCACCATGATATCACGGTTTTCTTCAATTGCCTCGGTAGTTTGAACCAACATCTGCTTGTACACCAGAAGCCTTTCGGCTGGCGAGTATTTGCCTGAAGCATTTAGCGCTAATCTTACCTGATCGCTGTTGATATAGACCAGATCAAGTTCCTGCGCTAACCTTTCCGCAAAAAAGGTCTTACCCGACCCAGGCAAACCTGCAACGAGGATGATCATAATTTTCGATTTTCCTCAATCTTCACTTAACAACCTTTTGGCCTTCTCTGACTCAATCACGTGTTCTGTCAAGTCGAACACATCTTTCTTAACAAGTCTGAACTCCTTCGCAAGTCCCGCAAATAAAACCTCCAGTTCAGAATGCTCATCAGAACACTCTTGCGTATTATGTGTGAACGGATTCTCAATCACGTTAGCGAGATGTCTCCGATGCTTATCCAACCGCTGGAGAATAGAAAAACGTCTTTTCTCCAGCTTAGACAGCTCCGAGGCGACCTTTCGTGTGCTCTCAATATTGTCGTCATCAATCAGCCAGATGAAATACTTATCAATAAGTTTTCGAAGAAAGTTGAGCTCATCATAAAAAAAGACAAGATCGGACTGCCAACGTTCAGAAATAATATAGATCTGTTGGGTCAATGAATAGCCCGTGTCACCTTCTTTACCGTCCGGCTTTTGTTTTGCAGCGCTTCTCGCGGCAGCTTTTTTTGCCGGCTTCCGTATTACAGTTCTTTTTGACATAACCTTCTTGTTTACCTCCAAAGGTTCCAGGTTCTCAGAATATAAGTCATGATCGCCATCGTGACCGACCAATACTTTTGTCATCGTGTTAAATGATATGGAACGGTTCTGTTGGTGAGCACAGTCATTTCAGACCTTGTCCTATGTGTGTACGTTAGTGACCTAACCAATGCGATCATGTTTGACGATAGAAAAGACGCAGGCATCAAGCTGGCACGCGCGCTCGGCAAGTACAAAGACGAAAACGTCATCGTCCTGGGAATACCACGAGGAGGAGTTGAAATTGCATATTACATCGCTCTTCATCTCAATGCCGCGTTCTCAATGATTATGACAAGAAAACTTGGGTATCCCGAGAGTCCAGAGGCTGCTTTTGGTGCTATCGCAGAAGATGGAAGCGTTTATCTTTCGGAGGAAGCTGAGGGTTCGGTTACTGATGACGAAATTCGTCAGGCAGTCGCAACTGAACGCGCAGAAATTGAAAGAAGAATCGTTATGCTTCGAAATGGAAATCCTTTGCCTGATGTGACTGGGCGGACGGTGATCATTGCTGATGACGGCATCGCAACCGGGGCAACGGTGTTGACAGCTGTTGCGATGTGTCGAAAAAGGAACCCTTCAAAAGTAGTTGTCGCGGCACCGATCGCCACCCAGTGGATGATGACACAGCTGCGGAAGGTTGCAGACGAAGTAGTTATCCTCGAAAAGCCGGAATACTTCTATGCGGTGGGACAGGCGTACAAACATTTCGAGAACTTGACTGATGAGGAAACACAGCGCTTCGTGGAAATCTGGAATAACAGACTTAAAAATGCGTCATAAAACTTAAGGCATTGGCTGGCGGCTGAAGATGGCAATCCGTTTCGCATTTTCACCCCGCTTTCCAAGAATCATTTCAATCTCATCTCTAAACACTACTTCTTTTTTCAACAGAAGTTCAGCCAGTCGCACCAGCTCATCTTTATTCAACATAAGTGTGTGCTTTGCTTTTTGATAACATTCTTCGACAAGCTTTCTCACCTCCTCGTCTATCAGCTTTGCGGTCTCTTCACTATAGGGGCTTTTGGATGGCAGCCTCACTCCTGCCAGTTGAATCATAAAAGCTAACGTTCCCTACTTTTTTGTCAAAGCCAAAATAGGCAACCATCGTGTAGGCTTCTTTCGTTACCTTTTCAAGATCATCGACTGCACCGGAGCTGACTTCACCGAACATTACTTCTTCAGCAGCGCGTCCCGCAAGTTGAGCTGAAAGGCGCTGGACAAAATGAGAGTATGTCCGAATCTGCCTTTCCTCCGGCAGATACCACGCTGCACCGAGCGATTTCCCTCGTGGTATAATTGAAACTTTTACGAGGGGATCAACATGATCGAGCAGCCAACTGACAATTGCATGGCCGGCCTCGTGGTAGGCAATTATTTTTTTCTCTTCGGCCGAAATGATTTTGCTTTTCTTCTCAAGGCCTGCGATGATCCGGTCCATTGCATCCATAAAATCCTGACGCTCCACTTTCTCCTTTTTCCTTCGTGCAGCGATCAGCGCGGCTTCATTGCAGATGTTTGCAATGTCGGCTCCTGAAAAGCCCGGAGTTTGAGCAGCGAGGTAATCCGTATCGGCATCCGCCCCGAGCACCAGAGGTCTGAGGTGGACCTTGAATATCTCTTTTCGCTCATTCTGATTTGGAAGCTCCAGGTAGATATGCCGATCAAACCTTCCTGGACGAAGAAGAGCCGGATCGAGAATGTCGGCTCGGTTAGTGGCCGCAAGTACAATTACTCCTGTATTTGTGCCGAATCCATCCATCTCTGTGAGAAGCTGATTGAGCGTACTTTCGCGTTGATCATTCACACCAGAGTAGTACGCGTTTCTACCGCGTGATCTTCCCACTGCATCAATCTCATCAATAAAAATTATGCATGGGGCCTTCTCTTTGGCCTGCTTGAACAAGTCGCGAACACGGGAGGCGCCAACACCAACAAACATTTCAACAAACTCAGAGCCCGACAACGAAAAGAAAGGGACCTCTGCGCCTCTCCTGCAACGGCTTTCGCGAGCAATGTTTTCCCTGTGCCCCGGAGGCCCAACGATAATCACACCCTTTGGAATCTTCGCGCCCAGCCTGGTGTACCGCTGTGGATCTTTCAGAAAATCCACGATCTCTTTCACTTCCTGTTTTGCTTCTTCAAGCCCAGCCACGTCATTAAACGTGACCGTACTTTTTCCATTGTTCTCGAGCAGGCGTGCTGTGGATCTTCCAAAATTAAACATTGAAGTGGCCCCCGTGCCACCCGGATTGCGCATCATAAGGCGAACAAGAAAAAACAACACCACCATTGGTAGCAACCATCCGAGCAGACTAACGATGTGACTTGACTCCTCATAACGCACATCAATTCGTTCATTAGGCGGAATGTCTTTTTGCGCCTCCTCCATTGCCCTTTCGAACGCTTCAACTGAGCCGATAGTGAACGTGTAGTGAGGCCCGGGATTATAACCTTCTTTGCTCAATGGGGATTTTAACTGTTCCCTAAACAATGAGTCGTTTGCAAATTCCTTCCGTATGTAAACGCGCACGGACTGTCTATTGACAACAATGATCCGTTCAACTGCTTTCTTCGGAAGTATATTTACCTGGAAGTACCGCCATGAAATTTCCTCAGAACTCGGAATATAGCGAGCTACAACAAAGACAATGATTGTTCCGATTATGAGAAACAATGGCCATCCGACTTTCGGAATGGGAGACAATGGACCGCGGGCGGGTTTTCTTTCCATTTGAAATCTGCGGTTAAGCGCTGAGAAAGTTCTAACCTATCCTGATAAACGCGTATGACTTCCATCGGCCCGGTGGATGATTAATATCACCGGCAACTGCATCAACAATCGCTGGTTCAGCCAATGGCAGTCATTGTTAAAGGCAGCAGGAGCGCGTTCCTTTACAGCAACAAAACACGAAGCAATGAGAGAAAACAAAAAGTCTGCTAGCAATGGTGAAGAAAGCGCTTGCAAAGGATTCGAGCTTAAGGGCATGCCTCGACAATATTTACATTCTGGTGAATGATGGTGTTGTGATTATGGCGGGTTCAGTAACGCAAGAGTCACTAAAAACCCTTGCACAAAAAATTGTCTCATCCGTACCAGGCGTTAATATCGTTATCGATGATCTTAAGGTTGAGCCATCACAGCCGCATCGCGTTGGTGTTCAAATCGACTGGGCAAAGGGCCGTATGGCGTTGTTATAAAAGGTCGCGGGGTCTAGTTAGTTTAGTTGATATCCGGTGTTGGCGACTTCACCGGATTTTTCTTTAAAAATAGAAAGTCCTAAAAATGAAATAGTCAGATTGCTCTGACTATTCGTTGATTTTTGTGTTGGAATATTATGACCCTGCCTTTGAATTCTTCTTCAGCTCCTTCCATTTTACTATCTCTGCTTCATTGATGCGCACATAGTCTTCATCATTCTTTAATTTCGCTTCCTTGATTGATAATTCTGCCGTTTCAATGGCATCTTTGTAGTTGCCCATCTTGGCATAGATCTCGGCTTTCGTATGCGTCATGTAGTAGGCGCCTGGAGCATACTTCAATGCTTTATCGATCCATTCCAGCGCCAGTTTTAGGTCACGACCGGTGTCAAGATAATATTTTGCGGAGATATAATACTCTCCAGCCATGCGTCCTTCCGGATTCGATGTAAAAGTCTTGATGTCTGCCATTACTTTGTCGTCTACCGCAGTCGACATTTTCAGAGACACTTTTGTGAAGTCCCATAGCAATTGCAGTTCTGCGCAACTCGCGCAAACATTTGCAAACTGGATCGTAAACGTTTCGACCTGTTCTTTTAAGTGTTGTGGCTTCGCCTTAACCCGGATCGCATCGAATCGTTCGCTATACCCGAAATGTCCCCAACGCCATGCATCCTTGCTGAAGATGATAGTCCATTCCTCCTTACCGGGCGCAGCATAGAGTGCGTAAACCCCAGGTGAAAGCTTATATTCATCCTGAATCGTCATCTCCTCCTGTACATAAATCTTTGTAGATGCATTTGCACCCACGCGCCATACATGGTCGTAGGGCACCAACTCTCCAAAAATTATCCGGCCTCTCACACTCGGCCGCGAGTACTCAACACGCAGTTCGCTAAAACCAATCTTTTGCGTCAGTGTTGCAAACGGACTAAGGTCAGGCGTAATGATCTGCGCCTGAAGAACATTCCCAGCTGTGAAAACAATTCCCAGCAGAAGACTCCATGCATAATTCTTTTTCATAACAATTCTGGTTTGATTGAATTTTTCTTCGAAAATATTTGACCGCAGCGCCATTCAACTATGACCCACATCATCGATGTCCCGGATTATCATCGAGAAATGTTGATTCAAATATGAGATGACAAAAATCCGATCAGTAAATGATAATTGTTATTCTGGCGTGGCCGCGAGACACTGAAATTGTCTAAATGATGACAACAACAGAAAAGCACGGCCTTCGCAAAAAATTGCTCGATGCCTGCATCGCCAAACAACAATTTCTTATCGATGATTTTAAAGATAGAATAAAAGCCCTGATTGAATCTGACGGACTCGGAAATGAAGAGCCGTACGACAATACGGACGTGGCGGTAAATTCAAGCAAAGTGGCGGAAATAAATACACTCAACGACCATCTCGCCTTTGCAAATGCGGAGCTTCATGCGTTGGAAAAGTTGAAGGTTACACAAGAAGTAGATCGTAGCCACGTATCGCCAGGTGCCATTGTAGTGACGAACCATAGCACATTCTTTATTTCAGTTAGCGTTGAAAAATTCATGGTTGAAGGACATGTTTACATAGGTATCTCCACCAGCAGCCCACTCTACCAGGCAATGCGTCAAAAATCCAAGGGAGATACGTTCACCTTCAACGGCATCAGTTACAAAATCAAGGAGATTTTCTGATGGCAACGAAATCTGTTCATGAGCTGGACCTTTCACCCAAGCCAGGCAAGCAGTATTGGAAGAATGGCGGCAGAGAATGGCGCGAAGAGGTCATCTACTTTTTAATGGTTGACCGGTTCCACGATGATCACGATCGCAAGCCTGCAAGTAACGCTGGAAAGACAGCGGGCTTCGGAACGGCTGAGCAGCTTCGGAGTTCATGTGGCGGCACCTTGAAAGGTATCGTTAAAAATCTCGACTACATCAAAGAGCTGGGCTGCACTGCACTATGGCTTAGTCCGGTATTTGAAAACAACGAGGACGTGTATCATGGGTATGCGATTAGGGACTATACAGAAGTGGACCAGCGGTTCGGGACCAAAAAAGATCTGGAGGAGCTGGTTGATGCAGCACATGCACTGAACATGCGTGTTTTCCTTGATATTGTTTTGCATCACTCCGGAAACAATTGGAGCTATCCTGACGACTTTGAATATTATTATTATAACGGAGCGACCTTCCCTTTCGGGAGATGGAGGTACGCTGACAAACCTTCACCCGTGGAATTGAGAAACCCGGATCTGTATTCCCGCAAAGGACAGATCCGAAATTTCGACAGCTATCCGGAAACGCGTGAAGGAGATTTCCAAAATTTGAAAACATTCCGAAATGATGATTCGCCCGAAGCGCTTTACGTGCAGGAAATCCTGACCAAAATCCATTGCTACTGGATCAGAGAAACCGATGTGGATGGGTTCCGCCTGGATGCAGTAAAACACATGGGTGAAAAAGCGATCAGCCAATTCTGCTCTCACATTCGCGAATACGCATACAAGCTCGGGAAGCGAAATTTCTTTTTGTTTGGCGAACTGCTCGGACCCGAAGAATTATACAACAAGTACATTGGTCCAAAAACGTCTATAAAAATTGAAGATACAGCGATCTACTATGGACTGAACTCGGTCCTGGATTTTCCTCTGTACCATGTTCTCTCGGATGTGATTCTTGGAAGATCATCACCTGAAAAATTGATCAGACGATATGAATCGTTGCGCGAAAATGCAATGTCGCGGGGAGAGTTCGGTGAATTTCTCGTCACATTTTTGGACAATCATGACCAGGTGGGCCACAAGGTTAAATCGCGATTTGGTCAGGCGGCTACAGAACAGCAAATAATAGCGGGAGTTGGTTTCCTGTTGTGCGCGCTGGGAACACCATGCATCTATTATGGAACTGAACAGGGTTTCCAGGGATCCGGAGACGGAGATTGGAGTGTACGCGAATGTGCGTTCAACCCGGATGACATAACAACAAATGTTCTGAACCCGGATAATCTCATCTACCGACAAATCGCGTTACTCGCTGCAATCAGAAAAAACAGCGCGGTTTTGAAATTTGGAAGAATGTACATGCGTGAGGTTTCTCACGATGGTAAATCATTTCAGTTACCGATAACACAGGATTGCATGCTGGCTTTTTCGCGTATCCTCTATGACGAAGAAATACTAATTGTCTATAACAGTTCGATGCAGCATGATGATGAGGAATACATAGGGATTGACAGCCACTTAAATCCCGAAGGCGCTACCTTCCGATATCTATACGGTGGAAAAGGAAAAATTCATGTACTAAAAAATGAAGACGGCACCCGGCACTTCATTAAAATTAAACTCACACCGTCACAATTTGTCATACTCACGAATCAAAAGGCATAAACGAATAGCCGGGAACTTGGCAGCAAGTCCATCTGATGACGAAAGTCTCCCGCAACTAAAACTTCCGTCATTTAGTGCCGGACTATGCAATCCTACTTTTAATTAATTAACAGCACAGTTATGAGATACCTCATTCTAATAGCCTCCGGAATTCTGTTTTCGGGTTGCAGTCCACAAATCCGAGTATACTCCGATCACGATCCGGAATATCAGGTCAGCAATTTTAGAACGTTTGACTGGGGCCAGAAAAGTAACGTTGAAGCAGATAAAAATCCACTCCACTACAACGAACTGAACGATAAGCGCATCAAGTCCGCAGTTGTTACCGAGTTGACGAGTCGCGGTTATTCATTGTCATCGGACTCCCCTGACGTAATTGTGCATTATCACATTATTGTTGATGACGAGTCTGTTGTCACCACCGAGCCCTATGGCTACATCTACGGCCCCTACTGGAGGCGAATGCAAACGCACGTCTACTCTTATCGGGAAGGAAGTTTGATTATCGATCTGATGGATCCAAAATCAAACAATCTTGTCTGGCGAGGTTGGGCAACTGCAGACCTCAACTCCATTAGGCCCGATGAAACCGAAGAGATCATCAAGCGTGGCGTGCAAAAGATATTCAAACGCTTTCCTCCGTCAAATAAAACCGTTGATGCGGTTGTGTCGAATGCTAAGCAGAAGTGACTTTTTTACACCATCAGGAATATGAAGAAGACAATTAATACCCTTCGGGACGCGCTTGCTTACCAGCTCAAGGGTCTTGTTGATGCAGAAACGAGAGTAAGGGACGAATTTGACGGCTGCGTGGCGCAAATCACTTCTCCTGAAGTTAAACATCAGATACAGGAATATGTTGACGCAGCCGAAAACAAGCTTCAAAAATTGGATCGCGTGTTTAGCTATTTAATGGAAGAACCGGTACCGTGGAAAAACGAAGTGATAGCAAGAATGATCGCAGAAACACACCATTTGCTAACACTAGTTTCATCTGGACCGCTGAAAGATGTACTGATGGTGAACTGTATTCAGAACATCAACGCATTTAAAATGACAAGCTACAAATCAGCATACCTATTTGCGGTAGAACTCGAGCTCGACCCAGTCGCGGACTTGATCCAACAAATTGTCGATTGGGAACACACTACCAGCAGAGGACTTGCTTCGTTATCAATTCATGAATTCAACAGACTGAATAAGTCGTCAAAAACGAAATGATATGCTGGGTGCATTGACAGAAGAGCAAATCGAGCACGTGTTGCGCACACAGATTGTGGGACGCATAGGATGCTGCAGCAGAAATGAGGTGTACGTTGTACCCGTCACCTATGTCTTTCATAAGGGATACATCTACGCGCATTCAAAAGAAGGAAGAAAGGTTCAAATGATGCGGAAAAATCCCAACGTATGCTTCCAGGTAGATGTGATGGAAAACATGACGAACTGGCGAAGTGTCGTTGTTTGGGGAAAGTATGAAGAACTGAAACTGGAGAAAGAGCAGAAGGCCGGGATGAAGATCATGGTGGATCGGTTGATGCCCTTTCTTACCAGTGAAACCGTTCGCCCCTCCCATGGTCTTTCACATCCTCCGGAAGTGATTGAGCGTGGATTTAAAGCCGTTGCCTATCGAATTAAGATAACAAAATCGTCCGGGCGTTTTGAGAAATCAAGCTTTGACGATGGTGAATAAGCGAAACTACAAAACTCACTGAGCTCCTATGACACTCGACTTCAACAAATTCGCGATGAAAGGAAATGAATTCCTAAATCGACTAGAAGAAAACCTGGGAAGTGACGATCGTGCACATGCTGCACGCATATTGCGATCCACATTCCGCGTACTTCGAAACCATCTTACATTTGAAGAGTCTTTACAACTACTCTCACAACTGCCAATGGCGATTAAAGCGATTTACGTTGATGGCTGGAAGAAAGGCGAGCACAAAAAGATAAAGACCGCAGACGAATTTTTGATCGAGATCATCCAGGAAGAAAGTAACACTGCCTGGAGAGATTTCAGCAGCAAAGAAGAAATTATTGATTGCGTAAGAGCCGTCATCGATACGTTGCGACTATATGTAAGTGCAGCCGAAATGGACCAGGCGCTTGGTACATTACCACGGGGGATACAAGAGATATTTGAATCATCCGAGCTATAGAATCAACACAAAAAAAGTCTTTGGTTGTTTCCAAAGACTTTTGCATTTAAGCCGCCTCTTTTCGCTCCATAAATTTCTTAATGAGGTCCGGTACTTTTTCGAAGATGTTCGACAACGTTTTATTTTGGTGTGTGCTGATAAAGGAGATTTCATTTCCTTTAGTCACCAAAAAGCCGATCGGATCGATTCCAATTCCGGCACCGGCTCCGCCTCCCTGGCCTTTACCTGTTTTTGCTGAATCGCCCTCACCGCCACCGCTTCCGAATCCCATTCCTACGCGAACCACCGGTACGCACGTGAATTCACCGAGCTTGAACGGTTCACCAATAACTGTTTCTGTTTTCGCTTCCTTCTGAATAAATTCAGTAAGGCGCTGAAGTAATGTTTCAAAATTCATTTCCATAAGAATATTTATTTGGTTAAGTAAAAACGAAT
>DASWTM010000385.1:0-3291 GCA_036402115.1 Chryseosolibacter sp.
AAACATTTTACCATACAAACACCGAAAAGTAATCTCCGAGGTGAAATAGTCAGTGTGCGCTGCACCTTTTGAGATTTGATTATTGATCATTCGTGCTTTCCTGTCGTAGTGGATTATCTCACAACTTAGACGCTCTTGCTCTGAGTACAAAATCCGCCATTACCAAAGCGGCCATTGATTCCACTATAGGCACTGCGCGTGGAACTACACAAGGATCATGTCGGCCTTTGCCGGAGACAGTCACTTCATTGCCTGATTTGTCTACACTGGTTTGGTCCTGCATGATTGTGGCTACAGGTTTAAAGGCAACGTTGAAATAGATATCCTCACCGTTTGAAATCCCACCTTGAATGCCACCGGATAGATTCGTCCTCGTACGAATACGATCCCCATCTTTGTAAAATTCATCGTTATGTTCTGAGCCGCGCAACGCCACGCCTGCAAACCCACTCCCGTATTCAAAACCTTTTACTGCGTTGATGCTTAGCATTGCTTTGCCAAGTTCTGCGTGCAGCTTGTCAAATACGGGTTCGCCCAATCCGACCGGAGAATTTTTTATGACACCCGTGACAACGCCTCCAATGGTATCGCGATCCAGACGAATTTTGTCTATGTATTCGATCATCTTTTCCGCTGTCGCGGGATCGGGGCAACGTACTATATTATCTTCGGTTTTCGATAGATCTAGTTGGGTATAATGCGGAGCTTCAATGTCTCCCACTTTCGACACAAACGCGAAGATTTCAACGCCAGATTTTTTTACTAACAGTTTTGCAATGGCTCCCGCGGCAACCCGAGCTGCAGTTTCGCGCGCTGAGCTTCTTCCACCACCGCGATAGTCGCGATTGCCATACTTTGCCTCGTACGTATAGTCCGCGTGGGATGGGCGAAATGTTTCGGCAATGTGCCCGTAGTCTTTGCTTCGCTGATCCTGATTTTCAATCACGATAGCGATCGGAGTACCGGTTGATTTTCCTTCAAAGACTCCGCTCAGAATTTTGAAGGTATCATCTTCCTTTCGTTGCGTGGTGATCTTCGATTGTCCCGGTTTTCTGCGCGTCAGCTCGCGCTGGATAAATTCTTCATCGATGGGAAGTCCAGCTGGACATCCGTCAACAATAACGCCTATGGCTGGTCCATGTGATTCGCCAAAGGTTGAAATCCTGAAAAGTGTGCCGTATGAATTGCTCATGAAGGGCTGAAGATAGTAGTTGGAGCGTTAAACCTCAAACTTGGGTTGTAGCCACCAAGACACCAATACTCCAAGGAACACCAAGAATTTTTTAAAGAAATTCTGACTTTTCTGTTTCCAGGCGGAGGTCTGGCTCAACGCCCAATTGATAAAGTCACCCGCATGATCACCTCGAGCTAGTTAAATGCGCATAAGTTCCTTGGTGTTGCTTCGTGCCTTGGTGTCTTGGTGGCTAAGCGGGCTGTTTTCGAAACACCAAATACAATGACGCACCCAGCACCAAAACCGTAAACACCGTCAGCGCAGTCTTAATCCAATCGTTGTTCTGACGAGCCTGGATGCTGTTATCTGCGGAAGCAATCTTATCATAAAACGCCCCGGCATCATTCGATTCAATCGCTTCGTTCTTCTTGCTTTCCCCCGTTACGTAAACCGTGAGCTTCGACTTCAGCGTGTCGTAGCGGTTTTTAGTCGTGTTGAAGAAAACCCACTGGAAATAATTCTTCAGATCATATTCGCCCGGCTCTTTGGGAATGAGGAAGTAATTGAAGGATTTCGTTCCGGAAACGCGAGAGCCATCACGGTTGATATCCTGGCGAACATTTGGCTCATAGAATTCAAAGGCATCATCGTTACGCACAATTGGTTTTTCAATGGCTGAAATATTCCCCTCTCCAAACACATTGAACACATAGCTGGTACTCTTGCCGGTTTCAATATCGGTTGTAGGCATATGCTCGTACAGCTGATAGTTTCCCACCGCTACCTGGTCTCTCAATGGATGAGGGGGAAGCTCTTTCACCTTCACTGTTTTTGCCTGCGAGTAAAACGTCTTAAAGTCTTCCTTTCTGTTTTGTCCGAAGAACGAAGGGTTTTTGGCCACTTTATATTTGATCATCTCAAGGCCAACTTTAGGGAATACGATGTCTTCCGCGTTCAGCGGATAATACGTTGCCTGATAAATCTTATATTGCGTGTAGCCTCTGCCGTTGATCTGCACATTCTCTCCTTCAATATTCTCGATGTTGAAATTTTCTTCCCAGCAATTGTTTGGTTTCAGCTTTTTTAGAATCTCAGAAAGCTGTTTGCCGAGTTCGTAAAACTGCAACGGTGCGCGGTTGTCTTCCGAAACGTAAAACGAAAGCGTGGCATTAAAACCTTCGCCTGCGTAAACTTCATTCTTGCTCGTGGACAAGGCGAGAAAGGCATCGTCCTTTACATCCACAAATTCGGTCTCGTTCCGTCCAAAGAAATCATCAGCAGGACTTCGATCGAACAGGCTCTTAAATGGATCACGCGATTGCACAGGCGAGCCCACTTTGACTTTCTTTCCGGCAACTTTGATCGGGCTATCATTTACTTTCATGGTGAAGGAGGGAACATTCACCGTACCTTGCTTCAAAGGCAAATACGTCATGATGACACTTTGTGATGACGATACCTGACCGTTCACAATATTGGTAGTGGATTGTGTTGATGTGCCGCGCTTGCGAAATCCCTCGATGTCGGGAAAGTTGTCGTAGCTTTTGAGACGATCGTTCTGCACAGTGACGGTGATCGTCCACGCCTGATTTTCTCCGATCTCATCCGGCCCAAGTGTAATTTGAACACCCTGTGCCCGAACCGACAGTACACTTACCAGTAAAGCGGCAATAACAAAAACGGGCTTAAAAATCATGGTAATTTTAATCATGTTGAAACAAGAAGTTCCCCAAGTAACAACCGTTTCCGGGGAATAAAAATTGCTCGAAATTGGTGGATTTACGTTGAATGGCCAATGATTGTTTTTCGACACCACAGCGAAAAATTATTAGCGGTATTTTGTTCAATGTATTTCGACAATTTTTTAATTTAACGGTCGTTAGCTTATTAATTTTTTAACCCTTACTCATATCAAAATGTTGAACTATGTCAAAACTGTGCTCACCAAAGTGAGTTTTGACGCTCTCCTGTTCGAGAAGGAGCTCCGTAAGGCTATCAAGATGCTGATAGCAGATGAGATCAGTGAACTGAGGAACTGGTGTTACACCAGGTTTGGAAAGGAGCATGAAGCGATTCTCAATCGCTGTTTCGTGCCCGCGTAAACAAGACTTAGAATT